>NZ_JBQKGH010000069.1:0-320 GCF_052118905.1 Collinsella sp. LCP21S3_A3 | reverse complement strand
GACCTCGCCGAGCGCCCGGACGAGCCCCGGGTGGGCGTCCGAGACGACGAGCCGCACGCCCGCCGCCCCGCGCGAGCGGATAGCCCGCAGGAAGGCGAGCCACGAGTCGTAGGACTCGGTGTCAACCACGTCGACGCCAAGGACGCGCCCCCGACCGCCCGCATCGCAGCCGATGGCGGTGACCACGGCGGTGGAGGCGACGCGCCCCCCGCGGCGGCACTTGACGTAGGTCGCGTCGAGCCAGACGTAGGGCACCGGCGAGCCGTCGAGCGGCCTTCCGCACAGATCCTCGATGTCTGCGTCCAGGCTCGAGGCGATTG
>NZ_JBQKGH010000068.1:0-322 GCF_052118905.1 Collinsella sp. LCP21S3_A3 | reverse complement strand
CTGTCCCATGTTCTCGCCCCCTCTTTTGGCTTTGCGATGCACGCAAATGCAGGGGCGTTTAGAACAGGCTTCTCGCTCGCAGCTAGGCGCAGTCGCAAAAGTACAGGTTTTCGTATCTTTCGACACAGGTCATTATACGAGTTAATTCAGGCCGTTTTCCCAGATTACGCAAATTGCTGCGCAAGCAGACACATCTCCATACCCCTCTACAAAAACCTGTACCTTTTTGTGCAAAAAACCGCTCATCCAGCGGCTTTTTTTGTTTGGGCATTAAAAAAGGCGACCGCCCTTTGTGGACGGTCGCCTTTGTTAATTGTTGTGC
>NZ_JBQKGH010000067.1:0-323 GCF_052118905.1 Collinsella sp. LCP21S3_A3 | reverse complement strand
AGTCTGCGAAGCAGCTCCTGCATATCGATGGCGCCGTCGTCGAAACGGGGCATAGCGAGCATGTCCGGCGTCGGGTCTGATAAGATTTCCATAGCGGTCTTCGTCCTTTCCCAGAACCTGTTGTTGTGGTGATTTCAGATTCTAGGACGAAGGCCGTTCTTCGTTAAACGAGCGCTAGGGTGTCACCCTTACACCAACATTTTCGACGCGATCGACCTGCTCGGCGAGTCTGCGAAGCAGCTCCTGCATATCGATGGCGCCGTCGTCGAAACGGGGCATAGCGAGCATGTCCGGCGTCGGGTCTGATAAGATTTCCATAGCGG
>NZ_JBQKGH010000066.1:0-325 GCF_052118905.1 Collinsella sp. LCP21S3_A3 | reverse complement strand
CGGGCTGGCATCCACGGCGGCCCTGTACTCGGAGAGCAGGTCCGCCCGGGCCTCCGCCGCGGCCTCGACCTCGTTCCTCAGGGCGGCGAGCGTCCGAACCCCGCCATCGTCCTCCGGCCTGACCTTGTCGAGCCACCTCAGGAAGTCGTAGGTCCAGTACTTCCTCGGGTTGCCGGCGGGCGTGGTGCCGCCGTAGACGAACCCCCGCTTTGCTAGGAAGGCGAGCAGCCGCTGCTTGGCGGTCGCCAGGCGCGCGGTCGCCCCGTCGTAGGCGCCGGCGAGGTCCCTGATGCCTTCGACCTCGGGGGAGGGGACCCATACGGGG
>NZ_JBQKGH010000065.1:0-327 GCF_052118905.1 Collinsella sp. LCP21S3_A3 | reverse complement strand
GCTTCCTGATCTCGACGTGGTTGCGCTCGCAGGCGCCCTTCTGGTCGCTGCGCCTGGGGTCGCAGTAGAACAGCCTCGTCTCGCCCGGCCCCTCGCCGAGCAGCGCCGCGACCGCCGCCTCGTCGGAGAACTCGGCGCCGTTGTCGGTGAGGACGGCGCGGAACACGCGGCGCGTCCCGTCGGCGCCGAGGATGGCCCGGACGCCCTCCAGGGCGCCCGCGACGCACCCGGCGGTCTTCTCCTCCAGCGGCAGCGCGAGCTGGAGCCTGCTGGGGCGGTGCAGCAGCGTGAGCAGGCAGGCGGAGTCCTCCCGGGCCCCCTCGACGG
>NZ_JBQKGH010000064.1:0-330 GCF_052118905.1 Collinsella sp. LCP21S3_A3 | reverse complement strand
AGTTCCGTTAGCGCAGTTGGTGAAAGTACGTTAGCGGGGTCGGCGAAAGCGCGTTAGCGCATTCGGCGAGATGCGTTTGCGAAAGTGGTCAATTTTAGATTAGCGCTAACATCGTCCTCCGGCCTGACCTTGTCGAGCCACCTCAGGAAGTCGTAGGTCCAGTACTTCCTCGGGTTGCCGGCGGGCGTGGTGCCGCCGTAGACGAACCCCCGCTTTGCGAGGAAGGCGAGCAGCCGCTGCTTGGCGGTCGCCAGGCGCGCGGTCGCCCCGTCGTAGGCGCCGGCGAGGTCCCTGATGCCTTCGACCTCGGGGGAGGGGACCCATACGGGG
>NZ_JBQKGH010000063.1:0-400 GCF_052118905.1 Collinsella sp. LCP21S3_A3 | reverse complement strand
CACTTGACGTAGGTCGCGTCGAGCCAGACGTAGGGCACCGGCGAGCCGTCGAGCGGCCTTCCGCACAGATCCTCGATGTCTGCGTCCAGGCTCGAGGCGATTGCGCTCACCTGGTCCTTCGAGAGCCTGGAGACGCCCATCTTCTCGGCCACCCTCTGCACCTTGCGGGTGCTCGTGCCCGTGGCGTACATCTCGGCCACGGCGGCCACGAGGGCGCGGTCGACGCGCTGGTAGCGCTCGAGCACGTCCTCCGGGAAGAAGCTGCCGGAGCGCAGCTTGGGGATGCGCGGCGTCAGCGTGCCGACGCAGGTGGCGAGCGACCTCTCGCGGTAGCCGTTTCGGCTGTCCGCCCCGCCACCGCAGAGCTGGTCGGCCTCGGCGTCCATCACGGCGTTCACGA
>NZ_JBQKGH010000062.1:0-413 GCF_052118905.1 Collinsella sp. LCP21S3_A3 | reverse complement strand
TTTCTTTACGCTCGCGCCTCGACCGAGGTTCGAATCCATGCATGGCTTCCAAAAAAGAAAAGCCCCCGTTGCCGGGAGCTTTAAAGTCAATTGGTGCGGCGTATAGGATTCGAACCTATGACGTTCTGATTCGTAGTCAGACCCTCTATCCAGCTGAGGTAACGCCGCAACGCACGGATTATTATGCACGCGAGGCCCCGACGGGTCAAGCGACAATTTGAAAAAATTTTACGATGTGGTGATTATGCTGCTTGCGCCTCGACCGAGGTTCGAATCCATGCATGGCTTCCAAAAAAGAAAAGCCCCGTTGCCGGGAGCTTTAAAGTCAATTGGTGCGGCGTATAGGATTCCGCGCATCCGCTTCGCGGATCCGCACCGGCTTCGCCCGCCTGCCGGCGCGCTCGCCCGCTCGC
>NZ_JBQKGH010000061.1:0-418 GCF_052118905.1 Collinsella sp. LCP21S3_A3 | reverse complement strand
GAGCAGAGCAACTGGGCACCAGCTCACGCCGATTGCAACACCGCGCAGGGATCGCGGATCGCTGTCGGTCTCGGTCTTGTGTCGCCTTGGTTGAGCTAGTCCCGACGAGCGGGAGTGAACGCCCACACGGCGCATCCCGCAGCGAAGGTCAAGCCAGCGAGTGAGACGAGAAGCGACCCGCCCTCAGTCAGGCTGTCAGTCATCCGTAGGCGGTCAGATGGCCACCATGTGGCCGTGACGTAGAGGCCAAGGAGGGCGCCCGACAGGGCTAGCAGGACACGGTACGCCCACTCGGCGGCGCTGCGATCAGACATGAGGTCAGTGTAGTCAAGCAAGGGTGCGCGGCGTTCGAACAAGCACCAGAAAAATATCGCACACATGATCTAATGTGGCACCCCGCGGCCTGTCACATTAGATC
>NZ_JBQKGH010000060.1:0-469 GCF_052118905.1 Collinsella sp. LCP21S3_A3 | reverse complement strand
TCGAGCGTGCGGCTCCTGACCGGTATGAAGCGGTGCTTCCGGGAGTAGCCGAGCGTCGCGGTGAACACGCTGAACTCGAAGACCTCGCCCTCCGAGTCGACGAGCCTCATGTCCTCCTTCCAGTCGAACTGCAGCTGCCTGCCCGGGGGCGTCTCGAACCGCGGGTGCGGCTCGCGGCCGCCCGCGCCCCCGAAGGGCACGTCGCGGGCCCGGCACCACGCGGTGAAGGCGCCGTACCCGGGCAGCCCCTCCCCGCGGCCCTCGCGCAGGAACGCGTACACGGCCATCTTGGTCATCCCGGGCAGCTGGGCCTTCGCGCGGATCACCTCCTCGAGCGGGTCGAAGGCGCTGCCCCTCGCGGACCTCCCGTCGGCGGCGGACTCGCCCTCCCGCCAGTACTTGGCGACCGTGTGCCGGTCCATGCCGTGCCTCCTCGCGATCTCGCTGAAGTTCGGCTTCGCGCCGGACC
>NZ_JBQKGH010000059.1:0-484 GCF_052118905.1 Collinsella sp. LCP21S3_A3 | reverse complement strand
GGGTAGCGTTGAGTCATGAGGCCCAAGAAGAACCCCCGAAGCGATAGGGATTCACGCGGTTACGGGTTGGCGCACAAGAAGCGGCGTGAGCGTGAAGCCCGCAAGCTCAAGCACGCTGGGCAAGTACCGTGCGCCCGTTGCGGCTACCCGGTCTTCTATGAGTGGCCGCTGAGCCCGCCCGAGCCGCACGCGCCCAAGTGCCCCGCGGTCAAGTGTGAAGGAACCTGTTGGGCGGCTTGGGACTTGGGGCATACCGACGACCGAGCGGGCTACAACGGCATTGAGCACCGCTCATGCAACCGGAGCGCGGGCGCGGTCAACTCCAACAAGCCCAAGGCTAGGTTCGTGCCCGGGAAGGATTACGGATGGTGACGTGTTCACGGTGCGGCGAAGTACGCGCACACGTACGCGAACACTCAACTTGCACACTTGTTGTGTAATCAGCGAAAAGGTGCTAGGGGGGGGGGCGTTCGCACCGCTGGCC
>NZ_JBQKGH010000058.1:0-491 GCF_052118905.1 Collinsella sp. LCP21S3_A3 | reverse complement strand
GCATCCAGTCGTCGAGCAGCTCGGCGGCCTCGGAGCCGTCGGCTGCCCGGAAGACGGCCCGCAGGTCCTCCTTGAGCTCCCAGGCCCTGACCAGCCGCGAGCCGGCCCTCTGTTAGCGTCGGGTTAATTTAGCCAACCAGGGTCGCAACTATTTAGCCAATCCCAGCCGAATAAAAATAGCCACTGCGCACCGTAGTCGGTCCTAAACTGGATAACGCCAATACACCAGTGTTAGGAGGATTATGGACATACAAACACGCAATGGCCTTCAGGAGATTATAGACAAGGCTCTTGAAGAAATGAACGAAGACTACGGCGGCGAATTGGACTTTCGCACCTTGAACCTTGCAGAGTTCTGCCGCCGGACCGGACTCTCGAGGTGGTACCGTCAAGATTCTTTCGCAAATTGATTTAGTCGTCTCCCGCCCCGTCCTCTTCTAGCCCTCCGCCTTTCCCCTCAGCTCGTCCATCTCCTCCAGCTTCGACATGTC
>NZ_JBQKGH010000057.1:0-534 GCF_052118905.1 Collinsella sp. LCP21S3_A3 | reverse complement strand
ATCACTGAGGGGCGTATCGCGCCCGCCCGCCGCGACCACTGGCTGGCGCAACTCAATGCCGACGAGGAGGGCGCTTCCGCGATCCTCGCCTCGCTGGCCCCGAACACGATCCCGATGTCTGAGATCGGGCACGCCGGATCGGTCGAGGCCGCTGCCGACGCCGAGTACGCCCGCTACTACCCGAAGGAGGAGACGCGATGAGCGACTACCTGCCCCAGTTCAAGCCCGGCCAGACCGTCACGTTCACGGCGTCAGCAGCCGTCAAGGGCGGACAGTGCGTCGAGGTGACCGGTGACCGTCGAGTCGCCGCCACGTCCGGCGCGTCCACCAAGTACATCGGCGTCGCAGGCCACAGCGCCGCCGCCGAGTCCAAGGTCGTCGTGCACCTGCGCGGACACGTCCAACTCGTCAAGGCGAAGGGCGCCGTGACCGCTGGGCAGCATGTCGTGACCGCTGTTGACGGATGCGTGGCCGCCAATGAAACCAACCCCATCGGACTCGCCCTCACCGGCGGCACCGATGGCACCCTCATTC
>NZ_JBQKGH010000056.1:0-539 GCF_052118905.1 Collinsella sp. LCP21S3_A3 | reverse complement strand
GAGGCGGTCGGTGGTCAGCACGGACAGGATCCACGGCGACACGATGACGCGGAAGTCGTCGTCCAGGCCCGGGATCGCGTACTCGGCGGTGTCGATGATGACGTAGTCCTCGTCGCCGGTCACGCCGCTGGTGAGGAAGGCGCGGACGCGCTCGTCGAGGGCGCGGCACTCGTCCTCGCCCATGAACAGGAACACCGGGACGCCGGGCTCGAGCAGCTCGAGCGTGCCGTGGAAGAAGTCGTGCGAGGTGATGTGGCGGATGCGCTTCCACTGCATCTCCTCGAGCAGGCACATGGAGTACAGGATGGTCTCGCCCCAGAGGGCCCCCGAGCCGATGAACATGGTGTAGTCGGCCAGCGCGTACTTCCTGGCGATCTCCTCGGCGCGCGGCTCGAAGCGCTTGCGGATGTCGAGCAAGTCCTTCCAGACGTCCTTCGTCTGCTCGATGAACAGGTCGAACTTGGGGAAGCAGCCGCGGCGGTTGAGCAGGCGCAGGCCGAAGCAGTCGGCGAGGTAGTAGCCCTTCTCGCAGCCGCCGG
>NZ_JBQKGH010000055.1:0-545 GCF_052118905.1 Collinsella sp. LCP21S3_A3 | reverse complement strand
TGGCTCTTCGGTGGTTTCTGTGGGAGAGATTCCGGCATAGGCCCAGCTCAGCGGGCGAAAACAACGATCTGGAACTGAAACGGCCCCGGGAGGGGCCGTTTCCGCGTCATCCGCCTATGATTGCTAAGCCAAATTCAGACAACCGAAGAGGTGTGACGCATGAAGAGTCTACTACTTCTCGCCCTCGGTCTGGCCCGCACGGTCGTCCTGGGCGCGCGCATCGAGGCCGAGCGCATCGTCGTGAGCGTCCGGCCCTACAAGCGCGAGCAGCGCCGCTGCCCCGTATGCGGCAGGGCCTGCGACTTCTACGACATGGCGAACCGCGGGGCCCCCAGGCTGTGGAGGGCGATGGACCTGGCGCGCTCGGCCTGCTACCTGGAGTACGCGCCCTGCAGGGTGCGCTGCCCGGAGCACGGCGTGCGCACCGAGGCCGTCCCCTGGGCGCGGCACGGGGCGCGCTTCACGCGCGACTTCGAGGACTGGGTGGCGTGGCTGGCGGTCCGCTGCACCGCCTCGGCGGTCTCCGAGCTCGCCCGCGTCGAGTG
>NZ_JBQKGH010000054.1:0-552 GCF_052118905.1 Collinsella sp. LCP21S3_A3 | reverse complement strand
CAAGATTGCCGCTCTCGGCGGTGCTACCGTCAATGCCGAGGGCAAGACCCCGCTGCCCGCCGCCATCGAGTCCGCGCTGCGCGAGCTGGGCTGCGCCCACATCTCCCCCGAAGTCACCCTCTACATCCACGGCAATATGAACCAGTAACCTACCAAAAAGGGACAGGTTTATTTTGGCAGGTTTTATCTTGGGAAACGCGAAGAGTGCCACGCCAAATCACCGTTACGGACAGGGAGGCATTCATGCAGCTCGCCCTGCGCATACTTGGCATCCACAAGGCCCTCGCCCTGTATCCCGATATCAAAATTGAGATCATTGACGCCGGAGAGCGGAATGCCGCAGCCGACGGCCACGGCATCGGCGCCCAGATCGCCGAGCGCGCCGGCACCCAGGCAAGCGGCCACTCCGAAGCCACCGTCATCGATCTCGGCGCATACCTTTAGCGCACGGCCTTGACCGCCGCCGTCAGGTCGAACAGCGTATCGAGCACGGCCTCGCAGCCATCCACCACATTCTGCGGCAGCGGCACAATGTCGGGGACGGCAAAGACA
>NZ_JBQKGH010000053.1:0-585 GCF_052118905.1 Collinsella sp. LCP21S3_A3 | reverse complement strand
TTGTGTAACCGTTTCACTAGACAAGGAGTTTCCTATGACGTTACAGAAGAAGCCTCCAGAAAATACTATGCTGAGATGGATGTTGCAAAGGCTGCTCCAATGCTTGTAGCAGACGACATAGGAGTTCGATCAGCTACAGAGGCGTTTCGGGCAGACTTGCATGAAATTATCAATTACAGAATGGTTAAAGGACTTCCGACAATCTACACAAGCAACCTCCCACTAGTTGATATGGAGCAAGTCTTTGATGAACGTCTGTATGATAGGATGCGTGATAAGACTGTTATGATTAGGTTTGAGGGAGACTCTAAACGTGGGGTCAAGAATAAGTCCATTAAGGAGGCTAAATAATGGAAGAATCATGGAAGCCTATCACTAATTTTGAAGGTAAGTATGAAGTAAGTAATTTAGGTAATGTAAGAAGTTTAAAATACAGAAACAGCTCAGCAATTAAACTACTAGTTCTGACTACTAATGCTGATGGAAGAAAATATGTAGACTTGTATCAGAATGGAAACCGAACGAGAAAGCAAGTACACACATTGGTTGCTATTGAATTTGTTCCTAACCCAGACAGCTTAAAGG
>NZ_JBQKGH010000052.1:0-626 GCF_052118905.1 Collinsella sp. LCP21S3_A3 | reverse complement strand
CCTTGATTATCAACTTCATCCGAACACCTCCCACATTCATCCGTACATGTGCGGATGAATGTGGGAACCCGATACCCTGAGGGCCGGATCGGCCGGCCCCGGGAGATCGGAGGACGGTATGTCCGGAAAGAAGAAGAGCGGCTCCGCAAGGGCGGTTCCGAGGGCCTACGGAAGGCTCACGAGGCACGAGCGGGACACGGTCCAGAGGATGCTGGAGCGCAGGGCGTCGTGCAGGGAGATCGCGAGGGAGCTGGGCAGGTCGCCCTCGACGGTGAGCGCCGAGGTGGCGTCGCACAGGTTCGTGACGGCGCCGAAGGCCAGGCGCGGCGAGCGCGTGGACGCCTCCGCCGACCTGTCGGCGGCCTGCCCGCGCCTGGCGGCGTGGCCGCGATGCTGCAACGGCTGCGGCCGGTACCGCGCGATCGGCTGCAAGCGCCGCCCCCACGTCTTCTACGAGGCCCGGGCCGCGCAGCTGTGCGCCGACTCGGTCCTCGTCTCGTCCAGGCGCGGGATAGACGCCGACGAGCCCGCCGCGGCGGCCAGGCTGGAGGCGATAAGGGACTGCCTGCGCCGGGGGCTGTCGCCCGAGCAGATGGCGGCGCGCAACGGCGGCCCGGTGGACCTGT
>NZ_JBQKGH010000051.1:0-686 GCF_052118905.1 Collinsella sp. LCP21S3_A3 | reverse complement strand
ATCGGTAAAATCAAAACCGCAGGTAGACGACTTGCGAATTTCGTGAAATGCAGGGTATGGACGGCCGGTCCGGGTCCAGCCCCGTAATCCGGCATGGTTTTGAAATGGCACCAGTTCGCCGATGGTTAACTCTATTTGCAGTCTCGGGATAATGGCTTGAACAATTCCCATCCAGTGATATTTCTTGTGATGCATCTTGATTGTCAGGGAATACCGGGTGTTAAAAACATGGCTTGATCGTGCGTTGTGCGACATGCTTGTGCATGGTAGTATTTCAAATCGTGATTTAACCCAATGGGAAATGAATTTCCATTGTTGAAATTATTATCACAGTACATAAGGGCTCTTGGCGCAACGGTTAGCGCAGGGGACTCATAATCCCTGGGTTCTGGGTTCGAATCCCGGAGGGCCCACCAGAGTATTTCGAGGCCGGGCAACACGCCTGGCCTCTTTACATTGCGTTGACGCCTTATTTTGGCCTGCAATGGCGTAGGACGTTAATTTCATTCATATTTGCAATTTAGGATGGATTTACTTCAACAGCCACTAAGTAAAGACAAACTGCAAGACGATTGATATGAAAAAAGGCCCCAACTTGCGTTGGAGCCTCATTCAATGCTCGGGTGGAGACGAGGGGGATCGAACCCCTGACCTCTTGACTGCCAGTCAAGCGCTCTCCCAGCTGA
>NZ_JBQKGH010000050.1:0-699 GCF_052118905.1 Collinsella sp. LCP21S3_A3 | reverse complement strand
GATACAATACGGAGAGGCGCAGCGATGCGCTCGGCGGCCGCACGCCGGCCGAGTTCCGCGCCGCGCTGGGAAGGGCCGCGTAACGGTCCAAGAAATCGTCCGCAGTCCCGACCCGAAACGGGACGCAGTTTCCGCATCGGCCCCCATCGGGAAGTCACATCCCAGAATGGACGGGGACTGCGGACGATTTCCTGGACCGCTAAATCGCGGCCATCCCCAGCGACGACCGGTAGTCGTCCGGTGTCGCGCCACCGAGCGCGTCGCTTGCCCGCTCGGAGTTGAAGCGCCCTATCCACGCGCCGAGGGCCTCGATGAACTCCCCGGGCGACCAGCCGGACCAGTCCCTCCCGTGGAAGAACTCCTTCTTGAGCAGGCCGAAGAAGCCCTCCATCGCGGCGTTGTCGGGGCTGCAGCCCTTGGCCGACATGCTCCTGACCAGGCCGTTCCGCTCGCATATCGATATCCAGCCCGGCCAGCGGTAGTGCACGCCGCGGTCGGAGTGGATCACGGGGCGCTCGCCGGGCGCCAGCCGGGAGCACGCGTCCGACAGCGTCGAGTTCGCGAGGTCGGCGTCCGGGCGCTCGCCCGTGTTAGCGCTAATCTAAAATTGACCACTTTCGCAAACGCATCTCGCCGAATGCGCTAACGCGCTTTCGCCGACCCCGCTAACGCACTTTCACCAACTGCGCTAACGGAACT
>NZ_JBQKGH010000049.1:0-752 GCF_052118905.1 Collinsella sp. LCP21S3_A3 | reverse complement strand
CCCCGGCATGTCATCGACGCCTTCGGCTCAGTCTCATATCCGCGGATACCGTTCTGTCGGCCCGCACTCCATTCCTTCGGCGGGGTTCCCCAAGTCTGTCGAGGCGCATGCGGAGGGCTCCGCGCGCACAGCGAAATAGGGGGTATCCCCGAAGGCCGCCCGGCTCGCCGGGACGGGGGCTATGTCTATTCCGCGCCCTCCCGGCACATCATGCCGAGGGCCCAGAGCCACCTCACGAGCTCGGCCGCGGTGGCCGCGTTGGCCTTCGCCGCGGGCATGCCGCGGGCGAGCATCTCCTCGCGCCGCCGCAGGAGCCGCTCGGACCCCTTCCTCCCGTGCATCCTTATCTCGAGGGGCACGCCCGTGTCCCTCGGCATGAGCTTCGGCTGGTGCCGTGCCGCGGCGTAGCACCATGAACCCTCAACGGCCAGCTTCCTCACGAGCGCGTTGCCCGCACCGCTGATGCCTCCGAGCCGCACGGAGTCGCCACTCGACCTCTGACTCGGCGCGAGGCCGAAATAGGCCGTGACCTGCCTTCCGGAACGGAACCTCGTGAAGTCGCCGACCTCGGCCGAGAAGGCCGCGGCCAGCGCGAAGGCGCAGCCCTTGATCGACTGGAGGGCGGCCACCTCCGCGGCGATCGGGCTGGCATCCACGGCGGCCCTGTACTCGGAGAGCAGGTCCGCCCGGGCCTCCGCCGCGGCCTCGACCTCGTTCCTCAGGGCGGCGAGCGTCCGAACCCCGCCATCGTC
>NZ_JBQKGH010000048.1:0-761 GCF_052118905.1 Collinsella sp. LCP21S3_A3 | reverse complement strand
GAAAAACGAATCCAAGTCAGACCATTTCAAATGGTTCGATGTCTGCCCGGATGCGACACATCTGGTGTGTCCATCCTCGCAGTATCCGGTTCTCAAGGTGCACGCCTGCGCGTCTCATCCGGTCCGACCGGGCCGCGCGGCAAGGAGATATATTGCCAGACCGGAGGGGCCCCGGGGGCGGGAATCACGCACTCCATATTTTGTTCACAAATAAACCAGAGGGCCCTGGAATCCGACAGGGTCTAATCGACGATCATATATCTCAGACAGACCGTATGACCTCGGTGTTCATGCTGTCCGATGTATACGTATCGGTTATATACCCAAACCAGAATTAAATAGCACCTAGGAGATAGATTGCGACGGTTCCCCCTATAAAGCCTTTACGCGACAAAGGACCCCGCCAGACAGCGCTGGAGCCCCATTAGTGTGCAATCCTAGCCGAAAGACGTGAAACGCGAGAAAAGATTGATTTGTAATCTAAATTGGCAGATCCATCTAGGAAATACGCAACCAGCCAAAGGAGCGTACCTAAGTGCGGACTGTAAAGAACGAGTCCCAAAAACAGGCCTCGAAAAGAATCAACCCACTTCATATGCTATTGCGACTTCAGAATAAAGAAATCAACTATCTAGAGCCACGGATCAATACAAACGCAAAAAAGGGGGAGGCCGCGAGGCCTCCCCCTTCTCAGTCCAAGCGCACGGCTCGGTGCCGTCCACCGGTCAGCGGCGCCCTGGCCTCCCACGGGCTGGCCCCGC
>NZ_JBQKGH010000047.1:0-825 GCF_052118905.1 Collinsella sp. LCP21S3_A3 | reverse complement strand
TCGGGGGAGATGTGGGCGCAGCCCAGCTCGCGCAGCGCGGACTCGATGGCGGCGGGCAGCGGGGTCTTGCCCTCGGCATTGACGGTAGCACCGCCGAGAGCGGCAATCTTGGCGACATCTGCGTGAGCGGCTTCGATACGCATGCAGCCGCCGACCAAGCGCGCGCGAACCTGCGACAGACCAAGATCGTGCAGGTAGTCCTCGCAGGCGCGGATTAAATCGACCTTCTCGTGCGTAAGCTCCTCGCCTGTGGGGACGCGCGTGGCAAGACAGGCTCCCGCCGGCAGGCTCCAAACGGGATAGCCCCATGCGCGCAGCAGCTCGCGCTCTTCGTCCTTGGTAAAGCCGACCTCCATAAGAGGGGAGCGTACGCCGAGCTCTTTGGCAGCGCGCATGCCGGGACGGTAGTCACCGCGATCGCTTGCATTGCTGCCATCGATGACGGTGGGAAAGCCGAGCGACTTAGCGTGGTTGACGATGGCGGTAAAGCCGGCGTGCTTGCAGTGGTAGCAACGGTTGGCGTCGTTGCAGGCTACTTGGGGGAGCTGCAGCTGATCGACCGAAAGATTGAGCACGGGGAGCTTAAAATGCGGTCCCTCATTGGTTTGCCTGTCAACGGATCGCTCAAACGAGGTCTGTTCGGGCGTGCCGATGAGCGGCGTGGTGAGGTGAACGAGAAGCGTGCTGGCAGGCATGATGCGGGCGCAGACCGCGGCCAAAAAGCTGCTGTCGACGCCACCGGAAAAGCCGATGGCGACGCGTCCGTATGCCAAAAGCAGCTGTTCGAGCGCCGCGAGTTTGTCCTGAAGCTCCTTTGCAGGTGCG
>NZ_JBQKGH010000046.1:0-990 GCF_052118905.1 Collinsella sp. LCP21S3_A3 | reverse complement strand
GCCTCGATGCCCAGCGCGACGGCGAGGTGCGTCTTGCCCACGCCGGGGCTCCCCACGAACAGGACGTTCTCGGCCCGCTCGACGAACCTCAGGGTCGCGAGCTCCTCGATCTCGGCGCGCGGGACCGACGGCTGGAAGTCCCAGTCGAAGTCCGCCAGCCCCTTGACGTAGGGGAACCCCGACGACCGTATGCGCTGGCTGGTGATCCTGACCTCCCGGGCGGCGACCTCGACGCGCGTCGTCTCCTCGAGGGCGGAGGCGAAGCCCCGCTCGCCCGCGGCGACCATCCTCACGTAGTCGGGCAGGGACGCCGCCATCTCGTGCAGCCCGAGCGCGGAGAGGTTCGCCTGCGCCCTGATCGAGGGGCTGCCCTCCGCGACGGCGCCCATCACGCCCCTCCGAGCGAGTCGAGCAGCGCGAGGTTGGCGCGCGCGGCCTCGGCGATGTCCGCGTCGGCCAGGCCCCGCTTCCCCTCGAGGGCCTGCCCGTAGTGGTCGGGGTCGTAGTTGATGGGCCTCGACGGCCCGGGCGCGGCGTCGTGGACGGCGACCTCCTCGCCGGCCATCCTCACCACGACCTGGCCGCCGGGCATCGCCACGACGCTCACGCGCCGGCCGATGCAGCGCCTGGGCACGGACCACTCCCTGCCGGCGGCCCTGACGAGCATGGTCGGCGGGACGGTCTGGACGCTCACGTCGCCCACCATCGACTCGAGGAGCCGGAGGTTCCCGATGGGCCGCAGGCACTCCTTCTCCCGCATGAACAGCGCGTCGGGCGGCAGGCCGGTGGTGCGGTTCGGCTCCGAGTTGGCCTGGGCCTCGACCCGGGCCACCGCCTCGGCGAGGCCGCTCCACCCGGTGAACTCGCCGCCGTAGGCGAGCAGGCGGTTCAGGAAGCGGTTGGCCGACTCGTCCTTGCCCTTGGTCTGCGGCGAGCGCGGCGCGCAGAGCCTGAGCTCGAAGCCGGCCTCCCGCGCGAACCGCCACGCCC
>NZ_JBQKGH010000045.1:0-993 GCF_052118905.1 Collinsella sp. LCP21S3_A3 | reverse complement strand
GGGACTGCGGACGATTTCTTGGACCGTTACGCGGCCCTTCCCAGCGCGGCGCGGAACTCGGCCGGCGTGCGGCCGCCGAGCGCATCGCTGCGCCTCTCCGTATTGTATCGGCCGATCCAGCCCCCGAGCTCCTCGATGAAGCGGGCAGGGGTCCAGCCCGACCAGTCCCTGCCGTGCCAGAACTCCCTCTTGAGCAGGCCGAAGAAGCCCTCCATCGCCGCGTTGTCCGGGCTGCAGCCCTTGGCGGACATGCTCCTGGCGAGGCCGTGCCCCTCGCAGATCGAGATCCAGCCGGGCCAGCGGTAGTGGCCGCCGCGGTCGGAGTGGATGACGGGGCGCTCGCCGGGCGCGAGCAGCGCGCAGGCGTCCTCGAGCGTCGAGTTGGCGAGCGCGGCGTCCGGTCTCTCGCCGGCCCTCCACGCCACGACCGAGGAGTCGAAGCAGTCCCTGATGGCCGACAGGTAGACCTTCCTGCCGGAGGGCAGCCTGAACTCGGTGATGTCGGTGAGCCACAGGAAGTTCGGCAGGGCCGAGCGGAAGTCGCGGCGCACGAGGTTCGGCGGGGCCGGCGTCGGCTCGCCCGCATAGGAGCTGTAGGGCCTCCTCTTCCTCCTCATCCACCTGGGGACCAGGCCCTCCTCGCGCATGATGCGGAGGACGACCTTCTCCGAGGCGCGCACGGGCTCGTCGAGCTCGCGCAGGCGCGCCGTCACGAAGCGGTACCCCCGCGCCCCCTCGCCGTCCTCGGTGAAGATCCTGCGCACGAGCGCGCGCAGGGGCGCGCGCCGGTCGGGCCTCGCGATCGCGCGGCGCTGGTACTCATAGGAGCTCTTTGATATCCCCAAGGAACTCGTGAGTTCTCTCAAGGACCACTTCCCGCACGGCCTCAGGCGGTCTATCACCAGGGTCTTCTCCCTGTTCGACATCCCGTCGAGGCTCCCGGCTTTTAAAACGTCCTGCACCGCCCTCAGCACCGCGTTCTCGAGCCTGAGC
>NZ_JBQKGH010000044.1:0-1289 GCF_052118905.1 Collinsella sp. LCP21S3_A3 | reverse complement strand
TCTCTGCCGAGGTGATGTCGTGAGCGGCGACTGGATGACCCGCGCCGAGGTGGCCGACCTGCTGCGCGTCAGCCTCACCACCGTCGACCGGCTCGCCGCCGACGGGAAGCTGCGCCGCCACAAGCCAACCGGCAAACCACAGGGGCGCGTCGTCTTCTCCGCCGATCAGGTAGAGCGCCTCATCAGCAGGTCAGCCACCCGCTGACCACAAATAATCGGCCCCCGCCGCTGTCACGACGAGGGCCACGCAATCCCGAAAGGAAGCTCAACATGACAGACTCTACCACCACCCCCGCCGACTACCACGACCGCGCCAAGCGGATCGAGGCGGGTGACGAATCGTGAGCGACCTACTAGCCCACCTAGTCGAACTCGATCAGGCCATCACCGACATGCGGGAGGCCCGCAAGCGCATCGAGGCGGCCGTCACCGCGATAGCCGAGGCGAACACTTGGCCCTACGGCGACGCCTACCTTTACCAGGACGACGATTCACCCGAGCGCCTATGGCTCAACGGATTCTCGTGCATCAGACCCAGTGACGAGTTCGCCCGCGATGTTGGACGGAGCGTCATCCAGATGGCGATCCGACGCCCCGGGAAGAGCACCCAAATCGAGGTGACGGCATCGTGAGCGAGATCAACTGGGATGACTACAGCATCTACGACCACGACTTGCCGACCAACTGGCACGCCGCTGCGAGGAGGTGGGTGTGATGACGTACTACAAGGCTATCCGCCCCGACGGCACGTCGTGGTACGACCTCGGCTTCCGGTGGGTGGCTGAGCGTGGGCCGGTCGAGGGTGTGGAGGTGTGGCATCCGTCGCCCTCAGGTGAGCCCAGGTATGACCCGGCAGGGCATTTGGCCGCATCGACCGAGCCTGCCGACTGTTCCGGCATGGGGTGGCCGAGCCGTCTGCTGGAGGTGGAGCCGCTGGCCGATGTGGTGCCCGGGGCGATGCGCAAGGTCGGGTGCGCTGGGTGGCGTGTGGTGCGGGAGCTGCCCGCGTGGCAGGCGCTCGGGCCGTGTGGCCGTGAGGTGGTCGCCTATCTGGCGCTGCTGCCCACCCTGACCGATGACCAGGTGCAGATCGCCGCACGGTACGCCGCATGGGACGCCGCATGGTACGCCGCATGGGACGCCGCAGGGGACGCCGCATGGGCCGTCGTCGTCCGCGACATGATCTCCACCCCCCACTTCGCGACGCTCACCGAGCCGATGCGTGCCGCCGGGATCGACTTCGCCGCGCTCGGCGGTGCGTCATGACCCGCCGCATCGTGCTCGACATC
>NZ_JBQKGH010000043.1:0-1362 GCF_052118905.1 Collinsella sp. LCP21S3_A3 | reverse complement strand
GGTACCGTCAAGATTCTTTCGCAAATTGATTTAGTCGTCTCCCGCCCCGTCCTCTTCTAGCCCTCCGCCTTTCCCCTCAGCTCGTCCATCTCCTCCAGCTTCGACATGTCCAGATACCTCCTCTTGCCCCACTCGTGCTCCACTATGTACTTCAGCCTCGCCGTCACCAACATCAGAGCCGAATTGCCGTCCGGGAAGGTCCCGACGACCCTCGTCCTCCTCCTGATCTCGCGGTTGATGCGCTCGATCCCGTTGTTCGTCCTGATCCGGCGCCAGTGCTCCGGTGGGAATTCCGTGTAGGCAAGCGTCTCGGCGAACCCGTCGCGCACCGTCCTCGCGGCCGCCCCGAGCCTCATCGATTCCAGCTCCTCCGCCACCTCCTCGGCCTTTCTGGCGCATGCCTCGCGCGATTCCTGCGCGTGGATCGCCTTCAGCATGCGCGCCGCGGCCTTCCGCCTGGTCACGGGAACCCTTCCCAGCACGTTGCGGTAGAAATGCACCGTGCAGCGCTGGTAGCGGGCCCCGGGGAACACCTCCTCGAGCGCACCGAGCATCCCCGCGCACTTGTCGCCGGTGACGAGCCGTACGCCGGAGAGCCCGCGCCCCTTGAGCCAGGAGAAGAACTCGCGCCAGGACTCCGCGGACTCGGTGTACCCCTCGGAACAGCCGATGACCTCCCGGTCGCCGGCGGAGTTGACGCCGATGGCGACCAGCACGGCCACGTTCTCGTAGGACCCTCCCCAGCTGCGCTTGAGGTAGATGCCGTCGACGAAGACGTAGGGGTAGCCGCCATCGAGCGGCCTCTGCCGCCAGGCCTCGATGGACGCGAAGGCCCTCTCGTTGAGGTTGGAGACGGTGCCGGAGGACACCGGCGCTCCCCACAGGAGCTCGGAGACGTCCTCGATCCTCCTGGTTGAGACGCCCGCCAGGTACATCTCGACGATGGCCTCCTCGACCGAGGTCTCGCGCCTGCGGTAGCGCTCGATGACGGCCGTCTGGAAGGTCGCCCCGCGGAGCTTCGGCACGCTGAGCTCGACTTCCCCGGCGCCCGTGACGAGCCTCCTCGTGTAGTGGCCGCTGCGGTAGGCCTCCCGGCCCGCCGTCCTCTCGTAGCGCCCGGCCCCGACGAGCTCGGACGCCTCCTCGTCGAGCAGTGCGTTGAGCGTCTCCTCGACGGTCTTCCTCACCAGATTCTTTATGTCGTTGCGCAGCGACTCCTCGTCGACTGATACGATGTTCGCAGACACGGCCCGTGCCCCCTTCGTCGGTGATTTGTTGTTTAGTCGCTAGAAATCATATGACGGGGTATGGGCCGTGTTCCGCTATGCGGTTGTCAATTTGCGAAAGAAATTATGCGTCACC
>NZ_JBQKGH010000042.1:0-1423 GCF_052118905.1 Collinsella sp. LCP21S3_A3 | reverse complement strand
AAGGCTCTGTTAGACCAGGATTGACATGCCGACCTGCCGGCTAACTCGCCGTCTCCTCGTCGGGCGCCGGCGTCTTGACCCTCATCTCGAACGGCATCCCGCCCTCTCGGACGAGCGCCCTGAGGAACGCGTTGACGGCGGTGGACATGGACAGGCCGAGCTCGTCCAGGATGGCCGTGGCCTCCCTCTTGACCTCCGGGTCGATGCGGATCGTCGTGGCCGGTATGTTCGACGGCATGGCCTCACCCCTCCTCGTGTATCGCGGTGCGACCATTCTACCGCCTCTATGCGGCGGGCGCGGCCCAGTAGTCCATGTAGGGCGGCTCCACGTTGAACATGTCGCGGACGCGGCTCCTGCAGACGCCGTGCGCGAGCTGCCGCGCGACCGTGCGCCC
Source organism: Collinsella sp. LCP21S3_A3 (assembly GCF_052118905.1). NCBI lineage: Bacteria > Bacillati > Actinomycetota > Coriobacteriia > Coriobacteriales > Coriobacteriaceae > Collinsella > Collinsella sp. LCP21S3_A3. The sequence continues at coordinate 1,028 of NZ_JBQKGH010000042.1, read as the reverse complement.
GGCGGCGCCGGAATCGGTCGCCATGAAGGTCCGGCACCACCTGAACCAGGCGAGGTAGGCGTCGAGGTGCTTCGTCGACACGCCCTTGAACGGCTCCATGAAGGCGCCGAGGAGCGAGTGGACGGTGTTGACCCGGTTGATGGTCCCCCCGGAGCGGTCCTTGGGGTCGTAGGCCGCGTGCGCGGCGACCTCGAGCTCGGCGAGGACGCCGACGTAGGCGGCCGCCCTGTCGGTCGCGACGACCGAGCCGGCCGCGATGCGGCCCCTCAGCGCGTCCATGGCGCGCTCCCTCGAAAGGGCGCCCCGCCCCGTGACCTCGAGGAACGTCTCGTTCGAGTCGTTCACGCCGGTCATGACGCAGATCCGCTCGCGCGACAGCCCGCGTCTGTGCACCTGCTTGCCGCGATGCCGGGAGGGGCGCGGCATCGTGAACGACCCCTTCGCGTGGTTGCCCTTGAACGACTCGGGGAAATAGGTCTCGTCGAGCTCGCAGCCGCAGCCCCGCTCGACCCTGAACGAGGGGGAGTAGGCCGAGAGGCACTCGATCAGCCTGTGGCGCATGGTGTAGGCGGTCTTGAGGCAGACGCGGCAGCGCCTCGCGCATTCGCGCAGGGGCAGCATGAGCACGAAGCACTCGGCGTAGGCCATCCAGGTCTCCTTCGGGAGCTTGCTCGTCCCCAGGATGCGCTCGCTGCCCATGCCGAAGGTCCTGCCGCAGCCCCGGCAGAGGTAGCGCTGCTCGCCGTTCTTCGATTTGCCCTTCTTCACGACCGCGGCGGACCCGCAGCGCGGGCAGCGTTCGATTTCGTAGGCGGAGCCGGCCGCGTCGTCGAACGCCGCCGCGCGGATCACGTCCCTGACGGACTCGATAGCGCGGCGGCGCTCGGTCTTGCTGAGGTTCGCCATGCCCTTCTTGAAGTTGAGGACCAGGTCTTCGGCGTTCATGCTGCCCCCATCATCGCGGTCTACGGGGTCAACGATATGGCACCGTGGGGACACATGTATGTCAATCCTGGTCTAACAGAGCC
>NZ_JBQKGH010000041.1:0-1590 GCF_052118905.1 Collinsella sp. LCP21S3_A3 | reverse complement strand
GTCACCGACGTGCCCGGAGTCACCCGCAACGAGGCGCTGCGGCTGGCAGGCAACGGCGTCGTGCCGCCCCCGGCCGCGGCGGCCCAGGGACACAATCTCGACGCCTACCGCGAACCACGCGAGGCCCCACCGACCACCGACATGGCCGCCTACGACTCCAACATTGAGCGGATGGTGCGCCTGTACCGGGACCGTGACCAGCTCCGCACGCGCCTAGCCCGGCTACCGAGGGAGGACTCACCGGCAGCCGGACACGACCACGACCCGACACCCCAGGAGGACCAGTGACCCCCACCGCCCAGCACGTCCGCCGCTGGCTCGCCGAGCTGGCAGACCTTGCCACCCTCCTCCCAACCGCGCTCATCACCAGATCGCCCGACGACACCCAGCGACGCACTGCACCCGGCAGTCGCCCACCAGTCCGACTCGATGTCATCCAGCTCCTCAACAACACGCTCGCGCAGGACGTGGCAGCCGGACGCGCCGAATGGATGGACCCCGACCGAGCAGGCCTCCTGCCCTACCTGTGGACCTGGTGCCGAGACATCGAGGCCGACGCCCTCGACGCAGGACTTGCCCCCGACGACCTGCCCGACACCGTGGCCGGATGCTGCTCATGGCTCGCCACCTGGCTCGACTTCGCCCAGACCCTGCCCCAGTGGGACGAGCTGGTGTGGGGCATCGAGCGCTGCTGGCGCAACACCCGGGCAGCCACCCGCGGCGTCCGCGACGACGACCCACCCCGACACGCCCGATGCAACCGCTGCCACATCGGCACCCTCACGCCATCAGGCGACGTGTGGACCTGCACCGACTGCGCCCGCATCATCTCCATCACCGCCGTCAGCCTCCCCGACGCTGCCCGCCTCACGGGCATACCACTCCGCACACTCCAAGCATGGGCGGCCAGATCACTCCTCGATCGGGGCGTCGCAGACCCCGACGACCAGCGACGCACGCTGTATGACCTCGGGACCATCCGGCGTGTCGCAGCAGAAGCACAACTCAGATCGTCGTGATATGCTGCGCCTAGTTGCCCATCAGTGCGCCCTCGCGCCGGTGGGCATTATGCATGTAGGGGGGCGACAGATGGGGACCTCTGACTGTGGCTGGTGCGACCAGTGCGGACACCCCCTACGACCCGGACGACACGGCACCCCATGGTGCCCCGAGTGTGACCGATGAAACGCCCATGCAGTGAACCTGGGTGCCCACTACTGGCACGTAAACCCGCAACCCACTGCGCCAACCATCGCCGCGAATCGCCCACCTACCTCACCCGCACCAACCCCGAGCGGGAACGCCGAGCGCGCACCGTCGCAGCATGGCGAGCCGAACACGGGAACTGGTGCCCCGGATACGGCGACCACGCCCCGCACCCAAGCGACGACCTCACCGCCGCGCACATCGCCGGCGCACAACTCGACCCCTACGGACCCCTGACCGTGCTGTGCCGCAGCATCAACTCTTCGCTCGCCAACCAGCCGATGAAACCCGAGCTCATCCGAGGCGATATCACATCAGACGCATAAGACCCCCAGGGGGAGGGGCGAAACGCCCCAGGCGTTCCTAGCGCTGGTGCGCCTGGGG
>NZ_JBQKGH010000040.1:0-2081 GCF_052118905.1 Collinsella sp. LCP21S3_A3 | reverse complement strand
TGGTGGCAGATCCTGTCGGCGATGGCGCTGGCGGCCACCTCGTCGCCGAACACCTTCGCCCATCCCGTTATGCCAACGTTGGTGGTGATGATCGTGGACCGCTGCTCGTAGCGGGTGCTCACCAGCTGGAACAGCAGGTCGGCGCCGCCCTCGTCGATGTCCAGGTAGCCCAGCTCGTCGATGATGAGCAGCTTCGAGTGGGCGTAGTACTTCAGCCTCTTCTTGAGTATCCCCCTGGACTGGGCGTCCTTCAGGTCGTCCACGAGCCTGGCGCAGTCTATGAACCTCACCTCCTTGCCGGCCTTCACGGCCTCTATGCCGATCGCGGTGGCGAGGTGGGTCTTGCCCACGCCGGGGCTGCCCACCAGCAGCACGTTCTCGGCCCTGTCCACGAACCTCAGCGTCGCCAGCTCCTCAACCAGGGGCCTGGGCACGGAGGGCTGGAAGGACCAGTCGAAGTCCGCCAGCGTCTTCACGCACGGGAACCCCGACGAGCGTATCCGCAGCCTCGTGATCCTCTGCGTCCTGGCCTCCACCTCGACCTGCGTCATCTGCGCCACCGCGGAGCAGAAGTCCGCATCGCCCTCCGACACCATCCGCATGTAGTCGGGCAAAAGCGCCGACATCTCGTGCAGCCCCAGCGTCCCCAGGTTGTTCTGTGCCCTCACGTAGGGGCTGGCCTCGATCGCGGGATCCGCCATCACTTTCCTCCCATCCGCCCGAGCAGCTCCAGGTTCGCCCGCGCCTGCTCGCGTATGTCCTCGTCGGCCGCCCAGGCCTTATCCGCCATGGCCTCCACGTAGTGCTCTTCTGTATAATTGATCTTGCTGGCGCCCTGCGCCGCGTCGTGGACCGCGACCAGCTCGCCCGCCACGGTGATGCGGATCTGCCCGCCCGGCATCGTCACCACCCTGGCCTTCCTCCCGATGCACCTGCGGGGCACCGACCACTGCCTGCCGGCGGCCCTGACGAGCATCGTCGGCGGCACCACCTGATCAGAGACGTCGCCGACCATCGATTCCAGCAGGGTCGCGTTGCCTATCGGCTGCAGGAACTCCTTCTCCCGCATGAATAGCGCCGAGGGCGGCAGCCCCGTCGTGTCGTTGGGCTCCGAGTTGCTCCTGGCCTCGATGCGCGCGATGGCCGCCAGCAGCCCGTCCAGGCCCACGAAGTCGCGATCGTAGGCCGAGAGCCTGTTCAGGAAGCGGTTGGCGGACTCGTCCTTCCCCTTGGTCTGGGGGGCGCCCGCCCGGCACAGCTGCAGGTCGAAGCCGGCCTCCTTGGCGAACCGCCACGCCCTCTCGTTCCTGACGCGCCGGCCCGTGGACATGTTGACCAGCGACGACATGTTGTCGGTGAGGCACTCCTGCGGCACGCCGCCCATGAACTTGAACGCGCCCAACAGGCAGGCCAGCAGGTCGTCCGTGGTCCGGGTGGCCGAGTAGGTGAACTTGTGGAGCCTCGAGTACCCCAGGGTCGCGGAGAACACGTTGAACTCGAAGACCTCGCCGTTGGCGTCCACCATGGTGATGCCCTCCTTCCAGTCGAACTGCATCTGGCGGCCCGGAGGGGTCTCGAAGCGGGGGTGCGCGTCCGGTGCGCGCAGCGCGCCGAACGCGATGCCGTTCTTCCTGCAGTACTCGGTGAAGGCGTTGTACCCCGGCAGGCGGGCGTCCGGGTGCCTGTGCAGCAGGAACTCGTGGACGGCCTTCTTCGTGATGCCGGGAAGCTCGGCTTTTGCCTCTATCACCTCCCGGAACGGGTCGAAGCCGCTGCCCCTCGACGCCCTGCCGTCGTCGAGGTCGCCGCCCGCTCGCCAGTATTTGGCCACGGTCTTGCGGCTCATCCCGTGCCTGCGGCCGATCTCGCTGAAGTTGGGCTTGGTGCCGGATTGCCTGTACATGCTCAACTCGCCCATAACGTTCCTTTCCATATCGTCCTCCTCTCGAAAGGTTACTCGAGGGGAGGGTACCTTCGTTGGCGCGGTTGGGCAAAATGCGTTGGCGCTGTTGGCACATCTATCTTGGTGCTATTGGATTTTTACGTTGGTGTAACTGGCCCTTTTTATATTGGCATTAACA
>NZ_JBQKGH010000039.1:0-2203 GCF_052118905.1 Collinsella sp. LCP21S3_A3 | reverse complement strand
GCCCGTGGGAGGCCAGGGCGCCGCTGACCGGTGGACGGCACCGAGCCGTGCGCTTGGACTGAGAAGGGGGAGGCCTCGCGGCCTCCCCCTTTTTCGTTTCTCAGGCAATTTAACTAAATGACATTTTTTACAACGATATCATCTGCCGTCTTATTCAGACGTTCACCGTTCTCTTGACAGTCTCACACACTCAATGGATTACTATCTACCTAAGCGTGATACTGCGCTTGACCTGTTTTAGGCGGGCCGTTTTATTGATTATGAAGGAAGGACGCACATGGCAGATGTTCACGAGCTGCTTGATACTTGGATTGCCAATGTCAAGGATGATGAGCTGCTGACCGAGCTCAACACGATGAAGGAGCAGGGTGACGAGGATGCCATCACCGATGCCTTCTTCCAGGATCTTGCCTTCGGCACCGCCGGCCTGCGTGGCACGATCGGTGCTGGCACCAACCGTATGAATATCTATACGGTCGGCCGTGCAACGCAGGGCTTCGCCGACTATCTCAATGCGACTTTTGAGCATCCGACAGTTGCCATCGCTCGCGATAGCCGCAATAAGGGTGAACTGTTCGTCAAGACGACTGCTGCTATTCTTGCGGCAAATGGTGTCACCGCCCTTGTGTATCCTAAGATTTCCCCGGTGCCTACGCTATCTTGGGCTGTCCGCGATCTTGAGTGCTCCGGTGGCATTTGCATGACCGCTAGTCATAATCCGGCGCCTTATAACGGCTATAAGGCCTATGGCCCCGACGGCTGCCAGATCACTAGCGAGGCTGCCGATGCAATTTCTAAGGCTATTGCCGAGACCGATACGTTCACTGGCGTGAAGTCCATGGACTTCGATGAGGCTCTTGAGCAGGGTCTGGTCAAATGGATCGATGACTCGTGCCTCGAGCGTTATTACGACGCCGTTCTCGCGCGCGGCGTGACCAACCTTTCTGCCGAGGAGATCGCTGGCGCTCCGCTTAAGCTCGTCTACACTCCGCTCAACGGCACTGGCCTCATTCCCGTCACGACGGTGCTTGAGCGCGCCGGCATCACCGATGTCACGGTTGTTCCCGAGCAGAAGGACCCGAACGGCGATTTCCCGACCTGTCCGTATCCTAACCCCGAGATCCGTCAGGCCATGCAGAAGGGAATCGACCTGTGCGAGCAGGTTCACCCCGATCTGCTGCTTGCAACCGATCCTGACGCCGACCGTGTTGGCGTTGCTGTTAAGAATGGTGATGACTATCTGCTGCTGACCGGCAATGAGATGGGCGTTCTGCTGCTCGACTATATCTGCAAGACCCGTGCCGCCCGCGGCGAGGATCTCACCAAGAAGGTCGCGGTTACTACCATTGTTTCTTCCGCCATGGTCGATGCTCTGGCCGAGGAGTATGGCTTTGAGCTCCGTCGCTGCCTGACGGGCTTCAAGTACATCGGTGACATCATTACCTCGCTTTCCGATGCTGGTGAAGTCGATCGCTTTATCTTCGGTTTCGAGGAGAGCTACGGTTATCTGGCCGGCGACCACGTGCGCGACAAGGACGCCGTGAGCACTTCGCTGCTCATTTGCCAGATGGCGCAGTATTACAAGCTCCAGGGCAAGAACCTTGCCGATGCGATGCACGAGCTGTACGAGAAGTATGGCTACTATCACAACAAGACGATTTCGCTGAGCTATCCGGGCGCTGAGGGTGCGGCAAAGATGGCCGGCATCATGGCTGGTCTGCGCGAGAACCCGCCCGCGGAGCTCGCAGGCTCCAAGATCGAGGCCGTTGTGGATTACAACACCTGCGTGAACGGCCTGCCGAAGGCTAATGTCATTGAGTTCGATCTTGAGGGCGGCAACAAGGGCATTGTCCGTCCTTCCGGCACCGAGCCCAAGATCAAGCTGTACATCTTCGCTAAGGGCGCGGATGCCGCCGAGGCTGATGCAGCACTTGACGCGATTGAGGAGTCAGGTCGCAAGCTGTTGGCCTAAGGCTTTGAAAGCCTATTTCTATAGATAGACGAAAAAGGGGATCTCGGAAACGAGGTCCCCTCTCTATTACTGCTAAATACAGCTGAGAATCCCAAACTGTGTAGGAGTTGTGTGCAACCAGATTCCCGCCCCGCGGGCCCCTCCGGTCTGGCAATATATCTCCTTGCCGCGCGGCCCGGTCGGACCGGATTGACCGCGAGGGCGTGCACCTTGAGAACCGGATACTGCGAG
>NZ_JBQKGH010000038.1:0-2344 GCF_052118905.1 Collinsella sp. LCP21S3_A3 | reverse complement strand
GTGCCCCCTTCGTCGGTGATTTGTTGTTTAGTCGCTAGAAATCATATGACGGGGTATGGGCCGTGTTCCGCTATGCGGTTGTCAATTTGCGAAAGAAATTATGCGTCACCCTCGAGGTCCAAGGCGAGAACCCTGAAAGAAAAAGGCTTCAAGGTCACGCCGCACGGACGCACTGGCCAACGCTCTGCCAAAACGGTGCTCACCGGCTACACGGGCACCATCGACGAGCTGCTGGGAAAGGGCGTCACCAACTCATCGGTCTGCCTCGACAGGCTCAGGGAGCAGGGATACTCTGGCGGAGTCACCGCAATCAAGCAGTACATCAAGGACAACATGTCGCTCGTTCCGGCGAAGCGGAGGCTCGTCGCCCCGCAAGGCAGCCGCGGCACCAGGTTCCAGACGGCACCCGGCGAGGCCTACCAGATGGACTGGGGCTTCACAAACGTCATCGACTGGGAGGGCAGCGCCTACAAGATCGCTTGCTTCGCTATGGTATGCCACCATTGCGGCGCCTGCTACATCGAGTTCTTCCCCAATGCCAGGCAGGAGAATCTGTTTATCGGCATGGTGCACGCGTTCATGGTGATGGGCATCCCCGAGTACGTCCTCACCGACAACATGAAGAGCGTGGTCGTCGGTCGTGATGCGCACGGCTCGCCGATGTGGCAGCTAGACTATGCGGCCTTCATGGCGTGCGTCGGCTTCAAGACCAGGCTGTGCAAGCCAAGGCACCCGTTCACCAAGGGCAAGGTGGAGCGCCTGGTGCAGTTCGTCAAGGGGAACTTCCTCGCTGGAAGGGCCTTCCAGGACATCACGCAGCTGAACATCGAGGCCCTGGAGTGGTGCGCATCCCAATCGAATCGATACAGGCGCGCTCTCGACCTCGTTCCCGCGGATGCGCACAGGGCCGCGTGCCTGCCGGCGTGTAAATCCGTCGTGCTGGATGGCGAGCTTGCGCTCTATCTCTGCCCGAGGAGAAGAATCAGCTTCGACGGGTTCGTCAGCTACGAGGGCAGGAGGTTCGGCGTGCCGTACTGGTACGCGGATCGCGACTGTCGCGTCAACCGCGAAGGCGGCCTTCTCCGTATCTACAGCGATGACCTGTCCCGCGAGCTCGCGGTGCATCCGGTCACATGGGGCAAGCGCGACTCCTTCTGCGAGGACCAGTACCTTGAAGCGCAGCCGGTGGAACTGCCCAGCGTTCCTCCCGGGACCGCGGTAGCGCAGATCGAGCCGCCAAGGGGCAAGAGCATGCTGGCCAAGTTCGACTTCGGAGGTGACCTGCTATGACAAATACCGAGACGGACAGGCTCTATGCTTCCATCAGCGCGGCCGCATCGGGCTTCAAGGTTGCCATGACGCCCGAGGAGGTTGCGGAGCTGGCGGTGAGGAACGACTTCGGCGATGACGAGCTGCGCGCAGTGGAATCCGTCTTCGCCTACCTTGCGAAGACGCAGCACGACAAGACGATCGACACGCTGCTGAGGATGAGCAGGCTGCCGCAGAAGGCGCCCAAGACCTTCGAAGGGTTCGACTTCAAGCGCATCCAGGGACGTGACGCCGCGGCGATCAGGAAGCTTTCGTCGCTCGCGAACCTGCATGCGCGCAAGAACATAGCGTTCATAGGGCCCGGCGGAATCGGGAAGACGCACCTTGCGCAGGCGTACGCCAGGGAATGCTGCCTCAACGGGTACAAAACCTACTACCTGAAGGCCACCGAGCTCAAGGACAGGCTGGAGCGGTCCATCGAATCCGGAAACCCCGCCAAGGCGGTCAACTTTCTGGTAAAGCCATCCTGCCTGGTTATCGACGAGATAGGCCGCTGCACGTTCAACCGCGCGTGCACCGACATGTTCTTCGACATCATAGACCGACGTTACGAGAAAGAAGGGCCGAACATTCTTATCCTCACCAGCAACACCCCGCCGGTTAACTGGGATGAATTCTTCACGGGAGACGAGACGCTGATGTGCACGCTGGATAGGATCTTCGACCGCGCATCCGTGTTCATGATGAAGGGCGCGAGCTTCAGGGGATCGGAGTGCGAGACGTTCTCGGTCGAGTCTGTCCCGCAGGCGATTAAGCTGAGTAGGTAAACACAACTAGGAAACAACAATCAATTGAGCGCTGGTGTATTGGCTAAATAAACGCGACTCGATTGGCTAAATTAGCGCGGCCATTAATGGCGATATTAATTCGACTCTATGGTGGCTAAATAAACCCGACGCTAACACCTCTTCTTGAGCGCCTCGAGCCTCGCCCTCTGGCCGTCGGTGAGGTCCTCGGGGTTCTTCACGAGCGCGTAGCGGCTGCCCTTGATGGAGGCCGCCTCCTCCTCGAGCGC
>NZ_JBQKGH010000037.1:0-2772 GCF_052118905.1 Collinsella sp. LCP21S3_A3 | reverse complement strand
CAGGTCAGCCAGGACAGCCGACACGGGAGCGCCACGCTCCTGCCCAGTCACACACGTCAACCGGCGCTCCACCTCCGGCGACGACAGGTACCCCTCGATCCAGTGCGTCCCGACACGCGAGGCGCGATGCTCGATCTGCGGACGCCCGTCGGCGCGGTACCCAGCGATCACCACATGGGCTCGTGACTTGTCGTCAGTCACGTCGATCGCCGCCACCAGCGGGCCAGCCAGCGTGTCCTCGTCAGCCAGACGCGGCCCCGACGGGCCATCGACCGGCTCATTCGCGCACGCGTCCCACGTGCCGGGCGGGTAGGGCGACTCGATCGCCCCGTCCGGCCACTGACACAGCACCTCCGTGTTGTGCGTCGGGATCAGATCGCCGGCGAGGAATAGCGAGTCGGGAGCGTCTACCTTGATGCAGCAGACAGGCACTGACGGCACGGTCTCGATCCGCGCAATCGTGGCTGGCCGAACATCTCGACGGGAGCGAGACGCGCGAAGATTGGCCAGCTTCCTCGGGAGGGTCGCGGGCAGCATATCGTCAGGTCGCGTCGTGAATGACACGTCGAAACGCAGCTTGTGCCCCCTCTTGCCGTATTCGCCACCGTCGAGTTCAGAGGTCTTCCACCCCAGTGATCTGACCAGCGAGCGGGCGCCTCTGATGAGTCGCATGTCGGTGTTCGTGAAGGTGGACCTTCCCGTCTTCTTGTGGATGGTTCCGTCGGAATCCATAAGCCCTTGGAGGAGCTGCAAGCGCTGCTCACGGGAAGCGGTCAGGTAAATGTCTGGGATGTGCTTGTTCTTGAGCACACCAAGCGCACGGAGGGCGCCTGTGAAGCGCCCATACCCACCGACTTGGAATCCAATGCGGTAGCAGTTCTCCGAGTCCTTGGCCGAAGTGGTCACAGTGCCGCCGCATTCGACGATCCGGCGCTCGATGTGCGCCCGGTCCCTAGCCTCGACAAATACCATCGCGGCGTGCTTGCTGCCGTCTCCTAGCCACAAGCCGAGCAGGTAGGGATGGACCGGGAGATCGACCTCGGGACCGTCGAGCGGCTCCACCTTGGGGAGCGTGAAGTTCCGTACGTCGTAGCCCATGCTCGGGTTGTAGTACGTCACCCCGCGGTCAATCAGCTCAGAGGTGCGGAGCGTCTCGACTCGCCCCGGCCTACGTCGGTCAGACACGGTCCATAGGTGGCCCTCGTCGCAGACCACAGATCGCCCATCATTGAGCGTTACCCGGTAGCAGGTTCGTCCGGTGTGAACCGGCGACTTCCCGACCACGTTCACCCACTCGCCATTGACGCCCTTGACTTGATCGCCAACCGCGATGTCGCCCATGGGAACCCATCCGCGCCGCGTGAGGGTGGGGGTGGCGACGTCTAGGCAGCGGAACACCCACTCAGGATCGGTCTGGTAGGCGCCGAGGACGGTGCGCTCGTCGATCAGGTATCCCAGCGACGGATTCGCCTCACACCACCCAGCACGGTCACCCTTCGCACGACCGGGGGCAGCCGACCACTCCGCCAGGAAAACCGTGTCCGCAGACGCCTCGTCCGCGGCCGCATCATCAGCCGCCAGCGCGTACTTCTCGAGCGGTGTCAGCTCGCAGATGCCGTCCGGGTCACCGAGCGCTAAGTGTGCGATCCGCCGCAACTGTTTCAGCACCACCGACATCACGTCGCCCGCGTTCGACATCGCCAGGATCAGGGCATGAGGCCGCGCCATCGTCGATTTTGTGACCGCGCCCCACGCGAGCCAGTTCCTCTGCTCACGCAGCTCATCGAACAGGATCAGATCGCCAGAGAAGCCACGAGCCGCGGCCCTCGACGCCGCCTTCACCTTCCATCGACGGCGCCCGCGCAGCAGTAGCGCCCGTTTGCCGTTGATCGCCACCACCTTGGCAACCTGATCAGCCAACCACGGCCGCAGCGGCTGCTCCTCGCCGTCGTCATCCTCCTCGGTAGCAGTCACCAGCTCCGACGCGAGGTCGAGAATCTCCTCAGCCGTGTCCAACCCCTGCGCGACGCCGAGCACCGTACCCCACCGGAGCACGTACAGCGCGTAGAGGCCCAGCACCAGCGAGATCGTCGACTTGCCGTTCTGGCGAGCCACCAGCAACACCAAAGTTTTGAACCGGAACGAGCCATCGTCCAGCAACTCGAGGCCGTGGACCATGAACCACTGCTGCCACGGCAGGAGCGGCATCCGCAGGACGTGCTCCGCGAAGTCGCAGACCTGGTAGCCGAGCGTCCACCGCTCCGTCTCCTCAGACCGAGGCTCCAGCGGACGCAACGGGGGCGTGTAGACCCTCGGCACCGTCGAACCGAGCCGAGCAGCCATCGTCAGCTCGCCCCACGACGAGACGCCCGCTGCTGCATCGCGATGATCCTCGCACCCGGCGAATCATCAGGCACCACGTGGGCCTCGGGCTTGGGGGGCGACGCCGCCTTCGACAGCGTCATACCCAGCGCCTCCGCATACCGCAGATATGTCGGGATCGTCACATTGTCCAGCTTCCCCGCCGGATTCAGGCCCTCCGCATCGATCGCATCGATCGCGTCAGCAAGACGACGTATCACCGCCACCAAGCCACGCGCACGACGCGACGGCGGACACTCACGCAGCGCCGCATCAGTCGCCTGCCGCACCGACTCGCCAAAGCCGTCATCCAGCACCCGACCCGATAGGACAGGAGACTCGACCTGCTCCACTACAGTCCCCCAATCTGGACCTCGCGCGACCCCCATCGCGAATTGCAGGGGGGAGAAA
>NZ_JBQKGH010000036.1:0-4380 GCF_052118905.1 Collinsella sp. LCP21S3_A3 | reverse complement strand
GAGGACTACGTCATCATCGACACCGCCGAGTACGCGATCCCGGGCCTGGACGACGACTTCCGCGTCATCGTGTCGCCGTGGATCCTGTCCGTGCTGACCACCGACCGCCTCGCGCGCAACTACGAGCTGGTCACCAAGCACAACCTCAAGTACCGCCGCTACTACCACCAGTTCGACTACTAATTCTATTTGGGGGAAACCGCAATGAGGCAATACATCTTTGCCAGCCACGCGCATTTTGCGACCGGCATCAAGGAGAGCACCGAGCTACTCTCGGGCGCGCGCGATAACGTCCACGATCTGTCGATGTTTGTCGACGGCCGCACCGACGTCGCCGAGGAGGCCGCCAAGCTCCTGGCGACTATCGATCCCGCCGACGATGTGATCGTGTGCACCGACCTGTTTGGCGGCAGCGTCAACAACGAGTTCACCAAGATCGTCCAGACGCGCCCCAACACCTACCTGATTGCCAACATGAATCTGCCGCTGCTAATCCAGCTGCTCTTCTCGGACCAGGAGGCTCCCGCCGACCAGGTTATCCGCGAGATTCTCGCGGCTGACGACACGCGCGTCAAGTTTGTCAACGACCTGCTGACCGATGCGGATGACGAGGAAGAGTTCTAGTCACCGCCTGCTAATAATGGGGCCGGGTTTCCGGCATGAGACCTTTGGGGGTCAATCATGATTCAATTGGTTCGCGTCGACCATCGTCTGCTTCATGGCCAGGTGGCCGTCTCTTGGGTCCAGGGCCTGGGCTCCGACTGCATCTTCTGCGTTGGCGACAAGGTTGCCAACGATCCCGTCTGGAAGACCACGCTCAAGATGGGAAAGCCGGCCAACGCCAAGCTCGTCATCAAGGACATGGAGCACGCCATCGAGGCTATCAACTCCGGTGTCACCGATAAGTACAAGATGATCATCTGCGTCGCCAGCATCGCCGAGGCCAAGCAGCTTGTCGAAGGCTGCCCGCAGATTACCTCCATCAACCTGGGCAACACCAAGTCCAAGGATGAGCAGCGTCCCGATGCCCGTAAGATCTCCCGTCAGATCTTTGTGACCGCTGCCGAGGAAGAGGACATTCGCGAGCTCGTCGGCCGCGGAATCGAGGTCGAGATTCGCGCTCTGGCCGACGACCCCAAGGTCGATGCTCTAAGCGCCCTCTAATTGGGAACTACGGGGCGGCGCGTACGGCGCCGCCCTGCCCGTGGGCGTACCGGATAAACGCTTTACCCGTTACCCCATCTACCGTTCACCGGGAGTACCTGCCCGTTGAGCGATTGGTATTAAATAGTTTTCGCATGACTATATAATTGGTATTAAATCATTTGCACCGGTTTAGGTGTTAACAGCACACCGGTACAAGCTGGATCTGTCTGGACGATTGTCGGCATGGGAAAGGGCGCGCTGACAAGTCGGGAATCGCCGCGCGGATCCAAGAGGGATCAAAGGGAGGAACAATGCTTGTTCAAGCGATCCTTATCGGACTTATCGCTGCCTTCGGTAAGCTCGATTATCAGCTCGGTACGCTCTATGCGTTCCGCCCGATCGTTCTGTGCCCGCTCGTCGGCATAGTCCTCGGGGACCTGCAGTCCGGCCTCGCCATCGGTGCGAGCCTCGAGCTGCTCTTCATGGGCTCAATCTCCATCGGCGCTTACGTGCCGCCCGATGAGTGTATTGGCGGTGTGCTCGCCTGCGCCTTCGCTATTCAGCTGGGTCAGAGCACCGAGGCCGCTATCGCGCTCGCGATGCCCATCGCCACTCTGTGCCTGGCCATTAAGAACGTCGTCAACGCCGGTATGCCCCTTCTGGTCGACCGTGCCGACGTCTTTGCCAGCAAGGGTAACCTCAAGGGTATCTACGCTATGCACTGGATTATCGGTCTCGTGATTGTCGTCCTGGCCTTTATCCTGTGCTCGGTCTCCTTCTATCTGGGTGCCGACGCCGTTCAGGGCCTGCTCGACTTCATCCCGACGTTCGTCCTCGATGGCTTTGGCGTCGCAGCCAACATCCTGCCTGCCATGGGCTTCGCCATGCTCGGCCGTCTGGTGCTTACCAAGCAGCTCGTGCCGTTCTACTTCCTGGGCTTCCTGCTGTGCTCCTATGCCAACGTGCCCGTCCTCGGCGTCGCTCTGATCGCAATCATCATCGGCATCGACAAGTACGACCTGCTGGGCCTTGGTGGCGCCCAGCCCCAGCTTTCTGTGGAAGGGGATGAGGACGATGACTTCTAATTCCGAGAACCAGATTACTCGCTCCGACCTCATTAAGAGCGCCGTGAACACCGGCGCCCTGGGCATGGAATTCTCCTGGACCTACTACAAGCAGATGAACATTGCCTTCTGCCTGATGGTCGCCAACATGCTCAAGAAGATCTATGCCGGCCGTCCCGACGATTACGCCGAGGCCCTGCACCGTCACAGCGCGTTCTTCAACATCACCCCGCAGCTCGCTCCCTTCGTGGGCGGCATCGCGATGGCCATGGAGGAGAAAGTCGCTCGTGGCGAGGTTGAGCCCGAGAGCGTCAACGACATCAAGGCCGCCCTTATGGGCCCGCTTTCCGGCCTGGGTGACTCCTTCTTCCTGTCCACCCTGCGCGTCGTCGCCGCTGCCGTGGGCATCAGCCTGTGCCAGGCCGGAAACGTCTTTGGCCCCATCGCTTTCCTGCTCATCTACAACACCCCGGCGTTCCTGATTCGTATCTTTGGCGCTATCAAGGGTTATGAGCTGGGCATTGGCTTCCTCGACGAGGCTCAGAAGACCGGCCTGATGCAAAAGATCATGGCCTGCGTCGGCATCGTCGGCGTCATGGTCGTCGGCGCCATGAGCAAGGACATGTTCTGGGCTTCGCTGCCCGTCGCTATCGGTCAGGGCGACTCCGCCCAGACTCTCCAGGACATCCTGGACGGCATCATGCCCGGTATGCTCGGCATGGCCGCCTTCTGGCTCTATTACTGGCTGCTCTCCAAGAAGATCAACCCGATGGTCTTGATCCTCTGCACCATGGTCGTGGGCATCATCGGTGCTTACTTTGGAGTGCTTGCCTAATATGTTCGAATCGCGCTTCCATCGCGTCTAACGGTTGCGTCGATCTTTGGGGGCTTGTCGCATCTGCGGCGGCCCCCTGTTTTTTAAAACTCCGTACGAAAGGGGAGGGCTATGGTCGTACCCGAGCTTTCGCTCATGAACATCAACCATCGTTACTACAGCATCGAGACGTTTTTTAAGGCTGCAGGTGAGGCCGGCTATCGCAATATCGAGCTGTGGACCGGCTCGATGCACCTGTATGTGGATTGCCATGAGCACGAATCGGTGGATAAGATTCGCGATCTTGCCGCCCAGTACGGCATCAAGATCGTGTGCGTGTGCCCCGAGCAGAACAACCCCAAGCCGTGGAACGTCGCGGTGCGCGGCGAGGCGGGCCAAAAACGCATCCTCTCGTACTTTAAGAATGTGATCGACGTAGCCGTTGAATTGGGCGCGCCGCAGATTCTGGTGACGAGTGGTTGGGCCTATCTGGACGAGCCGGCTGAGGACGCCTGGGCCCGTAGCGTTGCCATGCTGCGCTCGGTGTGCGACTACGCCGACACGCGCGGTATTCGCGTCGCGCTCGAGGCGCTGCAGCCGTCGGAGTCCGTGCTGGTCAACACTGCACAGGATGTGGCGCGCATCCTCGAGGCGGTCGATCGCCCCAACCTGAAGGCTTGTATCGACTTTGGCGCCATGGAAGTTGCCGGCGACACGATAGACGGCTACTTTGAGGTTTTGGGCAACAAGATCGTTCACACCCACTTTGTAGATGTGGGCGGCGGCACGACGCATCTTGCCTGGGGCGACGGCGAGCGTGATATGCGTGCCGACCTCGAGGCACTCATGCGCCACGGCTATACGGGCTATGTCTCGGCCGAGACGTGTGATGGCCGCTACTATCAGGATCCGTCCAAGGCGACGACTCAGGTTATCGAGATGTATCGCCGTGTGACAGCGGAGATGGAGGCCGAATAACTAAACTGCGCGGTTGCGCCGGAAACGCTTGGGCGGGTCTGGCGCAACGCTTTTATAGCTGGCGAGTTGTGGGGAGCCCGTTGGCAGTAGCGCTCGAAATAGACAACTATTGGCGTTGTAATACCACTCGGGTGAGGAAACCGACCGTTTGCCGCAAATCTCCGTGAGTTTAGATTGGTATTAAATAACAAGCAATCGTATGGCTATAATTGGTATCAGTAAGAAGCGCGATGTATAGAATTGCGCACATGTGATGGGAGGACACACATGAAGGAGACCGAGAAGATCGAGATCATGCACTTCGACCAGGAGGGCTACCTCGAGGACGGCAGGAACGTCTACGAGGCCGGCAAGCGGATGACCGCCCTGGCCGACCGC
>NZ_JBQKGH010000035.1:0-4490 GCF_052118905.1 Collinsella sp. LCP21S3_A3 | reverse complement strand
GCCAGCCCCAGCTCCCGGGTCGCCCGGTGAAGGCGAGGAAGAAGGGCGTGAAGGGAGCGAAGAGCGTTGCTGCCTAGGCTAGCCCCTTGTCACACAAACTACCGAAGCCTCCTTTTTAGACATCTAAATCTAGGTACTAAAACAATTCATCCAGTAAAATATAATATTTGATTTTCTCCCAATCAGGCTTGATCCCCAGTAAGTCAAAAAATAGCTCGACATACTGTTCTTCCCCGATATCCTCCCTGATCGACCGGACGCAGAAGGCAATGTCATACCACTTGTCCGCCCTGCCGCTTCTCCCAAGATCAATAAAGCCACTTACTTTGCCATCTTTCACAAAGATGTTGCTGTCTCCCAGGTCGCCGTGGGAAAAGACAAGTTCCTCTTCGGGCTTTTCCGTCTTTAAAAAATCATACAGCTCGCGCGGATCTTTAAATGGAGTTTCTTCTTCCCAGTTTTCGCAATCCACATCGGCCAGATCGTTATTCAGTAAGTAATCCAATTCGGCTAAGCGGCTGTCTAAGCTATTCGTATAGGGACAATCCGATATGTCGATGGAGTGAAAGAGCCTGATGCACTCCGCATACAGCTCGATAATCTTTTCAGGGCTTTGTTCATCTTCATACTCTTCCGAGCAAAGGACGCCATCGGCCTCACTCATGAGCAGATTGCTCCAGCCATCATGCCGTTCAAAGTGCAGGACCTTTGGAACAGGCAGCTTTCCTTCCAGCCATAGCATCATGTCCTTTTCCCGTTCCACATCATAGGTGGTCCCTTTATACCGGCTGTCCGTCATTTTTAAATATAGGTTTTCATTTTCTCCCACCAGCTTATATACCTTAGCAGGAGACATTCCTTCCGTATCTTTTACGCAGCGGTATTTTTCGATCAGTTTTTTCAATTCCGGTGATATTCTCATTTTAGCCATTTATTATTTCCTTCCTCTTTTCTACAGTATTTAAAGATACCCCAAGAAGCTAATTATAAGGTTGTGTTAACCCAAGATGGTGTTTCTCGGGCCCGTTTCTGCGTCACACCCCCGCGATAGCATCCCCACTGCATAGACAAGCGAGCGCTGGAGGGAAGCGATGGCAGGGAAGCACAGCCTCGAGGAGACCGTGAGGGGCGGGCTGGCGGCGATGGGCAAGGACCAGCGCCGCAGGATGATCGCGGCGATTCAAGACGTGATCGACGCGCAGCTGGCCCTCGACGCAGGGGACGAGCCCGAGGTCGCATGCTGCCCCCGCTGTGGGTCGGTGTCGATCAACCGCGACGGCCACGACGCGTCCGGCGGGCAGCGCTGGAGGTGCAGGGACTGCGGCAGGCGCTTCGGTCGCATGCGCAGGTCCGTCCTTGGCGCGAGCAAGCTCGACGCTGCTGTATGGAAGAAGTACGCGGAGTGCCTGGTGGATGTCCTGACGCTGAGGGAGGCCGCCAGCAAGTGCGGCGTGTCGCTCAAGACGGCGTGGTTCATGCGCATCCGGCTGCTGCAGTGCCTCTACGAGCTGCTCCCCTCCTTCCGCGTGGGTGCGGGCAACGGGTGCCAGCTCGACGAGTGCTACTTCACCGAGTCGTTCTCTGGCAACCACACCCGCAACCCTGGCTTCCAGATGCCAAGGCCAGCCAAGAGGCGCGGCGTGAAGGGCATGGCGGGGAAGCCAAAACACTCCCAGGCCAGGCGCGGCATCTCCAAGGACAAGATCTGCGTGCTCACGGGCGTGTCCGACACCGGGGACTTCTTCTTCGACGTGGCGTGCCGCGGGCCGCTGACCAGGGCTGTCGCCGAGAGCCGGCTCGAGGGCAGGGTCGTCGAGGGGGCCATCGTCTGCACGGACAAGCACAAGGCCTACCCTGGCGCGCTGAGGGAACTGGGGGTCGCCGTGCACGACTCCTTCGACGCGAGGGCCCACAAGGTCAACCGCATCAACGCCGTACACTCGTCGCTGTCGTGCTTCATGGACAACTTCCGCGGGGTCGCCACAAGGCGCCTGGGGCTGTACATGGCGTGGTTCAAGTGGCGCTGGAGCTTCTCCACCCAGAACCGCGCCGACATGATCGAGCTGGTGCTCAGGCAGGCGATCGAGGGCTCCTACGCGGACACGAGGCGCGAGCTGGCAGAATCCCCCTACCTGTTCATGGACTACTACGGCTGGCCGAGCGCGACGTAGAGGTTATGGCATTTCAGGCGTTTTGCTGCCCGGGGCCTTGAGGCGCCGGGGGTGGCGCGGTAGCGTTGCATATGGCTTCACGGTCTGCCGCTTCACGCACGCGGCTGCCGACGCACCTTGAAAACCAGATGGACCGAGAACCGCGAGAGCATGCGGCGCATCGCTCTCATGGGACAATGGCTAGCGGTTGGCCGTCGATGCAGGGGTTCTGCGCCGCGAGATCAGCACGCAGTCCAAGAGCTGTGGGAAGATAAAGCTGATGCGGCCCGGCGTTCCTGATAGAGCGCGGCAGGCACCTTGACAGCACCAGATGGCTTTTGGCAAATCCAGGTCTCCGGCCTGTATGCACTGGGCGGACGCGCCCGACATTCACTCAATGGATGCCGGGGACGCCCGGCGCAACAGAAAGGAGGGCTCAGCATGAAATGTGTACACAATCGTGTAACGGATTCGAGCTATAATGGATGCTGCAATATAGTACAACTCGTTAGGGAGCATGTTATGGCAGAGCTTACCGCTACAGTTGCTGAGACCAGAGCCAACTTCTCCAAGATCGCCACCATGGTGGCTGAGACAGGCCAGCCTGTCACAGTCTTCAAGAACTCGAAGCCTTGGGTTGCGATTGCGCCGCTGTCGGGAAGGCACATCACGACAGTTGACTGGAACGCGCCTGACATCGCGCGCCCGAATGCAGACGGCGTGACCGTATTGCCTGCAGAGTGGTATTGCCCCGAGGACGATGGGCTCTATGATGACCTCGTGTAAACCGGCTCCAGGTGACATTTGGCTCGCATATGTTGAGTACAAGGACCACCCCGGAGTCGGAAAGGTTCGGCCTGTTATCATCGTCGACGTCCTCGACTCAACCTTCACCGCTCTGGCAGCAAAGGTAACGTCTAAGGACCTGTCCATAACGGGAACAGGCATCGTTGTTCCCATCATTGACTGGCAGCACTGCGGCTTGCGCAAACCGTCTTATGTTCGCCTCGACCAGAAACTCATCCTGGAACGGGACAGGCTTAAAAGAGACGAGCCGATAGGTCGAGTCTCTGACGTGCTGCTGCAGTTGATAGCGAGTGCGCTTAGGTAAAAGCAGTCCATCTGGTTTGGAAAGGGGCGGGGGCCTGGCTGTTTGAACTGAACCCTTTTCTAGCACCATCTTGGGTTAACACAGCCTTATTTATACGTTAGCGCTAACACGCTAGAATTGCTTGGACGAAAGGAGACGCAATGGTACTCGACAGATACGCGCGATTTGCTGACAGCGCCGACGTGCTCTCTTGCCCCCTTTGCCACAGCGCCCTGAAGCTGCAGGAAGGGAGCCTCGTATGTCCGAAGAGGCACTGCTTCGATATCGCAAAGCAGGGGTACGTAAACCTTCTAGGGCCCTCCAGGCAGTCAGCCCACTACAGCAAAGAATCCTTTGAGAGCCGCATGGCAATCCTGGAGGCAGGGTATTACGACCACGTGAAAGAAGCCGTCCTCACCGCGGTAGGAAGGGCCCTTTCCCCAAGCGAGGGTCCTGCAGCTGTGAACGCGACGCCATTCCGCGTGCTCGACGCGGGATGCGGAGAAGGCTTCTATGCACGTGCAATCCGAGAAAACCTCTGTGTCGACGTGGTGGCGTTTGACCTCTCAAAAGACGCCATGCTGATGGCGGCCCGCCACGATTCCAGAAAGGCGGTCAAATGGCTGGTTGGCGACCTGACGAACATCCCCGTGCTGAAAGGCTCCATCAACTGCGTGGTGGACGTATTCGCTCCCTCGAACTACGACGAATTCAAGCGCGTTCTCACCCCAACCAGAAACGCCTCCGCGCCAGGAGTGCTGGTCAAAGTGGTTCCAGGCAGCAATCATCTTACGGAGCTGCGCCACCTTGCTGAAGGATCTTTGCGCAGCAAGGAATACTCAAACCAGCTGGTGACCGATTGCTTTGAGAAGCACTTCAAGATGACCGACCGCATCAAGGTGACGCGCACCTTCGAGATGTCCGAAAGGGACGTCCGCGTGTTCGCCGAGATGACGCCGCTGCTGTTCGGCATCGACGCGGAGTCCCTAAATCTATCGCGTGTGAAAAGCATCACCATCGAGGCTGAATTGCTGGTGGGCACCCCTCGCTCCCAAGGCCCTTCATGAGCTCAGCCAGCTCATCATCCTCTTAATTGCAGGGCTGAAGGACAGCCCTTGTCAACCGCCCCAGAAGAAATCTGGCTCTTCGGTGGTTTCTGTGGGAGAGATTCCGGCATAGGCCCAGCTCAGCGGGCGAAAACAACGATCTGGAACTGAAACGGCCCCGGGAGGGGCCGTTTCCGCGTCATC
>NZ_JBQKGH010000034.1:0-4981 GCF_052118905.1 Collinsella sp. LCP21S3_A3 | reverse complement strand
CCCCTGGGCGCGGCACGGGGCGCGCTTCACGCGCGACTTCGAGGACTGGGTGGCGTGGCTGGCGGTCCGCTGCACCGCCTCGGCGGTCTCCGAGCTCGCCCGCGTCGAGTGGCACGGCGTGGGCGGCGTGTGCAGGCGCGTCTACGCCGAGCTGGAGGCCGCGCGCGGCGCCTCGAGGTTCGACGGCGTGCGCCGCATCGGCATCGACGAGACGTCGTACAAGAAGGGCCACAAGTACGTCACGGTGGTCGTCGGCCACGACCGCGGCTGCCTCATCTGGGCGCACGAGGGCACCGGCAAGGACGTGCTCAACCTGTTCCTCGACGAGCTCACGCGCGAGCAGAGGCGCGCCATAGAGGTGGTGACCGCCGACGGCGCGAGGTGGATAAGGCAGCTGGTCAAGCGCCGCTGCCCCAACGCGAGGTGGGTCATGGACCCCTTCCACGTGGTCCAGTGGATGAACGACGCGCTCGACGCCGTGCGCTGCGAGGAGTGGAACGCCGCCAGGGCCGCCAGGCCCAGGCCCGAGGGCAAGCGCGGCAGGCCTGCCAAAGGCGAGCTGCCGCCCGAGGAGGTCAGGGCGCTCGAGGAGGAGGCGGCCTCCATCAAGGGCAGCCGCTACGCGCTCGTGAAGAACCCCGAGGACCTCACCGACGGCCAGAGGGCGAGGCTCGAGGCGCTCAAGAAGAGGGCCGGCTCGCGGCTGGTCAGGGCCTGGGAGCTCAAGGAGGACCTGCGGGCCGTCTTCCGGGCAGCCGACGGCTCCGAGGCCGCCGAGCTGCTCGACGACTGGATGCACAGGGCCGCCTACTGCAAGATCGCCAAGGTCGTCGCCGTGGAGAAGAAGGTGCGCCGCCGGCGCGACGACATCATCGCCGCAGTCGAGCTCGGCATCAGCAACGGGCGCGTAGAGGCCATCAACAACAAGATCAAGGTGACGGTGAGGATGGGCTACGGCTTCCGCAACACCGACAACCTCGTGGCCCTGCTCATGCTCAGGTGCGGCGACTGCCAGCCCCAGCTCCCGGGTCGCCCGGTGAAGGCGAGGAAGAAGGGCGTGAAGGGAGCGAAGAGCGTTGCTGCCTAGGCTAGCCCCTTGTCACACAAACTACCGAAGCCTCTAAAAAAGCCGATAACACATAGGTTTTTTGACCTAATGCGTTATCGGCTCTGCGTCTATGCGTCTGGCACTTTTAATCATTTTTTTTTGAATTTATTATATGTGTTAGCTAACTGTCCACAAGCCGCGTTAATCTCTCTGCCATGAGAAACTCTTATAGTAACTTCAAGTCCTGCTTGCTCTAATTGATGTTTGAATGCAACTATTTCCCGTTTCTGTGGTGCTTTAATTCTTGAATTGCTTGTTGGGTTGTATTGTAACACGTTAATCATAACTTTTTTGCCCCGAAACCATTTTGCAAGTTGTCTTACATCTGAGGGCCGGTCATTTATACCCGGTAAAAGCAAATACGCAAAGACAATTTTGCGATTATGCCTTTCAGAATAGGATAAGGCTTGCTTAACAACATCTTCAATAGCATATATGCGCATGTGAGGAATAATACGATTTCTTGCAGATTGTGTTGCTGCGTGTAAAGATATTGTCAACTGAATTTTAAGATGTTCCTCGCGCAATTTTTTTAATTGATCGACCGGACCAACTGTTGATATGGTAATGCCGTCGGTTGGAAAGTTGAGCCCATATCTATCTCGGAGAATATGGATTGCTTTTATCAAGTTGTCATAATTGAATAAAGGCTCTCCCATACCCATAAAAACGATACGGTTTACTTTTCGACGCAACAATATAATCTGTTGTACGATTTCTGACGATGTTAGATTACGAACAAAGCCATTTCGCCCGGACTCACAAAAAATACAACCAACAGGACAACCGACTTGTGTGCTCACGCAAACAGTTCCACCATCTCGCCGCTTGATAAAAACCGTTTCAATGTATTTGTTGTCTTTCAGTTCGTAAACATACTTTTCAGTATCACTGCTTTTGCAAATATTTTTTACCAACATTGATAGATTTTTTTTGCGTGGTAATTGCTTATATAATTCTTCATATAAGGCTTTTGCTTCATTCTCGCCAATAACTTCCGACATTTCTTTGTAAGTAAATCCGTATGGATCATTCCGTACTTCCGCAGGCGTATATTTAGGTAAACGTTTCATTTTTATATCCTTTCTTCTAAATAATAAAAGTTTGTTTTTCTGTATTTTTGATTACAATCTCTAATTTTTCTACATCAATGATATGCGTCAATTTGCATTTAGGGCAGAAAAGAGGAAAATCTTTTAATACAGTATTATGAAATACTTGAACTCTCGTCTTTCCGTTACAAATCGGACATTTTATCCAATATTTTTTAAGCATTATATTTCACTCGTCCTTTTTACACAAAAAAATGGGCTCTTCTGGTTCTGTATGGAGTTGCTTTCGCCGCCGTCCCTGTCCTCGTCCCCCACTGATAAGCGGGAGTAAAGGGCTGTGATTTTGCTGTAATCATTCATGTGCATACCCTCCTGCGTCAATATATGTGTTGCTTACAGTTAAGATTATGCACCTCATCGGGCAGAGCCGTACTCCGCGCCCTTGCGGTATTTCTTCGCGTTTTTCCCTTTGACATAGACTATCAAGCGGATAATCACCGCACCGACAATGCCGACAAGCAAATCCAACGGGTAAACGCTCGGCAAGGCGTTTTCAAAGGCTGCGGAAAATCCTTGTGTGATATTCAGTATCTTTGCAGAAATATCCGCGCCGGGGGCAAGCCGCACCGCCTGTCCGACTTTATCAAAGAGATAGACAAAGAACACATAGGGGATATTCGGAAGTATCAGCTTTTTGTAGTTGATCTGCTTCATATCTCGCGCCCCCTGTCCATTTTCTTTACCTTGTCGCGGGCGGCGTTAAGCTGCTTCGCCTTGTCCTTTGCAGCGGCAAGGGCTTTGCGGATAGAGGGCTTTTTCTCCCGGTTCAGCTTCTTTGCGGAAAACTCTTGAAACGCTGCGGTCATAACGTCCGCGTCCCGGCCTTTGAAAAACACAAGGTAACGGGTCTGCTCGCCCTTAACCTTTTTTAGCGAAAAATCTATGTTGTATTTCTTCGCCGTACTCTCAAAGGCTTTAATATTGCTGTCGGTGATCTCGATGTTGGAAACACCCGCGTTCTGCTTCATAAGCTGCCGCATGGTCTGTTTCCCATGCGCGGGTTTGCTTTTCTGCTCCAAAAACTTTTGGATTGCTTTCTGTAACGCCTGTTCGGTAAGCCGCGCCGCGCCTTTTCCCACTTTGACGTATAGGGCAATCGTTTTTTGGGTTACTTCCTCCTGCAAGGTATCAACTCCTTTCCCGGTAAAGTGCGGCTATGCTCATTCGCCGCCGTATAAGTCGTGATTGACAAGGGCGGTATAGTAGCTGTCAATGGTACTCGGCGCGTTGAACAGCACCGCTTTTAGATACTGCTTGATGTTGCGCACTTTGGTTGTGTTCTCCCTCATGCAATCCAAAACAAACTCAATATGGCTGCTGTTCAGCTTCAAAAACTTGGATTTCACCAATTCGGCGGGGTAGTCGTCCCCGGCAATACGGATTGTCTTTCGGGCTGTGCAGACGGTTTCCAGCATAAGGTCAACAATCTCGTCCAAACGGTCTTTGTCAATTTTGCAGTTTTGAATGAGATGGTCGTATTCGATATTGTCCTTGATAATCTCCCTGTAAATCTCTACTGCGCTATTGCTTTTCGCTTCCGTTCTTTTCCTTTCCGGCGGCGTAGCCGCTTCGCCATGCGCAAAGGGCAAGGGGTTTAGGGAATGGAAAGGAATGGAATCGGTACTTGATAAATCAGTAATTGATTGTTCTTTACTTAATATATCTTTATTTAATTGCGTTGGATTTTCCAACGTAGGTTTTTCCTGCGTAGGTTTTTCCAACGTTGGATTATCCAATGTTGGATTTTCCAATGTAGGTAAATCCAATATAGGCGGCTGTCCGCCGCTGGTAGCTGCTTCCGGCTCTCGCGGCTGCGGCTGCTCGTATATGACGTAATCTGCGCCCCGCAAGCGTCCCTTTTCGTCGCGCTCCCGGCTGCGCACGATATATCCGGCTTTTTCGAGTTCCTTTACCGCTTCGCGGATTGCGTCGATCTTCTCCCGGTTGATATGGGATAAGCCCGCAAGGGTATAATCCCAATCTTCGGGCAGCGAAAGCATTTGCGACAACAAGCCCTTTGCCTTTAAGGACAATTCCTTGTTTCGCAAGTGGTGGTTGCTCATAACGGTATATCCCGTATTTCGCTCCACTCTGAAAACTGCCATATTTCCTCACTTCCTCTCTTGGTATGCGTGGACAATTAGAAAGCCGTTTTCGGCTGTTTTGGTATTGCAATATGCCCTTTGCCGTTTTCGCGTCTGCAAAGCCGCATGGCACAAGGGCTTTTGCCCGTCTATTTGTCCATGCTGGCGTGCGTTTTCCGCGTCCTTTTGCCGGGGCAATAGGGACACTCTTTGAAAACGCAAAACTCATATTTCCACCCGGGGCGGTAGAAACGGCAAGTGCCGCAATCTTCATCATCTCCGGCACAACCGGATTGATAGCGGTCAAATCCCGGCTTCTGCTGCATGAGCAATTCAAACGCCCGCTGCTTGCCCTTTGTGAAATACATTCCGGCTGCACCTCCTTTCCTGCGGGCATAAAAAAACGGCGTTACTTTCTCCCCCAAAGGGGTTAAGGTAACGCCGTTTGTGTGCGTATTCAGTTTTTAACACATTCCCTGTCTATCCGCTGTCCGCAAAACCATTGATTTTATTAGCTTTTTGCCGCTATCGCTATCACACCTCATTATTATCCCGTCCCGGTCCGCCCCCGGCATGTCATCGACGCCTTCGGCTCAGTCTCATATCCGCGGATACCGTTCTGTCGGCCCGCACTCCATTCCTTCGGCGGGGTTCCCCAAGTCTGTCGAGGCGCATGC
>NZ_JBQKGH010000033.1:0-5207 GCF_052118905.1 Collinsella sp. LCP21S3_A3 | reverse complement strand
GGCGTGCACCTTGAGAACCGGATACTGCGAGGATGGACACACCAGATGTGTCGCATCCGGGCAGACATCGAACCATTTGAAATGGTCTGACTTGGATTCGTTTTTCGCAAGGCCGCCGAGAGGCGGCCCCGAGAAATTCCTTTTCCTATCAAACAGAACCATATGAATCGAACGGAACCGATCAGCGATGACTGAGAGGACCGGACGGGCTCGAGGCCCATTTACTTTGGACGGAGAGTTCGATCCTGGCTCAGGATGAACGCTGGCGGCGCGCCTAACACATGCAAGTCGAACGGCACCCACCTCCGGGTGGAAGCGAGTGGCGAACGGCTGAGTAACACGTGGAGAACCTGCCCCCTCCCCCGGGATAGCCGCCCGAAAGGACGGGTAATACCGGATACCCCCGGGTGCCGCATGGCGCCCGGGCTAAAGCCCCGACGGGAGGGGATGGCTCCGCGGCCCATCAGGTAGACGGCGGGGTGACGGCCCACCGTGCCGACAACGGGTAGCCGGGTTGAGAGACCGACCGGCCAGATTGGGACTGAGACACGGCCCAGACTCCTACGGGAGGCAGCAGTGGGGAATCTTGCGCAATGGGGGCAACCCTGACGCAGCGACGCCGCGTGCGGGACGGAGGCCTTCGGGTCGTAAACCGCTTTCAGCAGGGAAGAGACGAGACTGTACCTGCAGAAGAAGCCCCGGCTAACTACGTGCCAGCAGCCGCGGTAATACGTAGGGGGCGAGCGTTATCCGGATTCATTGGGCGTAAAGCGCGCGTAGGCGGCCCGGCAGGCCGGGGGTCGAAGCGGGGGGCTCAACCCCCCGAAGCCCCCGGAACCTCCGCGGCTTGGGTCCGGTAGGGGAGGGTGGAACACCCGGTGTAGCGGTGGAATGCGCAGATATCGGGTGGAACACCGGTGGCGAAGGCGGCCCTCTGGGCCGAGACCGACGCTGAGGCGCGAAAGCTGGGGGAGCGAACAGGATTAGATACCCTGGTAGTCCCAGCCGTAAACGATGGACGCTAGGTGTGGGGGGACGATCCCCCCGTGCCGCAGCCAACGCATTAAGCGTCCCGCCTGGGGAGTACGGCCGCAAGGCTAAAACTCAAAGGAATTGACGGGGGCCCGCACAAGCAGCGGAGCATGTGGCTTAATTCGAAGCAACGCGAAGAACCTTACCAGGGCTTGACATATGGGTGAAGCGGGGGAGACCCCGTGGCCGAGAGGAGCCCATACAGGTGGTGCATGGCTGTCGTCAGCTCGTGTCGTGAGATGTTGGGTTAAGTCCCGCAACGAGCGCAACCCCCGCCGCGTGTTGCCATCGGGTGATGCCGGGAACCCACGCGGGACCGCCGCCGTCAAGGCGGAGGAGGGCGGGGACGACGTCAAGTCATCATGCCCCTTATGCCCTGGGCTGCACACGTGCTACAATGGCCGGTACAGAGGGATGCCACCCCGCGAGGGGGAGCGGATCCCGGAAAGCCGGCCCCAGTTCGGATTGGGGGCTGCAACCCGCCCCCATGAAGTCGGAGTTGCTAGTAATCGCGGATCAGCATGCCGCGGTGAATGCGTTCCCGGGCCTTGTACACACCGCCCGTCACACCACCCGAGTCGTCTGCACCCGAAGTCGCCGGCCCAACCGAGAGGGGGGAGGCGCCGAAGGTGTGGAGGGTGAGGGGGGTGAAGTCGTAACAAGGTAGCCGTACCGGAAGGTGCGGCTGGATCACCTCCTTTCTAGGGAGATACATTCTTAGAGAGATCAACTTAACTCGAATGGAGGGCAGGAGCCCGTCCGGTGGATGTCTGGCCAGGATACGTCCCCGCAGCACCCGGTCCCCGGGGTCGCACCCGCGTACCTTGAGAGCCGCATAGCGATAGGAGAGAGATGGAAGAGTATCCTCTTCCAGACTCGATTCTTTTCTGCGATTAAATAGAGAATGATAGCAATCATTCATCCGATCCAAACAAGAGGAATTCACTCATTGATGAGTGAGGAGCATCTGATCGCGAGCACAGTGGAACACGCTGTGCCGCGGTATGAGATACCCGAATTGCGACATGAGAGCGCTATTCATGATATCGATTAATTTTCATTAGCGACACGTGGATATCCCGCGGGCCCGGAGCGGTCCCGCAAGATACCACGGGCGCACGGCGGATGCCTTGGCACAGGGAGCCGATGAAGGACGCGGCAAGCTGCGATAATCCCCGGCGAGGAGCACACATCCTTCGACCCGGGGGTCTCCGAATGGGCGAACCCATCCGTAGAGGTACGGATATCCCCCCGCCGAACACATAGGCGGGGGGAGGACAACCCGGGGAACTGAAACATCTAAGTACCCGGAGGAGAGGAAATCAATCTCGAGACTCCCCGAGTAGCGGCGAGCGAAAGGGGACCGATGGCCAAACCGTCGAGCGGGCGTACCCGGCAGGGGTTCCGCCGGCGGGGTTGCAGGGCCGCGCATCCGGGGGCTGCCGCCCCCGGGCGCAGGTCCGGCTGGGGAGCGGAACGGCATGGGAGGGCCGGCCGCAGCGGGTGACAGCCCCGTACGCGAACCCAGACCGGACGGCGCGACGCGGTCCCTGAGTAGGGCCGGGCACGTGAAACCCGGTCCGAACCTGGGTGGACCACCATCCAAGCCTGAGTACTACCCTGTGACCGATAGCGCACCAGTACCGTGAGGGAAAGGTGAAAAGCACCCCGGGAGGGGAGTGAAACAGTACCTGAAACCGTGCGCCCACGAGCAGTCGGAGCACCCTCCGGGGTGTGACGGCGTGCCTTTTGTAGAATGAGCCAGCGAGTCGCTGGCGCGGGGCGAGGTTAACCGAAAGGGAGCCGGAGCGAAAGCGAGCCTTAACAGGGCGACTTGAGTCCCGCGCCGCGGACGCGAAGCCGGGTGAGCTATCCGTGGGCAGGCTGAAGCGGGGGTAAGACCCCGTGGAGGGCCGAACGCACGTCGGTTGAAAACGGCGGCGATGACCTGCGGATAGGGGTGAAAGGCCAATCAAACCCGGAGATATCTCGTTCTCCCCGAAATAGCTTTAGGGCTAGCGTCGCGCGTTCACCGCCGGAGGTAGAGCACCGGATGGACGAGGGGGCTTCGCCGCCTACCGAATCCAACCGAACTCCGAATGCCGGCGGCCCAGAGCGCGGCAGTCAGAGCATGTGGGCTAAGCTGTGTGCTCGAGAGGGAAACAGCCCGGACCGCCCGCTAAGGTCCCCAAGTTCCAGCCGAGTGGCAAAGGATGTGCGTCCGCCCAGACAACCAGGATGTTGGCTTAGAAGCAGCCATGCATTCAAAGAGTGCGTAACAGCTCACTGGTCGAGTGGACATGCGCCGACAATACACGGGGCTAAGCTGGACACCGAAGCGGCGGGATTTTATCTATAGAATCGGTAGGGGAGCTTCCCATGGGCGGAGAAGCCGGAGGGCGACCGACGGTGGAGCGCATGGGAGTGAGAATGCTGGCATGAGTAGCGAGAGACGAGAGAGTAACTCGTCCGCCGTGAACCCGAGGTTTCCTGGGCAAGGCTAATCCTCCCAGGGTCAGTCGGGGGCTAAGGCGAGGCCGGGAGGCGTAGCCGACGCGCAGCAGGCAGACATTCCTGCACCGCGCACGCGGCGCTACGACCGACGGGGCGACGGATGGGGGTGGCTCGGCGGGGTTCTGGACGTCCCCGTGATGGAGCGCGGCCCGCGGACCAGGGAAATCCGGTCCGCATCGAGGGCGAGGCTCCGGACGAAGCACTTAAGCGAAGCGAGTGAGCCCGAGGTCCCTAGAAAAACCCCTAGGCAGGCGCGTGCGCGCCCGTACCGCAAACCGACACAGGTGGGTGGGTAGAACATACCGAGGCGATCGGGTCAACCATGGTCAAGGAACTCGGCACAATGGCCCCGTAACTTCGGGAGAAGGGGTGCCCGCGCGTACGTGAACGGACTTGCTCCGGGAGCGGAGGCGGGCCGCAGTGGAGAGGCCCAAGCGACTGTTTACCAAAAACACAGGACTCTGCAGAAGCCGCAAGGCGACGTATAGGGTCTGACGCCTGCCCGGTGCCGGAAGGTCACGCGGAGGAGTTAGCCGCAAGGCGAAGCCCCGAAGCCAAGCCCCGGTAAACGGCGGCCGTAACTATAACGGTCCTAAGGTAGCGAAATTCCTTGTCGGGTAAGTTCCGACCTGCACGAAAGGCGCAACGACTTGGGCGCTGTCTCGACCATGGACCCGGTGAAATTGCACTGGTCGTGAAGATGCGACTTACCCGCGGAAGGACGGAAAGACCCCGTGAACCTTCACTGCAGCTTGGCATTGGCCGCTGGTCCCGCGTGTAGAGGATAGGCAGGAGGCGAAGATCCGGAGGCGCCAGCCCCCGGGGAGCCGCCCTTGGAATACTGCCCTCGCGCGACCGGCGTCCTAACCCGAGGCCGTCAACCGGCTCGGGGACCGTGCCAGGCGGGCAGTTTGACTGGGGCGGTCGCCTCCTAAAGGGTAACGGAGGCGCGCGAAGGTCCGCTCGGGACGGTCGGCAACCGTCCTTTTGAATGCAAGAGTACAAGCGGGCTTGACTGCGAGGCCCACAAGCCGAGCAGGTGCGAAAGCAGGCTCTAGTGATCCGGCGGCCCCGAGTGGGTGGGCCGTCGCTCAACGGATAAAAGGTACTCCGGGGATAACAGGCTGATCTTGCCCAAGAGTCCACATCGACGGCAAGGTTTGGCACCTCGATGTCGGCTCATCGCATCCTGGGGCTGGAGCAGGTCCCAAGGGTACGGCTGTTCGCCGTTTAAAGCGGTACGCGAGCTGGGTTCAGAACGTCGTGAGACAGTTCGGTCCCTATCCTCCGTGGGCGCAGGAGAATCGATGGAGGCTGCCCCCAGTACGAGAGGACCGGGGTGGACGCACCTCCGGTGAACCGGTTGTCGACCAACGGCACGGCCGGGTAGCCGCGTGCGGCGCGGATAACCGCTGAAGGCATCTAAGCGGGAAGCCGTTCCAGGGATTAGTTCTCCTTCCGGTAAGGGCCCAGGTAGACTACCTGGTCGATAGACGGCAGGTGCAAGGCTGGCGACAGCCTCAGCCGAGCCGCACTAATCGCCCGAGCTCTTCCGGAACCGCACCTCGCGGCCCGCGGGACCCAGCGCTCACGCGCGGTCCGGGCACGAGGATGCCCCCGAGTCACCTCCCCTATACGCCATGCGGCCCCCAGGGCACGTG
>NZ_JBQKGH010000032.1:0-6704 GCF_052118905.1 Collinsella sp. LCP21S3_A3 | reverse complement strand
CTGTCCTCCTCGGTGTGCTGATGGCTGCCCCTGCTGTGCTGGGGGCCGAGTCGTGGTCGCAGGTGTGGCAGACTGCGCCTCAGTGGTCGTGGACGTTGGCGCAGGCTGCTGGGACGGCGCTGGTGGCGTGGCTGCTGCGCCGGTTCGGGGACGACTCTCATGTGGAGCTGCGTCCCCGCCACGCCGCCGACGAGGACTGATCTGCGGTGGCTGAGTGTCGAGGGCTGGATATCGGCCCCACGGTCGCGCCGTTGACGGTGCGTTTGGTGGAGGGTGACCCGGCGTCGATCGTCGCGCCCGGCGTCCCGTCCGGCGCGGTGCTGCGTTTCGAGGCCGGTCTCGACGTGTCCCCGTCGCCTCACGCCGAGGGGGTGTCGTGGGTGCTGTCCGCTGAGCAGGTCGCTCAGGTGGTGTCTGCTGGGTGGCATGTGCGTGGCGTGGCGGTCGTCCATGGGGGCGGAACCCTGATGGCTGGGCAGGTGCGTGTCATCTCCCGCTGGACTGCTGACTGTCCGCAGCAGGGGCAGGTGGTGCGGTATGTGCCGGGCGTGCCGGGTGCTACTGGACCCGCGCCGAAGCTCACTGCTGGGGGTGTCTCGACGGTCCCGTATGGCGAGCCCGCCACGGTCTCTGTGGTGGAGGCTGGCGCTGGTGTGTATCGGCTCGATCTGGGTGTGCCTGAGGGGCGGCGGGGTGAGCGCGGCGATGACGGGCTTTCCCCGGCCGTGGCCGTCGGTGCTGATGCCCGCCTCGTCATCGACGGCACCCCCACCGGCCCTGCCCTGACCGGACCCGCGCCGACTGTCACGGCTGGCACCACGTCCACACTGGCCCCCGGCCAGTCGGCGACGGTGCAGGTGCGTCAGACGGGGCCGGGTAGTTACGCGCTCGATGTTGGTGTCCCGAGAGGTGTGGCGGGTGATGGTGCGCCGGTGCCGTCCGGGCCGTGGCCTGTCACCGCGACACAGGTGGCGGCAGGCCAGCCCCCGACCGCTGCCCTGACTGGGCAGTGGCCCGACATGGCGCTACAGCTCGGGCTCCCGGCCGGTCCACCCGGGAGCCCCGGCCCGCCGGGTGCGGTGCCGACCGCCTCCGACTATCTCGTGGTCGGCCCCGGCAGGCCCGATATCCCGTCCACCACGTCCCTGACGGCGTCCCAGCTCGCAGCACTGCCGGTGGGGTGTGAGTACCGCTCCACAGACGGCGCGAGTGTGGGGGCGTGGCGGTGGCAGCGAGTACTGACGGACACCCTATGCTCCCGCGACGGGTGGCTCTGCACCGTCGGAGACACCGGTTTCCGGGACGTGGCACCACTGAGCCCCTACTACGACCGGATGAAGACGGGTGGCTCCTGGGATCGTGTGCTCATCCTGAGGCGCGTCGGCAGCTCGATCACGCTGGACTACGGTTTCCGCACCTCAACCTCGGAGTACGAGCCGATCATATGGACCTTCACCCCCGGGTGGAGAGTTTTCGCTCGCGGCGAGCCGTACTCCTACGCGAGCAGCGGCCAAAGCTTCACCCCCCTGCGCCTCAGTGGAGACGAGTTGAGGGTAGCCCCTGGGGCCACACGCGACGGTGGGGCGTACATGGGCGTTTTTAGCGGGCAGTCGCGCGACCCGTGGCCTGTCGCCCTCCCCGGCACCCCACACAACACCTGACAAGGAGATCACTATGGCAATCACCATCCACGCATCCGCTGAGGAGGTCCGGCTCGCCGAGGAAGACGCTGGCCTCGCTGACCGCATCCGACGCGCCACCCGCCTCGCAGGCATAGCCGAGGGGGAGGCGACCATCCACATGTCCCGCATCATCGGAGCCCGCATCACCGTCGGCGGCGAGCAAACCTCCCTCGCCACCCTTTACGCCTACCACTGGGGCGCGGCGTGCAAAGCGTTCTCGGGTCGCGTCCCGTCACGGAAGGCGGTCTGGGACGAGCTCGCCGCATGCGGTACTCACCCGGCACGGGTCACGGACGCGGCGATCATGCTGGCGGTGCAGGCCGTCCTCACCACCTAGACCTAACCCTGGCGCAAGCAACTGGCCCCCGCCCCCGTGGCGGGGGCCAGCTTTTTGCTGCCTCAGGCGCTAGTAGCGCGTCGTGCTCATCATCGTAGCCACTCCACCTCGAGATCGGGATCAGTCAGCATCGCCCGCCCGGCAGCGGCAGCCCACCACCCCCGAGGCCTGTCACCCACCGGGTGGCGCGACAAAACCACCGGCACCCCAGCATCCAGCATCCGCCGCACCTGCTCATCATGGCGGGCCAGCTCAGCCCAGATCAGAGCCTCAGCCCGCTCACTGATCCGGTCCCGCTCAGACTCCCACGACCGCAGGCCGCCGCCGTCATCGGCTGAGGGTCCGGTACACGGTGCGTCGAGTGAGACCCGATTGGCGAGCCAGTTCCATCACTGACACCCCCCGCTGATGGGCCGCGACGATGGCGCCCTGTAGCTCGGCCATCGCCTCACGCTCCGCGATCCGCGCAGCCAGCAGCGTGGCCGCGAGGTCGGCGAGGGTGGCGTCGCCCAGGACGAGCTTCGCGGCGCCCATGAACTCCGGGGAACCCGTGCCGGGCTCCGCATCGTCGGGGATCGTCTCGCACAGTGCTGCGTCGGCGGCCAGTAGCTCGGCGCGTTGGGTCGGGGTGGCGGTCGTGTCGGACAGCCATGCGTCGAGGTCGTGCTCGGTCATCGGTGCGCGTGCGGTGGTCATGCGGTCACCCACTCGGCGCGCTGGTAGTCGTAGCGGTAGGTGACGCCTGCGGCGACGAACGTGTCGTTGCGGTAGTTGGGGTCGGCCTCGCTGGTGGCGTCCTCGTCGTAGCCGTCGAGTCCGTAGATGACGTCCCGGAACAGGTTGTCGCCGTCGTAGCCGTTGAGTTGCTCAAGGATGCTGGGGCGGCGGTGGCGCTCGACAGCGGCCCAAAACTCGGCGTCGTCGGCGGTCTGCGTCCACCGGTACTCGGTGCCCTCGCCGATGGTGTCGAGCACCTCGGCGGCGATCGCGTCGATGTCGTACTCGTCGCGGCTGGCGTCACCGGACTCGATGGGCTCGATGATCTGGCGGAGGATGGCCTCGTCGCGGGTGGTGTAGCTGGTCATGGTCTGTCTCCTGTCGTGTGGTCGGTGGTGGCTCAGTAGCCGTAGGGGTCGTCGTCGATGATGTCCGTGCAGTCGCAGCTATCGATGTGGCACTCCGTGACGGACTCGCCGCCGACCGCGCTGGCGAAAGCCTCGCCCTCGGGGGTACGGTGCGCGGGGAGGCTGTGGTAGACGATGCCGAGTTGCGCATTGGCGGCCTCCCAGAGCTGGCGGGCGAGGCCCTCGCCGCGGCGATCCTCGCGGGTCTCGATCTGCATGACCTCGGCGTCGCTGATGCTGACGTACAGCTCGGAGGCGATGCCCTGCTCGTCGGAGATCTCCCAGATGTGGTTGGCTGTGTCGGTCTCGCTGTAGTAGCTGCCGGTGCGGTAGGTGATCGTGGCGTTCATCGTGGGTTCCTTTCCCTATCTGATGTATCCCAGTATACACATGTGGGTACCGGTATGCAAGAGGGGATCGAGAAAACACCGGGGAGATTTCTTGGCCGTGCATCTAGCGTGCATTAGTGATGCGGTCCCATGCGGTCTCATGAGCACTCCTGCGGACCAATGCAGACAACGAGAAGCCCCTGACTAGGTATGTCTCCTAGTCAGGGGCTCCGACGTATTGTGCGCGAGAGAGGAGTCGAACCTCTCCGCACTGAGCGCAAATATCCGATCCTCTCGCCCCGCGTGCATCTAACGTGCACTAGTGTGGTCAGCATGGCACGCACTCGCCGAGCATTCGGCACCCTCCGCAGACTCCCCTCAGACCGCTACCAGGCCAGCTATATCGGCCCCGACGGGCAGCGTCACCGAGCACCCTCCACCTACCTCCTGCGCTCCGACGCCGAGGCATGGCTCCGCGATGAGGAGATCGCCATCGACCGGGGCACATGGATCGCTCCCAGCGTCCGCGCCCCCGAGGTCGCCGCCGTCAACCTCGCCGCCTACTGCGCCGACATCATCGCCCGACGTCAGCGCCGTGCCCGCAAGCCGCTGCGCGACTCCACCGCCGCCCTGTACCGCCGCCTCGTGCAGCAGGTCATCGCCCCCACCCTCGGACGCATCGCCGTGAGTCAGATCAGCCCCGAGGCCGTCCGTGCATGGTACGACGCACTACCCGCCGCCACCGCCACCCAGAACGGCAACGCCTACCAGCTCCTGCGCTCCATCCTCTCCGATGCAGTGGAGGATGGCCTGATCCCGACCAATCCGTGCCGCATCCGCGGGGCGGGGAAGCCTGCGCCGGCGCACCGCTCAGTCGCGCTCAGCCCCACCGAGCTGCGCACCTACCTCGCCGCCGTCCCCGACCGGTGGCGCGTCATCCTCGCGATCACCGCATGGGGGGCGCTGCGATCCGGTGAGGTGCGGGCACTGCGGCGCTGCGACATCTCCGACGACGCCACCACCATCCGCGTCGAGCGCACCGCCGCCCGCATCTCCGACCCGGACGGCGGGCGGCGGTGGCACATCGGGCCGCCCAAAACCACTGCCGGTATCCGCACAGCCCACCTGCCGCCGTCCATCGCTGAGGGGATCGCTCAGTGGCTCGCTGACTGGGATGCCCATCACCCGGACGCCACCGGCGACGAGCTGCTGTTCCCAGCCCGTGGCGGTGGGCCACTGAGCGATGGGTCCATCTACCGCGCCCATCAGCGGGGTGCACGGGCCGTGGGTCGGCCCGGCATGTCCGTCCACGACCTCCGCAAGACGGGGGCGACGCTGGCCGCTCAGTCCGGCGCGACCGTCCGCGAACTCATGGCGCGGCTCGGGCACACCACGCCGGGGATGGCGATGCTGTACCAGGTCGCCACCGACGAGCGCGACAGGGCGATCGCGCAGCGCATGGGGGAGCTGGGTTAGCGTGTCCTCACCGCCCGCTGCCGCGCCACCCGCGCCCGCAGCGCATCCACCTCGACCGACGGCGCCGTCGCCGGGTCACGCAGCACCCGCATCAGCCGGGTGACCAGCGCTGTGACCGACACCCCGACGTCGAGCGCCACGTCTGGCAGGCGGTTGCGGTAGGCGGCGACGATCAGATCACGGTCAGTCATGGTGGTGCTCCAGTCGGCGGGTCAGGTAGGCGCGCTCGGCAGGGTGCAAGTGGGTGAGTCGCGCCTCTCGGAGCTGCTGGCCGGTGATCATGTCCACCACGGTGACAGGAAAAATCGGGAAAGATTCGGGGTCATGAGGAAAGAGTAGCCGCTCAGCAGGGAAACACATCGTTGTAATTACGCAGCGCGCACCCTAGTCACTGCCAGTTTCTTGGTAGTTTAGTTTCCTTACTTGACTTCTTTCCTGTTCTTTCCTACTCTCTTCTTATGGAAGCAACCAGACTCGTGAACGGGGCAGCGGTCGCCGCTCTCCGCAACGCGGTAGGGATGAAGCAGGTCCGCCTCGCCAAGGACGTCGGAGTGTCAGGCGCATTCCTGTCCAACATCGAAGCCGGACGCAAGCAGCCCGGCCCCCAGACCGCACGCGCACTCGCAGACGCCCTCGGCGTCCCGCTCGAGGCCATCACCTACCCAGCGATTCGCCGGACGGTGGCAGCATGAGCGCCACGCTCGTCCCCTTCGCCTACGGCGATGCCACTGTCCGCGTCGTCACCATCGACGGCGAGCCGTGGTTCGTCCTTACCGACCTGTGCAAAGTCCTCAGACTCGGCAACGTCAGCATGACCGCCAGCCGCATCGCCGACGATATGAGGGGTGTCACTCAGATTGACACCCTTGGCGGCGCGCAGCAGATGACCATCGTCAGCGAGCCCGGCATGTACGAGGTGGTCATCCGCTCAGACAAGCCGGAGGCCGCGACCTTCCGCCGCTGGATCACCAGCGAGGTCCTGCCCTCCATCCGCAGGACGGGCGGCTACCGGGTCGAGTCGATCACCAAGCGCGAACTGGCGCTGATGGTCGTGGAGGCTGAGGACGCCCGCGAACTGGCCGAGCAGCGTGCCCGTGAACTCGCACCCGCCGCCCGCGCATGGTCCACCATGGTCGCCTGCGCCGGCGACTACGCCGTGGACGAGGCCGCAAAGGTGCTCTCACGCGACCCCGCGATCAGTACCGGACGCAACCGCCTGTTCGAGACGATGCGCGAGCAGGGCTGGATCTACCGCTCAGGGCATCGCCAGCAGTGGCACGCCTACCAGTCGCAGATCGAGTGTGGACGGCTGGCGCAGAAAATGGCGTCCGGCCCGTTCCTCAACCACCGTACCGGCGAGTTGGAGCTGCCCGCCCCGACGATCCGCATCACCGCCAAAGGCTTGTCGGCTCTGCACCGCATCCTCGGTGGCACCGCTGACCTCGACTCGCTCCTGGACAGCGAGGTCGCGGCATGAACGTGCAGCGGGTCGCCCAACTCACTCAAGCCGTGACGGTGCTCACGATCTGTGCCCGCCTGCTGCGCACCGTCACCGAGCTCGACTGCCTGTCTCAGCACTCGGCTGACTCGATAGAGGGGCTGGCTGATCTGGCCCAAAGGTACGCCGACGAAGCCGACGCTGAACTCTCTGCCGAGGTGATGTCGTGAGCGGCGACTGGATGACCCGCGCCGAGGTGGCCGACCTGCTGCGCGTCAGCCTCACCACCGTCGACCGGCTCGCCGCCGACGGGAAGCT
>NZ_JBQKGH010000031.1:0-6784 GCF_052118905.1 Collinsella sp. LCP21S3_A3 | reverse complement strand
ATGGTGGACCCGACCTCGGGTGTGGAGCGGCTGGTGGATGCGCGGATCGAGATGGCTGGCCGTCGGTCGGCATCGACGGTGAGGAGACGCTGATGATACTGGCTCCGCTGGTGATGCAGTCCCCGCCGTGGGTGGACATGCTGGTGACTCAGGTGCCTGCCGGTGCGGTGTCGGTGCGAGCGTGGCGCGTGTGGCGCGCGGCAGAGGTGCTGGTGCGTGGCCGTCACGTGCTGCTCGGGTCGTCGGCTCGGGTGGTGGACTATGACTTGCCTGTCGGCTCTCCAGTGTCGTATCGGGTGGAGGCCCTGTCCGGGTCGGGTCAGGTGATGGAGTCGGCGTCGGTGCAGGTGTCGGCCCCGTCGCCCGGGCACTCGATGGCGTGGCTGTCTGACCCGATGTCCCCGATGGGGTCTGTGGTGGTTGGTGTGCTGCGGGGCGGGTCGCGTGGCCGGTGGTCGTCGGCGATGGAGATGGTGCGTCCGATGGGTGGTTTGCCGATCACGCAGGGCGGTGAGCGTCAGGTGCGGGTCCGGTCGTGGCGTCTGGTCGCTGAGGATGAGGCGACGGTGCAGGCGGTGGACGCGATCATGCTGGCCGGGCCGACGGTGGTGTTGCGGGGCGACCCTGAGTGTCTGGATCATCCGACGGGGCTGCTGTACGTGTCGGCGGCTGATGTGGAGTCGGAGCGGACTGTGCCGCACCTGCCTCGGGTGACGTGGCAGATGGACGGGTATGAGTCGCGGGGGCCGGCGATCCTGCCGGTGGTGCCGTCCCGTACCTATGCCGACGATATGGCTGAGCATCCGACGTATCAGGACTCGACTGCTGCGGCGGCAACGTATCTGGACCGTCTCCGTCTGCTGGAGGCGTAGCTATGTGGCCGGTCGATGAGAGGTGGGGTGCGGCTCGTCTGGGGGATGTGGAGCTGTCGTGTCAGGTGTGGCCGACGCTGCGGGGTCAGGTGCTGACTGCTGAGCCGCTGGAGGTGGTGGACGGGTCGCTGTCGGTGGAGGTGCGGGGCGGGCAGGTGCAGTCGTCGCTGGAACTGTCTGTGGCTGACCCGGACGGGTCGCTGTTCACGGGCGCACCGGATGCGCCGCTGGCGGTGCATGGGCATCGACTGGTGGTGCGTGCCGGGTACGCCGGCGTCGGTGATGCGCCGCTGGGCGAGTTCCGCGTGGAGCGCATCGTGCCGGACGGGTCGCCGTGGCGGCTACACCGCTCGGGCCGGTGGGTGCGTGGTGCTCAGATGCTGCGCGTCTCCGCTGGTGACCTGCTGGGGATCGTCGCCGATGACCGGTTCACGACCCCGACGCGGCCGCGTGGGGGAACGGTGCGCGCTGAGGTGCAGCGGCTCGTCGCCGACATCCTGCCGGTCGGTGACTGGTCAGCGTCGCAGACGGTGCCGTCGTCGGTGGAGTACTCGGAGTCCCGCATGGATGCGCTGCTGTCGGTGATGCGTCTGGCGGGTGTGGTGGCGTGGGTGGATCGTGCCGGGGCGCTCCAGGGTGTCCCGGATGTGGGGTCTGGTCAGGTGTGGGAGGCGTCTGCTGCTGATGTGGTGGAGTGGGTGCCGGTGATGGACCGGGACGGGCTCCGCAACGGGTGGGTGGTGACATCGGAGTCGGAGTCTGGGCAGCCGCTACGTGGGGCCGAGTTCGAGGCATCGGGTCCGCTGGCATGGGATGCCTCCGGGTTCGGACGCGTCCCCGAGTTCCTGCACTCCCCGCTAATGCGGACGAACGCTCAGTGCGCGTCGGCGGCGAGGACGATGGGTGAGCGGGCGAGGGCGGCGCGTCGTCAGGTGCTGACCGTGACGTGCGCCCCAGACCCGGCCCTTGATGTGCTGGACACGCTGCGGCTACGGCTGCCGACCCGCACGGTGGATGCCCTGGTGACGGGTATCAGGCTGCCGCTGACTGGGGGATCGATGACGGTCACGGCGAGCGCTGGGTGGGGGGTGCTGGTCGATGTCTGATCCTCTGGGTGATGCTGTCGCGTCTGCTCTGACCCCGGCTCGTCCGCCTGCCGTCGCGGGGGAGGTGAGGGCAACTTCCCCGGTGCTGCTGGTGTCGGTGCTGGGGTCCGAGGTGACGCCGCTGGTGTGGCTGCCGACACCGCTGGCGGTTGGTGACCGGGTGCTGCTGCTGCGCTCCGAGGGGGTGTGGCATGTGGTGGGTCTGCGTACCGCCCGGCCGAGTGAGGGCACTGTGTCATCCACTGGGTCTGGTGTGGTGACCGTCTCGACTGGGGTGGGGCCTGTGACGGTCCCGCACGTCGGTGGTGTGCCGGTGGTGGGTGATCGGGTGGCGCTGCTGTGGGGGTCTGCTGGTGGTGTGGTGGTGGGCCGTATCGGCACACCGTCCGCTCCGCCGCCGCCATCCACGCCGCCGTCTGACCCGACCCCGCCACAGACTGATCCGGCGCCCGCACCGGCCACTGTGGCTGCTGGGGCGGTGCAGGCTGCGACGGCTAGGTCTGGGAGGTGGCGCAGCGACGGCACCGCCGGGCACCGCGCCTATCAGGGGCACTCCACCTCGGGGCAGGTGGCCGACAACACCGGCTACTTTTTTTACGGCTCGACCCTGGCACGGGGCGGGACTGGCTCGTCTGGTGTGGTGCGTCTGTATCGGGCGACCGGTGCGGGCATGTCGGCGGCGCGGACCGTGTGGCTGGCGCTGCACGGTGCTGCGACGCGACCATCGTCACCTCCCGCGCTGACAACTCAGCCTCGCGCCGCCGGGACAGTGGCACAGGGCGGCACCGTCGACATCGCGCTGACCAGCGCTGAGGTGTCGGCGCTGCTGTCCGGCGCTGCTCGCGGGATCGCTGTCTCGTACCAGGGCACCACGGACTACATGGCACTACTGGGCCCATCTGACCGTCCCGACGCTGGACGGGTCACTCTCATCACCACGATCTAAGGAGGCACGGGATGCCGACCACACCGATCTATGGACTCCGGACGCCGGAGTTGGCGGACGCAAACAACGTCCCGGCAGATATGGCCCTGCTGGCTCAGGGCACCGAAAATGCGCTGTCGTCGCTGTCTCCGTCGTGGTCGTCATACGCCGTGGCGTGGTCGCAGAGCGACGGCACCAACCTCTCGATCGGAAACGGCACGCTGGAGGGTCGCTGGATGCAGGTGGGGCGTCTGGTGCACGCCTCGGTGTCGATGGGGCGAGGCTCGACCACCAATCTCGGGTCGGCGGCGTGGGTGTGGTCGATGCCGGTCAACGCCAGGGCCTGGATGATGGTCACTGGCGTGGGGTGGCTGGCGCGTGGCGGGTCTGAGTATCCGCTGACGGTGAGGCCGGTGGGCCCTGGCCGTGTGGTTGCGCTGATCCCGTCCGGGCGGATCTCCAACAACAACCCTGGTGGGTGGGCGTCGGGCGACTCGCTGTTTTTCACGATGACCTACGAGGTGTGATGATGGCTGATCGGATCACGTGGCGCGGCTCCCTGCTGTCGCCCCGCACTCGGGACGCACTGATCGAGGCCGAGCGGCTGGCTGCCGCGATGCCCGAGTTCCGTGGCTGGCGGGACGGGTGGATCATCCGCCCCGGTCAGGGGTCGTGGCAGCCACGCAGCCCCTACTCGGGCTCGACCCACACCGGAGACGGCGTGGTCGACCTGTCGATCCGCCACCACCTCACCCCACCGCAGCGCAAGGCGGTGCTGAGGGCGTGTCGGCAGGTCGGGTTCGCGGCATGGCATCGGATGCCGTCCCGCTCATGGGTGGAGCATCACCATCTGGTGCTCATGCCCCCCGACCAGACCACCAACACAGAGGGGCTGGCTGCGTCGGCGATGGTGCAGGTGTCGCACTACCGGCGTGGCCTCGACGGGCTCGTCGGCAAGGACCGCGACCCGGACCCGTGGAGACCGTCCCCGCTCCTGTCGTGGGAGCAGTACCAGCAGCGCACCGACACCCACACCACCCAAACATCCACCCAGGAGGATGACATGCCCTACACCCCAAACCAGCTCAAAGCCATCGTCACCGACGCGCTGGCCGCCTACGACTGGCAGCCGCTCCAGAAAGGCTCATCGAACGCGCTCGTCGCCAGCTCCCGCAACAACAACCAGATTTGGGCCAGCATCAACAGCCAGGAGACGCTGCGGCTGGTGCGGGAGCTCGCCAAGCGTCAGGGCGTGGTCGTCGATGAGCAGGCGATCGCCCGCTCGGTGCTCGCCGGACTCACCCCGCTCGTGCGCACGGCCGTCGAGGCCGCAGTGAAGACCGGTGGAACCCCGCAGGCCGTCGCCGACGCGGTCGTGTCCCGGCTCGGCGACGCACTCAAGGACTGACGCGTGTCTCGCCGGACAGCGATGCTCGGGCTCGGCGTCCTATGGGTGCTGGTCGGGGTGTCGCTGCTCTACGCGGCCGTCCCTGCCCGCGCCGAGCTGATCGACCTGCCCGACTGGCTACGAGCCGCCCTGTGGGTCGCTGCCGGCGTGGTCGCGATCGCCACATCAAGCCATGTTCGGGCGTCGGTGTGGGGTCTGGCTGCGATGGCGCTGGTAGCCTCCGAACGGGTCGGCGCATGGATCGTCGCATGGATCGCCCACGACGGCAACGACCCGGCGACGAAACTCGGGTTGTATCTGATCGCGCTGTGGGCGGTGTGGATCACGGCCCGCATCCCCGCCGATCGGGAGGCATG
The DNA here is from genome assembly GCF_052118905.1 of Collinsella sp. LCP21S3_A3. Classification (NCBI taxonomy): domain Bacteria; kingdom Bacillati; phylum Actinomycetota; class Coriobacteriia; order Coriobacteriales; family Coriobacteriaceae; genus Collinsella; species Collinsella sp. LCP21S3_A3. The sequence continues at coordinate 2,117 of NZ_JBQKGH010000031.1, read as the reverse complement.
ATGGTGGGTACTGTCCTATCTGTGCTGGCGATCATGGTGTCGCCGGTGGTGGCGTGGCTTGTGGCGCGTGCCGGTCAGCGCTCGACGCAGCGGTCGGCGGAGATCACCTCAGCCACCGACCTGGTGCCTGACCTCATCTCACGCGTGGAGCGACTCGAGCAGCAGGTGCATGCGCTGCAATCCGAGCTGTCCGAGCGGCTGGGACAGCTGTCCGCCGCCGCCTGGTTCATCGACCAGGTCGGGATGCTCCGCCGCCCTGACTGGGGCCGGATGCCCCGCGTCCCGCACCGCATCCGTGGCCATATCGACCCGAGCCTGTGGCTCGACCCTGATCCGGTGGACGACACCGAGCCGTCCACGCCTACTGCCTGAGGAGACTCCCATGACCACCACCCCCAACCCCATCAGCATCGCTCCCGAGGATCGTCCGGCGATCGCCGCCCGTCGTGGCTGGCAGACCCTGCGGCAGGGCCTCGCGATCGCTGTCGGACTCGCTGTGCTCACCACCCTCGTCGGCTCGCTCGCGGCCCCGTCGCTGCGTGACTGGCTGGCGTCGTGGGAGGTGTGGACCTGGTCCGCGATCCAGGCCGCAGGTACGGCGCTGCTGGCGTACCTGCTGCGCCGCTACCAGGACGACAGTGGCGTGGCCCCCCGCCATGCCGCTGACGAGGATGAGGGAGCCACCTAGCCCGCCCCGAACACAAATCTGCCCCCCCCGACCGCTGTGGTCGGGGGGGCAAATTTGTGTGTCATCACATCGGGCGGGTGCTGGGAAGACCCAAGGCCGCACCCGGCTGATGCCGGGGGCGTTCTTTACAGGCTGAAACCGCGAGCCCCGCGGCCAGAATCCCGGACGTTCAGCGGGCCGTGAGCTTGTCCTTCGCGGCGGCGAGGTCCATCTCGGCCTGATGGACATGCCATCGGGCGCACATGGCACGCAGCGCGTCGATCCGGCGCGCCAGGGTCTCCACGTCGCCCAGTCCGCGGCCTTGGTAGCGCAGCTGGCGGGCCTGCCAACAGTCGATCAGGCCGAGGCCGTGCTCCGCCCAATCGCTTGCGGCTTTGCTCGGGAGGCCCAGCTCCGGTCGAGGGTCGAGGCGCATCATGTCGAGCGTCACGCCAACAGCCTCGGAAAGCGTGAGCTGGGAGTAGGGGACAACGCTGGCCACGAGCGCCAGGTGGCCCACGGCGTCCTGCCTCTGAGAGGAGGCGTTGATGTAGCCGTAGACATCCGGCATTGAAACCTGGTACCAGCGCCAGCCGCCGTCGACCGAGTGCGCGCTGGGCTGGCGATCTCCGCCGAGAATCCGGGCCAGATGCTTGGCTGTGAGCGCGCGAGGCTTGCCGAAAGCGACCGGGAAGGGCTCGCCAGAGTCAGTTTCTGCGACCACTAGCGCCGGGTCCACAACGGGACGACCGCGAAGGAGGTAGCCGTGGCCCATATGCGCCAGGTCGTGGTCGAGCCGTTGGAGAATGCGGGACGCGTCACGCCAGGCCCGCGTGGCGATGTATCTAGCCATGGTTGTGGAGTGCGGCGTAGGCCCACTCCACCTCGATATCAGGATCAGCCAGCATCGCCCGACCAGCCGCCGCCGCCCACCACCCACGAGGACGATCCCCCACAGGTCCACGCGACAGCGCGATCGGCATCTCAGCGTCCAGCATCCGCTCCACCGCCTCGTCATGGCGGGCCAGCTCGCCCCAAATCAGCCCCGCAGCCACGAGAGCATCATCACCCACCTGCACATATACCCAAAACTACCCAACTGTGTGGGCAAGTTTGGGTATCCCTTGACCTCCGTGGCTATGTATGTCTAGTGTTCAGGTCATGAATAGGTATACCCAGAAGGCGCTTGCTCCGGCTGAGGCCGCGGACGCGCTGAGCGTCTCCATCAAGACGCTGCGTCGCTGGGCGGACGCCGAGCCGCCCCTCATCAGGTCCGTTCGGCTCCCGAGCGGTCACCGACGGTTTCCGCGGTCCGAGATTGATCGCCTGCTCGGCGCCAAGGTGCCCGAGGGGAGCGAGTCATGAACGGCGCATTCGTCCTCGCCCTCCTCGCCATCGGCGCCGTGCTCTGCTGGTACGCGATCACCGAGGCGGGTGATCTCCGATGACC
>NZ_JBQKGH010000030.1:0-10872 GCF_052118905.1 Collinsella sp. LCP21S3_A3 | reverse complement strand
CGCACGTGAACTCCGAGCCCCGCGGCGCGCTCGGCTTCGCGACGCCCGCGCGCGCCTTCAGGGCGATGCTCGGGGAGGACGCGGCGGCGCTGCTGGACGCCTACGGCGTGGGGGACGTGCCCATCGGCGATCTCGACCTGACGCCGGGGCTCATCGAGAGGGCGCGCGCAGAGAGGGGCGATGCCCCGCTGGCCTAGCCTAGGAGAAAAAACGGAATAGACGGACCGACCGTCCGGCTGAGTCTGGGAAGAGGTGCCGGGCGGCGGGCGGGGCATGGCCACCGGACCCATCGAAACACATCTCCACCATTCCTTCAACTGGGAAAATGGCGCCCCCGGGGCCCGGATAGGACCTCGGGGGCGTTCGGTTAACTGCGGGAGCGTGCCGTCAGCTCAATGTGTTCGGTTGAGATCGGAAATCAACCATTGCATCGCTCCGTCGTTTGCCCAACCGTGCCGAAACCAATCGATGACCTGCGTAATCGGCCCAGGCGAACTGTTCAAATGAGGTAGTTACGGACGGTCGGGAATCAAGTTTAATAATTCAAAATGTCGCGTTGTACCGCTGGTATGCATTTTGCGACCGCAGCCATGCTGCGAGCGACTTGCGTTTATCTGGCAGAAAGTCGGTATGTACCCGCCCTTGTCCTCAAATCCGTCAAGCTCTTGGACAGCATTTGGTTGGAATATGCAAGAAAGGCCGTGCGAGTATGGGCATATGTGGAGGTCATGAGGTTGTAGCTGCATATTCTTGCAGCCTGGGAGGTTGAAAGATACTATTACCAAGTCTTTTCCTGCTTCAGGCGCACCTTCACGACCTGAAGCCACATTTGTCCAGAGGAGGTGACAATATGAAGGCTTATGAACTGCTGTTCTTTGTTGACCCGTCGCTCGACCCCGAGACTCGTCTCGCTGTTATGAAGCGTATCGATACCACGATCGCTGAGGGCGCTGGCAAGGTCGACTCCGTTGACGAGTGGGGCAAGCGCAAGCTCGCCTACGAGATCAACGACCTCACCGATGGTGACTACACCCTCATCAACTTCCACGCAGATCCTACCCAGATCGCCGAGCTTGATCGCGTCCTGCGCATCACCGACGCTGTGGTCCGCCACATGATCGTCCGTCGCGACGACCAGGAGTAAGACTGTCGTTTTGGACTGGGCTTGTGCCCCAAGAGGAAGTAGTGAGTAATGAGCATCAATCGAGTGAACATCACCGGTAACCTCACCCGCGATCCCGAGCTGCGCGCCACTGCCGGCGGAACCCAGGTTCTGTCCTTTGGCGTCGCCGTGAACGATCGCCGCCGCAATGCGCAGACTGGCGAGTGGGAGGACTATCCCAACTTTGTCGACTGCACTATGTTCGGCACCCGCGCCGAGGCCGTGAGCCGTTTCCTGGCAAAGGGAAGCAAGGTCGCGATCGAGGGCAAGCTGCGCTACAGCTCTTGGGAGCGCGACGGTCAGCGCAGGAGCAAGCTTGAGGTCATCGTCGATGAGATCGAGTTTATGAGCTCCCGTGGTGGCCAGGGTGGCTACGATCAGGGCGGTTACGCCCCCGCAGCTCCCGCGCCCGCAGCGCGTCCTGCCGCACCGGTGGCTACGCCGCCCGCGGTCGACGTCTACGATGAGGACATCCCGTTTTAAGGGTTGTTCACCTATTTTTGAGTGAGAGGCGGCTTCGGTTCGCCGAAGTTGCCAAATGAAAGGTATTTTGACATGGCTAATGATTTTTCTGCACGTCAGCCGCGTCGTAAGTACTGCCAGTTCTGCAAGGAGAACACTGAGTTCATCGACTATAAGGACACTCAGCTTCTCCGTAAGTACATGACCGACCGTGGCAAGATCAAGCCCCGTCGCGTCACTGGCGCTTGCACGCAGCATCAGCATGACATCGCCAACGCCATCAAGCGCGCCCGCGAGATGGCTCTCCTGCCGTACACCGTCCCCGTGGTTTCCTCTCGTGGCAACCGCGACCGCGGCTAAGAAGGGAGACGCATCATGAAGGTTATTCTTCTCGATGAGATCAAGGGCAAGGGCGGCGAGGGTGACGTCGTAGAGGTCGCTCAGGGTTACGCTGAGAACTTCCTGTTCCCCAAGAAGCTTGCTGTTGCCGCCACCAAGGGCAACCTCAAGCAGCTTGACGAGCGTCGCAACAACATCGCCAAGCGCGAGGCCGTCCGTCTGGCTACCGCCAACGAGACCAAGGCTGCCCTCGAGGGCAAGCAGGTCACCGTCGACGTCAAGGTCGGCGACGAGGGCATCCTCTTTGGCTCCGTCACCGCCGCTATGATCGCTGACGCCATCAAGGATCAGCTCGGTATGGACATCGACCGCAAGCGCGTCGAGCTCGGTAAGCCCATCAAGGTTGCCGGTGCCCACACCGTTGCCATCTCGCTGTACCGCGAGATCAAGGCCGAGGTTGTCGTTCTCGTCGGCGTTACCGCCGAGGAGCTCGCTGCCGAGGCTGAGGTCGAGGAGGCCGCTGAGGTCGCCGAGGCCGAGACCGCCGAGGTCGAGACCGAGGCTGCTGCTGAGTAGCATTTGCTGCAACGCAACAATCTTGTTCTAAGAAGGGCGCTCTGGGAGACCGGGGCGCCCTTTTATTTTTTGCGCTGAGTGGGCGTCACGTCATACATTGAGATGTAGTTCCACATAAGGGACCGTTCATCCGTTTGGTTCGGTGATGATTGTTAAGGCGCGCCTCGATTTAAAGCTGTGGCTGATACTATGGATGCTCGCAAGCGATATGAATGAGGATGCTCATGGCATATGACGATAGGGAGACATGGCTGACGGTCGAGGACCGCGGCTCCAAGTTGGGTCTCCCCCAAAACCAAGATGCAGAGGCCAACGTACTGGCCGCCATGCTGCTATCGCCCGAGGTGGTCGAAGAAGCCCAGGTCGAGCTGCAGCCCGATGATTTCTACCGGCCCATTCATAAGACCATCTATACCGCGATGGTCGATATGTACAACAGTCGCATTCCCATCGACTCCATCTCGCTGATCGATTACCTGCGAAGCATCAACAAGCTCGATGCCGTGGGCGGCGAGGCGTACATTTTGGAGCTGATGGGTCAGACCCTGTCGCTCGTCAACTGGCAGCACCATGCCGCCATCGTTCGTCGCGACTCGATGCTGCGTGAGCTGATTGGCGCCACCAACGAGATTAACGCGCTGGCCTATAACGCCCCCACCGATACCAAAGAGATCGTGGAGCTGGCCGAGAGCAAGCTGCTCAAGGTTACGGCGCGCGAGGTTAAGTCGAGCTACAAGACACTGACCGAGTTTATGGTCGAGGCCTATAACGAGGCCGAGGAAGTGTGCCAGGCCGGTGGCCAGGCAGCGGGCGTGCCCACGGGCTTCCCGTCACTCGACCGCATGCTTATGGGCTTCCGTGAGGGCCAGCTCATCATTATCGGCGCCCGCCCCGCCGTGGGTAAGACCTCGTTCGCTCTAAACCTGGCGCTCAATGCCGCCGCTGCGGGCTACACCGTCGGCTTTTTCTCGCTGGAGATGTCGGGCAAGGAAATTGCCCAGCGCCTGATTTGCGCCTATGCCATGATTTCGATCAGTGATTTTCGCATGGGTCGCATTAGCCCCGAGCAGTGGGCCAATATCAACGAGGCCACGCAGACCTTGTCCAAGCTCGATATTCTGATTGACGATACGCCCGGCACCACGGTGACCGAGATTCGCGCCAAGAGCCGCCGCATGCTCCACAACAAGGAGAAGGCCATCATTATCTTGGACTACCTGCAGCTGGTGAGTCCTCCGCCGGGACGCCGTTCCGAGAGCCGCACCGTCGAGGTCTCCGAGATGTCTCGTGGCTTAAAGATTATGGCCAAGGAACTCAAGATCCCGCTGATCGCGCTGTCTCAGCTGTCGCGTCAGGTCGAATCCCGTACCGGCAAGCGCCCGCAGCTTTCCGACCTGCGCGAATCGGGCTCCATCGAGCAGGACGCCGATATCGTCATGTTCTTGGACCGTTCCGCCGACGAGGCCGAGGCCTCGCGCGACGACCGACCCGACGAGGGCGTCACGCGTATTGTCGTGGCCAAGAACCGTTCGGGCCCGATCGGCGACGTCGACCTGATGTTTCTGCCGGCATCTACCAAGTTCTATGAGCTTGATGGGGTGCATACCGAGGAGTAGGACAGGCGCCCGTTGCACGGGTATACTGGGAATGTTTTGTGCTTCTGCCCGCCGTGTGGCGCGCAGACAGTCCATGTATGTAAGGAGTAAACATGCCGTCAACCGTTTTGGTCGGTGCCCAGTGGGGCGATGAGGGCAAGGGTAAGATCTGCGACCTGATCGCCGGCGACTTCGATGCCGTCGTGCGCTATTCGGGCGGCAACAACGCCGGCCACACCATCGTTGTCAACGGCAAGAAGTACGGCCTGCACCAGGTGCCCTCCGGCATCATGTACGCCGACCACGTGTCGGTGATTGGCAACGGCTGCGTCGTCAACCCCAAGGTTGTCCTTGAGGAGATCGACATGTTCGAGGCCGATGGCATCACCACCAAGAACCTCAAGATCAGCGGCAACGCACACGTGATCATGCCGTATCACGTCGACCTGGACGGCGCCTTTGAGCAGAAGCTCGGCAAGAAGAGCATCGGTACCACCAAGCGCGGCATTGGCCCGTGCTATCAGGACAAGATGGCTCGTATTGGCCTTCGTATGCAGGACATGCTGGACGAGGAGCTCTTCCGCGACAAGCTGGAAACCGCTCTTGCCCGCGTGAATCCCGAGCTCGAGCTGCTTTACGGCCTGCCCACCTACACCGTGGACCAGATCTGTGAAGAGTACCTGCCTATGGCCGAGCGCCTGCGCCCGTACATCACCGAGACGAGCCTGCTGCTCAACAACATGATCGATGAGGGTAAGACCCTGCTCTTTGAGGGCGCCCAGGCAACATTGCTCGATATCGACCATGGCACCTATCCGTTTGTCACGTCTTCTAACTGCACCGCCGGCGGCGCGATCACCGGTTCTGGTGTTGGCATGAAAAACGTCGACCGCGTGCTGGGCGTCATGAAGGCCTACATCACCCGCGTCGGTGCAGGCCCCATGCCCACTGAGCTTTCCTACGAGTCCGAGGCCGGCCATACGCTGACCGAGGAGGGCTATGAGTACGGCGTGACCACCGGTCGCCGTCGTCGCTGCGGCTGGTTTGACGGTCCCATCGCCAACTACGCCTCGCGCGTCAACGGTCTTACCGACATCGCCCTGACCAAGCTCGACGTGCTTTCGGTCTTCGACACCATTAAGGTGTGCGTGGCCTATGACGTCGACGGCGAGCGCTACACCAGCGTGCCCGAGCACCAGGTGCGCTTTGAGCATGCCAAGCCCATCTACGAGGAGCTTCCCGGCTGGAAGTGCGATATTACCGGCTGCCGCAGCTTTGAGGAGCTGCCGCAGGAGGCTCAGGACTACGTGGCATTTGTCGAGGATCTGGCGCACACGCGCGTGACGTTTGTCGGTGTTGGCGCCGGCCGCGAGCAGATCATCAACCGATTCTGGAAGTAATCGGCGTTATTTGGTTATTGCGATATACCCCTTCGCAGCCCGGACGGGCGGCCGAGGGGTATATTTGCTTGTAATGGGCCCGCATGGTTGACGGGCCGTTAATCCATAGAGGAGGCACCTTTGAAGGCGGACACTCAAACCATCGACATCCTGTTGTTGGGCAGCGGCGGCCGCGAGCATGCTTTGGCAGCCAAGCTCGCGGCATCACCGCGCGCCGGCAAGCTCTACATCGCCCCGGGCAACGGCGGCACCGCGAGCTGCGGCGAGAACGTGGTTCTCGACGATTGCGATCCTGCTGCCGTGGCGGCGTTTGCACAGAGCCACGGATGCGGACTCGTGGTGATTGGCCCCGAGGCTCCGCTCGTGGCGGGCGTGGCCGACGCCGTGCGCGCGGCGGGTATTCCCTGCTTTGGCCCGGGTGCCGAGGGCGCTCAGATGGAGGGCTCTAAGCTGTTCTCCAAGCAGCTCATGGAGCGCGCGGGCATTCCGACGGCCGCCTACGGCTCGTTTACCGACGAGGCTTCGGCTCTCGCCTATGTGCGCGAGCAGGGCGCTCCGCTGGTCGTGAAGGCCGACGGTCTTGCCGCGGGCAAGGGCGTTATTGTGGCAACCGAGCTTTCGCAGGCCGAAGAGGCCGTGCGCGAGTGCTTTGGCGGCACCTTTGGCGACGCCGGCAACACCGTGGTTATCGAGGAGATGCTCGTTGGCCCCGAGTGCTCGCTGCTGGCCTTTACCGACGGCAAGACCGTGCGCCCCATGGCCACCTCTCAGGACCACAAGCGCGCGCTTGAGGGCGACCTTGGTCCCAACACGGGCGGCATGGGCGTTTACAGCCCGGTGCCCATCGTGACCGACGAGGAGCACGCCACCATGGTGAAGGTCATGGAGCAGACCGTGGCCGAGCTCGCCGCCGAGGGCATCGATTACCGTGGCTGCCTGTACGGCGGCTTTATGCTTACCCCCGCCGGCCCCAAGGTGCTGGAGTTTAACGCCCGCTTTGGCGACCCCGAGACGCAGGTCGTGCTGCCGCGCCTTAAGAACGACCTGGTCGAGGTCATGCTTGCCTGCGCTAACTGCGAACTCGACCAGATTGAGCTCGATTGGCGTGACGAGTGGGCGGTGGCCGTTGTCCTGACGAGCGCAGGCTATCCCGGCAGCTACGAGAAGGGCAAGGTCATCACCGGCATCGAGGATGCCGAGGCCATGGAGAACGTGACCGTGTATCACGCCGGCACCGCCGTGGTTGACGGCCAGCTCGTGACCAACGGCGGCCGCGTGCTCGCCGTGACCGCGCTGGGCGACACGTTCGAGAACGCTCGCAACCTTGCCTATGAGGCTTGCGAGAAGATCGATTTTGAGGGCAAGACCCTGCGTCACGACATTGGCCTGCGCGCGCTGCGCGGCCGCGACGCCTGGGATGCTTAAAATCCGAGAGGAATGAGACGGATGGACGAGAAGAACGAAGAGCTCGTGGACGCGCAAATTGTCGAAGAGGACAGCCACATGTATGGGCACGCCGAGGGCGAGCCTGGTGGCGAGGTCGCTGACGAGCCGGCGCTGGTGCTGGGCGACGACGACCCGCACGATGCCGAGCTGCATGAGAAGATTCTTTCGGAGGAGTGCGCCTGGAAGGGCAAGATCCTCGACGTCCACCGTCTTGAGGTTGAGCTGCCCAACGGTCACCGCAGTGCCCGCGATATCGTTCGCCATCCGGGTGCGGCGGCCGTTGTGGCGCTGACCGAGAGCGGCAAGATCGTACTGGTGCGTCAGTACCGCACCGCCATCGACCGCGTGACGGTTGAGATTCCCGCCGGCAAGCTCGACCCAGGCGAGGACCCGCTCGATTGTGCCAGGCGCGAGCTGCATGAGGAGACGGGCTTTAAGGCCGGGCGCATTCGCTTTTTAACGTCTATTGTCACGACCTGCGGTTTTTGCGACGAGATTATTCACATCTACCTGGCCACCAAGCTCGAGTTCGATGCGCCCAACCCCGACGATGACGAGTTTGTCAACGTTGACCTGGTGCCGCTGCACGAGCTGATCGATGCCGTGCTCGACGGCAAGATTGAGGATGCCAAGACCGTCGTGGGCGCGCTCGCCTGCGACAGCATCGCGCACCGCCTTGGTGGTTCTGAACTGTAACGAGTGGGGATAGCCCTGGGACAAGTACTACTGATTGCTTTGTCCCAGGGTTTTACGTTGCTGATATTTCTTTGAGGATCACATGCTGAAGCGTTTTCTGTCTTACTACAAGCCCCAGATGGGGCTTTTTGTTGCCGATACCATTTGCGCCCTGGTGCTCGCCGCCATTGACCTGGCGTTTCCCATTATCCTGCGCAATCTGTGCGGCGGGCTGTTTACCCAGGGCCAGACTGCCATTATGCAGGCGCTCGGTATGATCGCGGTGGGACTGGTGCTGATGTATGCCACCCGCTGCGCCTGCCGCTACTTTGTGAGCTATTGGGGCCACGTGATGGGCGCGCGCATGGAGTCCAAGATGCGCGAGGACTTGTTCGATCAGTACGAGCGTTTTAGCTTTGCGTACTTTGATCGCAACAGCTCGGGTGACATGATGAGCCGCGTGGTCAACGACCTGTTCGATATCTGCGAGGCGGCGCACCACGTGCCCGAATGGATCATTATTTGCGGTATCGAGATCATTGGCTCGTTTGTGATTCTGTTTACCATTGCGCCGGTGCTCGCGCTCGCCATGGCCGTGGTGACGGCGGTGTTCGCGGTCATTATGTTTTGGCAGAATATGCGCATGCGCGAGGTCTTTAGCGATAACCGCAAAAAGATCAGCGGCATCAATGCGCAGCTGCAGGATTCGCTGGCGGGCATGCGTGTGGTCAAAAGCTTTGCCAATGAGCAGACCGAACGCTCTAAGTTCCGTGCCTCTAACGATCGCTACCTTTCGTCCAAGGAAAACATGTATCACGCCATGGGCGTCTACACTGCGACGTATGGTCTGCTCTCGGGCGTGCTCTATGTAATCGTGGTGCTGCTGGGCGGTTGGCTCGTTGCCCAAGGCCAGCTGCAGGCGGTCGATATGGCAACCTTCGCGCTCTACATTTCGCTGTTCTGCACGCCGCTTGAGACGCTCGTCAATTCGGCCGAGACGTATCAGAAAGCCATCGCCGGCTTTAAGCGCATGGACGAGGTGCTCTCGACTGTCCCCGATATTCAGGATAAGCCGGGTGCTGCGGATCTGCAGGTGACGGCCGGCGCTGTTGAGTATCGCGACGTGTGCTTTAGCTACGAGGATGTCGAGCTGGGCGCGGGCGACGGGACGCGTCCCGTTATCGACCATATGGATCTGTCCATTAAGCCCGGTCAAACCATCGCTTTGGTTGGTCCCTCGGGCGGCGGCAAATCAACGACTTGTTCGCTGTTGCCGCGCTTTTACGACGTTGCCGCCGGCTCCATTAGCATTGACGGCCAGGATGTGCGCGACGTGACGCAACGTAGCCTACGCCAATCCATCGGCCTGGTGCAGCAAGATGTCTATCTGTTCGACGGAACGATTGGCGAGAACATCGCCTATGGCAAGCCGGGCGCCACGGCAGAAGAAATCGCCGAGGCGGCCCATCGCGCCAACATCGATGCTTTTATCGAGTCGCTTCCGCAGGGCTATGACACCGTGGTGGGCGAGCGCGGCAGCCGTCTTTCTGGTGGTCAAAAGCAGCGCGTCGCCATCGCGCGCGTGTTTCTCAAAAATCCCAAGATCCTTATTTTGGATGAGGCGACCAGTGCTCTGGATAACGAGAGCGAGGAGGCGGTGCAGGAGTCGCTCGAGCGCTTGGCGCGTGGCCGCACCACGATCATCATCGCTCACCGTCTCTCGACCATTAAGCATGCCGACGAGATTGCGACGGTTGAGCATGGTCGCGTTGTGGAACGTGGCACGCACGAGGAGCTTCTCGCCCGTGGCGGCACTTATGCCCGTTACTATCGAATGCAGTTCGAAGGTGCGCGTGCGCACGAGCTCGACTGATTGATATGACAGGAAGGTTATGGCTGATAAGAACCATCTGACTCCGGAAGAAGTGACGGAGTTATTCTCCGAAATCGATGCATCCGGCGTCTTGGATCCTACACTCGCCAAAAAGCGTACCGAGCGCATGCGCGAGAAAGAGTCTGCCGTCAAACGCGGTGACAAGGCGACACTGGCGCGGCTGCGCAGCGAGGATCGCGCGAGCCAGGCAAAACATATCGACCCGCTGTCCGAGGACGATCCTTCGGGTTCGCAGGTGAGCCATACCATTACGAAAACTGCCATGGCCGTGGTTATCGGCATCCTGGTGCTGATTGTGGGCATGCAGATCGGCTACGGCGTGATGCGACGCCTGAACACCGCGAACCTCTCCGAGAGCGTTTCGGTGGATACCGTCTCGACCGCGCTCAAAGGTGGACTTGAATGGGGCAACGGCTTTACGCAGTTCCCGCTCGATTTTACCGTCGACGAGGCCGACGAGGGTACGGGCACGGTTGAGGTGACGGTGCTGGACACGTCTTCTGCCAATGAACTCGAGTTGCTGTCCAACGGTCAGATTCAGGCGGCGGCGCTCGCAACCAATGCCCTGCTCAACGACAAGATTGACCGTGTGGTGTATAACGTCCACGCCTATATCGACGAGGACAGCAGGATTCAGCATGATTCCTTCTTTGGCATGTTTCCCGCCCAGGGCCACCAGAGTGCCATCATGACGTTCGTCTGGACCAAGAGCTCTTCCAACGCCACCAATATCGACTGGAAGATGCGTATCGTGAGCATGGATGACACCATTGCCGAGCGTATTCAGAAACAGGTGAACTCGGTATCGTCGCTCATCGAGGACCCGGCGGTGAGCCAGACTAAGATTGACGAGGAAAAGGCCGAACGTGACCTGGAGCACCGCCTGCACGGCCGCGAGATTTTCCGTGGCGGCAAGCTTGGCCGCACCCCGTCCGAATTACTTGAGCAGGACAAGCAAAAGTAGTCCGCAGCCACATAGAACGATGACATCCCGCGTGAGCCGCAAGCCCACGCGGGATCATTTTTCTGGGACGGGGATTAAAAAATCATTCTGAAAGCAGAGCTTTGTCGCTGAGTAGTCAATTTGGGACGGGGCTATTTTAGCTGCCCCGTCCGTCAATCAACCTAACCGTCGTGCCACCAGCCGGGGTAGCTAAAATAGCCCCGTCCCAAATTGACTACTCGCCAACCGCATACATGACAGAATGATTTTTTAAGGCTCTGTTAGACCAGGATTGACATACATGTGTCCCCACGGTGCCATATCGTTGACCCCGTAGACCGCGATGATGGGGGCAGCATGAACGCCGAAGACCTGGTCCT
>NZ_JBQKGH010000029.1:0-12941 GCF_052118905.1 Collinsella sp. LCP21S3_A3 | reverse complement strand
CCAGCGGAGCCAGTATCATCAGCGTCTCCTCACCGTCGATGCCGACCGACGGCCAGCCATCTCGATCCGCGCATCCACCAGCCGCTCCACACCCGAGGTCGGGTCCACCATGACGATCCGGGCACCAGCCAGACCGGCAGCAACCGCGTCCGCGACGCCGGATGTGTCGAGAACTGGGGTGGTGTGCGAGATGCCGCCACCGGCGTAGGTGCGCATCCCAATCAGGCTGGCCGTCTCCCGGAGGATCGACTGCGCTCGAGGGCGGCGCCAGTCGTTGGCGAGCGGAATGTACGCCTCGCCGCCCGTCTCCGGCTCGGCCCAGATGCGCCAGTCGCCCGCTCGCGCGATCTGCGGCAGGTGCCCGTTCGCCCGGTCGGTGTACAGCCCGCCAGAGGCGTTGATAGTTGCCCTGTTTCCGCCGCCGACCATCTCCCGGCCGTCCTTGGAGACATGGACTTTGATCGTGGCAGTGCGGGTCCGGGCTGCGTCCGCCAGGAGCCGGTTCGCGGTCGCGAGGTCGCCCCGCTCCACGGCGGCGAGAATGCTGGTGCGCACAGTGTCGGGCACGCCGTCAAGCTTGGTTTTCCACTGATTCAGGCGCGCATCGGCGGCCGACTTCTCCAACTGGACCGCGGTGCTGATGTTCTTCGGTGTCTTGAACAGCTGGTCAATGTAGGCGACTGCCGCGGCCTTGCTCCCGAGGTATTGGGTGGCGACCTTGATCATCTGGTCGCGGTACTGGCCGTGGATAGCGATGATCGACTCGATCGACTCACCCTGTTTGGTGCGTTCCTCGATGTCGCGCTGCGCATTGCTGACCATGTCCAGCATGACGCGGTTGTTCGCAATGCCAGCTTCGGTCGTCCGGTCGAACGCGCTCTTGGCCTGGGCGTGCCCGCCAGCGACCTTTTCGGCCCACTCCTTGGCGGCCTTGCTGCCGTCCAGCACGGACTGGTTGAAGCCGAGCTGTGCGTCGAGCATGGCGACGGCAGCGTTGTTGGCGGCGAACAGGCTGTTGACATACTCGTCATAGCTTCGGGTCGCGGCGTCGGTGGCGGCAGAGAGTTCCTTCTGCTGTTTCGTCAGCGCCTCGGATGTCGAGCCTGCGTCCTTGGCGGCGATCTGGGCGGACCGGACGGCGATGGGGATGTCGCCACCCATCCAGCGCACGAGGTCCTCGTTGGACAGGTTGAGCAGGTCGGTGTATCCCGTCGCCTCGGCCAGCGCCGACGCCTGCGCCCGCAGCCCCTCCGCATAGGTCGGGAACTGGCGGATGAGAGAATCGTTATCGACACCCTGCTTCTTGGCCGCCTCGGCCATGCGGGCGAACGCGGCGGCGGCCTTGTCGGCGTGGCCGGTGCCAACCATCTGGCCGAGCGCCTGATCTGCTCGCCGGAAGCCCTCTTCCAGTTCCTTGAGTGCGCCCAGATTGGCCGATGCGCCTGCAAAAAGGTTGGCCATCGGGTCAGAGCTGTTCCGCAGGTCATCCCACTTCCTCAGCTGCTCGAACGCCCCTTCGACGCTCAGTTCGATCTTCTGCCAACCCATGCTCGTCTGAGCCGCGAAGTCTTGGCGAGACATTGCGGCGGCGGCGGATTCAGTGGACAGGGCCAGCTGATCCATCAACGAAGCGGTTTGCTCAAGCGTCGGTTGGCCAACCCTGACCTTTTCAAACACCATGGAGGCGACTTCGAGCGCCACGAAGGCCAGGCCCACAGCGCCAGCGGCCCTCCCCATGGCTCCCAAGGCGCCGATGAACTTGGGCTGGGCTGCCTGCAACGCCAAGAGCGCGGTACGGAACTCGACAGCCGCCGTCGTGGCCTTCATGATCAGACCAGCGGCGAGCGCGAACCCGCCGAACGCGGCCAGCAGCTTGAGGACCGAGGCGGCCATGGTTGGATGCTCAGCAACCGCGTTGATCAGTTCGGTCAGCCACTGCACGACGCTCCGCAATGGGGCTTGGGCGTCTGTGCCCATCTTGATCAGCAGTGTCTCCCACGAGCCGCCGAGCACCTGCAAATCGCCGTTCAGGTTGTCCAGCAGGCCTGCGGCGACACGGGCCGCGTAGCCGGAGTCGTTGACGTTGTCGACCCACTGCTGGATACCCTCAGCGCCCTGCTCGTACAGCACCGACGCGTTGCGGATCGCGAACGAGCCGAAGATCGTGGACAGGGCCGCCTGCCGCTGCTCCACGGTCAGGTCGCCCAGCTTGTCCTTGAGCTGGCCGGCGAGGTTGGTGATGCCCACGAATTGGCCCTCGGCGTCGTAGGCGGAGATGCCGAGCTCGTCCATGGCGCGCTGCGCCTCTCTGGACGGCTTCGCCAGGGCCAGCAGCATCGACTTGAACCCGGTGCCCGCCTCGGCGCCGATCATGCCCGTGGAGGCGAACGCGGCGAGAGTGCCGACGGTCTCCTCGATGGAGACGCCGAATTGGGAGGCGACGACGCCGGACTGCTTGAGCGCCTGCCCCATGTCCCCGACCGAGCCCATGGCCTTACCAGCTCCTGCGGCGAGCAGGTCCGCGACATGCCCAGCGTCCTTGCCCTTCAGCTTGAACTGGACGAGGGCGGCGGATGTTGTTTCAGCGGCGTCGGCGACGCTCAGCTGGCCGGAGGCAGCGAGGTTGAGTGCGCCCCGCAAACCGCCCGACAGGATGTCAGCGGTGGACACGCCAGCCTTCGCCAGCGCCGTGATGCCGTCGGCGGCTTCGGTGGCCGAGAAAGCAGTGTCGCGCCCAGCGTCGAGCGCGGCCTTGCGCAGGCCGGCGATCTGTCCACGGGCCTCCTCGCCAGTGGCGGCAACCTCCGCCATCGACTGCTCGAACGATGCCGAGGCGCGGACGGCCATCGCGACCCCGGCCATGGCGGCGGCGCCGAGGCCGATCATCGCAGTGCCAGCGCGGCGCCACCCCTCCGTCTGAGAGGCCTTCGCGGTCGCCGCGCCCAGAGTCTCCACCGACGCCTTCGCGCGACCCAGCGCCGCCGTGAATCCTTCCACAGAGGCAGCGAGAATGACCTTGACATTGCGGTCAGCCATCAGGGCCTCCCTTCGGGGTGCTCGAACGCGAACCACTTGAGGTGGTGGGTGGGGACGGGCTGGTCATGGTTGGCAGCCTCGAGGGCCTTGACGTGCTTGCTCTGCACCTGCTCCAGCACCTCGCAGGGGCGGCAGCGATACATGCCGACGCGCCACCGTGGCCGCTTGTCCGGCTCGGCGTCGTTGTCCCACAGGCCACGCTCGTAGGGGGTGCCGCAGCCGGGGCAGCACTGCTTCTCCCACGCGTCGAATGCGATCCACAGCGACCGCTCCCACGCGTCGAACTCGGGGTCACGGGTGGTGATGGTTGTGCCGTCGGGGCGGGTGGTGGTGACCGTGGTCGGCTCCCACCCGTTGAATCGGCGCAGGCTGACCCCCAAGCTGCGGGCGATCGCCAGATCAGTCCGCAACTCGGCGTCGGAGGCGACAACCTCAGCTACATAGGAAAATCCGGCAGCTCACCGAGGATCGCGTTCAGTTTCGCGTTGTGGGCCTCCAGTTCGGGAAGCTCCATGTTGTCCACGAGATGCGAGAACCGGGCCTCGTCAATGTCGGCGATCGTCTCACCGTCGAGGGTGGTGGCGTGGGTGAAGCAGCGGCGCATGAGGTTCCCGTACACGTCGGTCGCGGGGCCCTCGGTGTCGATGGTGGCGTAGAACTCCCTCGACTCGGCGGGGAGCAGCGCCCGGTAGTGGATGAGGATCGACGCCTCACGCAGAGCGGCGCGGGCCGCTTGCACAGCCTTCTCGGCCGCCTGACGCCCCGACGGCTTGGCTCCGAGCGATCCCGTCTTGGGTGCGTCGTCACCGGAGGGGCAGGCGTCCAAAGCGTTATTGGCGGCCTCCCAGGCCTCCCACAGAGCGGGGTCCAGGCAGACAGGGGCGGTGGTGGTGCGCCGGATGCTCGACTTCACTCGGGCGTCCAGCAGCTGGGCGTACTTCGATTCAGACATGGTGGCCTCTCTGAGATGCAGCCACCCCCTACGCGCGAGGCCATGCGGTAGGGGCTGGCTGCGATTGGGGGGTTAGGACGCGATGGTGGCGAACAGCCCGGCGTTGCGTCCATCGACGGCGAGCGCGACGCGGACCTCGTACACGGCACCCTCCTCGACCCCGATAGGCACGAGATCGACGGCGGCGACGCGAGCCTTGATGACCTGAGCCTTCTGCGATGCTGCAGCCGGGGTCGTGTGCTTCAGTCCGGGCCGGTGGATCAGGTATACCACCGAGTCCTCCACGAACTTCTCCGAAATGGTCTCCGCCTGGGGGTCGCCGATCTTGATGGTGAGCGGCTCGAGGTTGCGCTCGCGATTGCCGACGCGCTTCTTCGCGACCTTGTCGCACAGGTACTGCGAGCTGGCGTAGGAGACGTCGGTGGAGATGCCGAACGACTTGATGGAGCACTCGATGGCGGTGCCCGCGTTGTACTCGGCGACGGTCGGCTTGTCGAGGTCCGCGACAGCGGGGGCGACGATAACGGCGGAGTTCTCGAGAACCTCCACGCCGTCGGGATTGAAAACAGTGAGAGACATGGGGGCTCCTTAGATGTTGGTCTTGAACTTGGGGTGTGCTGGGTTGCCGTTGGCGTCGACGGCTGGCGACTTGAGTGGCTTGTAGCGGGCCTTGTCAGAGTCCGCGAGGTTGGCGGAGATGGTGATGTGGTGTCCGGTCGCGGTGTCGCGGACACGCACGACGCTCACCCCGATTCGGGTGACAGCGGCCATGTCGGCGTCGGTCGCCTCGGCCTCCTCGGCCTCGGTCGTCTCGATCTCGACCGGTTCGGACTGGTCGGCGGCTCGGGTGGTGGTCATAGCTGGTTCCTTCTGATGCGGACGGTGAAAACGAGAGTCGCAGACATGCGGACGTCGCCAGCAGGGCCCTCGGTCACCAGTGGCCCGGATGATTCCTCGACCATCGCCGAGTCGGCACCGAACGGCTGGCACCTGTTGAGGGCGGTGCGGACGATCGTCACCGCGTCCCGGACGCCGGGGCGGGTGCGGGCCACACACACGGCGCTCACGTCGACCCTGATGTGCGCCGACGGGGCACAGATGCGGCGCTCCGACTCCAGACCGGTGTCGTAGTACAGACATACGTACCGGCCCGGTGGGGTCGCTGGCGGTTCCCCGTCATAGACGGTGAGGGCCGGGATGCGTGCCGCGAGGTCGTCGTGCAGGCTCACAGGATGTCCCCCGCGATCTGCTCAATCCGCTTCACGTAGGCGTCCTTCTTGGCTGCCAGCGCGGGCCCGAGGAACGGCTGCGGACCGTGCCGGGAGGTACCGAACTCCTGGAACACGCCGTGGCGCGCATCGGCGGCCACGACAGCGACGAGACCCTTGGCGTGGCTGACGATCGAGTTGGCGAGCGCACCGGATCGGCGCGGAGCGCGGCTCTTCGCCTCCGATGCCACCTCCCTGCCTGCGGCGGCGGTCGCCTTGATGACCTCTTGGGTGACCTTCGACGACGCCTTCCCGAGGTCGACGGCGAGCTTCGTCAACTCTGCATTCTCGGTCATGGCGTCTCGATCACCGATGCGGTGAAGCGGCGCTTGACGACGCCGAGACCGTTCTGGCGGACTGTCTCCACCGTGAACCGGGCGCCGTCGAGAGACGGGTCGCGGGGGCAGTGGTTGACGACCATGACGTGACCCTCCCTGAGCGCATCTACCCACCACGGCACCGAGCAGCGGTAGGCGCGGGACGTGACGGGCTGCTGACCCGTTGATGTCACCTGCCCGGCCATGGAGCCGGGATCGACAGCACCGACGCCGGCGTAGACCTCGGGGCCGAACATCTCCACCTCGGAGCCGTCCACGAACTCGTAGCGGCGATGGGTGTAGATGGTGACGTCGCAGTCCATCTCCGACTGGGCGTGAGCGCGGAGGGTGTCGAGGGCGTCGCGGGTGACCTCACCAAGCAGCATGACGGCCTGCCTGATAGGCGGGGTTGATGCTGAACGCCTCGGACTCCCGTCCGCGATCTGGGGCCAGCAGGTCCCAGTGCGCGGCGGTGATGCGGAACCAGCCCGTGTCGGCGGTGTCGTACCGCACCGACGTGGACGAGTCATCGACAGCGACCTGAGTTGCTGTGACGCCTCGCCCCGGCGAGGTGAGGCGGTCGGCGACCACCTCGGACACCACCAGGGCGAGGGCGTCACTGTCGAGCGCCTCGAGGGGGCCGAGGCGGTCAGCGATCATGCGTTCAACCACCGCGATCCACCGCTGAACGAGGACTGTCTCATCGCCACCGAGGCTCGCCCTGCGGGCGGCGATGCGGACGTCCTCGACGGTGGTCACTTCGACCGGCCCCGCGTGGCAGGCTTCGGCTTCGACGGGGCCGGGTCGTCGGCGGCCAGCAGATGGTCGCCGATCATCCCCTCAGCCCAGTCAGGTACCGCGTCGCCACTGCGGAGCGCCACCGGCTGACCAGAGTCAGGGTGGCGCACCACAGTGGTAGCGATGAGAGTGCTCATCACAGCACCTTCACGGCCATCGACAGGTTCGCGTTCGCGAGGACCGGCAGCGCGATCGCGTCACCGACCACCTCGGCGATCATCGGCACCGTCTGATGCCGCCACAGCCCTGCGACGAGACCCGGCATCTCCGCATCGACGAGCGAGAACTTCGGATCGGTCGCGGTCAGGGTCTGACCCCAGAACGTGGCGCCGAGCTCGGTCCCGTTGTAGTCATCGATGGCGGTCGGCTCCGGCAGGAAAAGCAGCGTGTCGTCAGGGATGACGCGCCCGCTCTTCGTGCGCCGGTCGTAGATGATGATGTCGGGCAGGCCGGCTGAGGACACGATGCCGCGAACATCCTGCTCCATCGGGCGGCGGAACGCCCCAGCAGCGGTCTGGCCCTGCATGACCTTAAGGCCGGACAGGGCGCGGAACACGCGGCGCGGCATGACGATCGCGCCGGGTTCGGTGCCGTTGCGGGTGGAGTACAGGTCCATCCACGTCTCGAGTTGGGTCAGTCCGTCCGTGGTGTCGGTCGACCAGAGGCTGTTCGCGGTGATGGTCAGGTCGGCGTCTCGACCGAAGTCATCGCTGGTCTTGTAGTTCGACTGCGTGATGGTCGCCTTGCCTGTGGCGAGCACAATGCCACGCATCCGCTCCACCGCATCAGCGATAGCCAGCACGCACCGGTCGGCAGCGCGGAAGCCTGCGTTACGGATCGAGTCGTCAGAGGCGTTCCGGTGCCGCAGCTGGGCGTACTCGCTGATGCGCTCCTTGCGAGACACAGCAGGCAACTCGATGATGACACGACCCTCGGGCGGGGTGTCGCCGATCTCGGGCTCAGCGTCGTAGGCGCGCCACTTCGCCTCATCCACGAGACCGTTCTGGCCCTTGTGGAAGCGGGCGGAGATGTCGTCCACCTCCCGGTTCGGGAGGAACTGGGCGAGCGAGCCCTTGCGGCGCTCGATGGCCGACAAGCCCTCACGGACATAGCCGGTGAGCTCGGCAGGGTCGATCAGGTCAGTCCACAGTTCAGCCATGGATCAGCCCTCCTTCACGAGGTCGAACTTCGACGCGTCGGAACCGGTTTGCGGCTCGACGTGCGCCTTGGGGAGCTTGGAGACGTTGATCGAGCCGTGCCACACGACGGGCACCGCGAGATCAGAGACCCCATCGGTAGCCTCGTCGGAGAACAGAAACCCGAGCTTCTCGCCCGAGGCACCCGTCCACGGCTCGATCGCGCCGAGGTTGGCGATGTTGAGCTCCAGGCCGGACGGGAAGAACCCCTTGGGGTAGTGCCCATCGGTCAGGCTGGTGCCCTTGGTGAACGTCGACACGTCGAGCGTGCCGGTGTGGTTGTTGACAATTGCGTGAGCCGAGGCGAGCCAGGAACGATTCCCGCCCGAGAACGACTCAACCTTCATGCGAGGCATGGTCACTCCTTCTTCTGATGTAGTTGCCGGTAGGCGTCGCGGCCCGCTTGAACGGTGCCGCCCTTGTTGGAATCGCCCCCACCTCGCCCGATGGACGGGTCCGGCTTGGGGCCGCGGGGCTTCGCGCCGTCGCTGCCGGTATGGTCGGCGGGTGCCAGCCGTGCCGCGAGGGCATTTAGCTGGTCTTCGCTGGTCGTCGCGACCAGAAGTTTGATGTCGTCCTCGGCGGTGATGCCGTGGGAGCGGGCCGCCCGTTCGACGGCCAGCTCGTGCTGCATGTGCTGCATCTGCGCCGCAACGTCCTCGACCGTCACCTTGGTTGGGTCGGGGGTCTCCGCGCCGGCGATCGCTGCCAGGCCGCGTTTCAGTTCCGACATCTGCTGCTCGAGCGCCTTGCGTCCGTCGCGTTCCCTCTGGAGGGCGCGGAGGCCGCTGTCGCCGAGCTTCTCGTCGGCCTTGTCGGCCTTGTCGTCATCCTTGGGCGCCTCGGGGGCCTTGCTGCCGTCGGAGGGTTCCTTGGGGGCCTCTGGGGCGCTGTTGTTGTCGGCCAGCATCGTGAAGCCTCCGAACAGGGCGCGGTGAGTGTCGATGATCTGTCGCAGATCGTCGGGCGTGTGGTGCGGCATCGTGCCACCTCTCTGGGGTTGGGTGCGCTGACTCGCTCAGCGCATGTACTTGTGTTTCCGCAGTAGCTGGATCGCCATGTCCTGGTCGTCGCCCGCCTTGGCGTAGATCGCTTTCGGGGTCCAGCGCTCCATCCTGCGAGCGCCGTACATGGTGCGGGCGCCGTTGGCTCGCAGCACCGACTTCTTTTCGCCGTCCTTGGTGATGCGGACAGCCGGCTTGGCGTTGATGACTTGGTTGATGTCAGCGCCGTCCTCGATCGCCCGAAGCTGGTCTCGGGTGAGGTCCTTGATGTCGGACACGTCCAGCGGCGGCACTGAGGGTTTATCCCGGTCACTGACAGCCACCAGGCGTCCATCGCAGCCGGGGTGCCGCGTGAACGACCTCGTGCCAGGCTTGAACAGCTTCCCGACGAGCACCGCGCACCGCTGGCACATCGGGGCGGGGTCCACGAACATCAGCGACGTGCGAGCCCTCCCAGTCGCCCCGACCATGGCGGCGTTACGGCCGGCTTCCGACACAGCCCAGTGGGCCATCGTCTGCGCCACCCTGCCGCCAGCGGCCAACTTCTGAGTGACCGTGCCCGGCGTCGCCCTGGCTGTGATGACAGCCGGATACAGGAGGGCGGGGATTGTGAGAACTGCCCCTGACGTTGGGTGCTCCGCCCATCCGCCGAAACCAGCCGGGTCGACCTCCGCCAACGCCTTCTCTGGGTATCCGGAGCGGTACAGGTCGTCGTCCACGCTGGCAGCGCCAGCAGCAGCGGCACCGATCTGCGCGGCCACCACCAATCGAGACAGAGGCGTCAGCTTCAACTGCCATTGAGCAGCCCAGTCGCCGCTCGCGCGGATCGTGCGCCACTCGCGGCCCACCATCGTGGCAGCGGCCCGCGAACGGGCCAGCATCGCCTTCTCAGGCGACTGTGGTGACATCGCCCGGAGCCGCCATCAGCGCCTGCACCAGCGGGTCGGCATCCTGCTCGCGGAAGTAGGCCCGCTCCCGTTGCTTGCGCCCCTCGTCCCATCCCAGTTCGTCCCACACGCCCTCGCGAGAGAGGATCGGCACGCCGCCAGCCATCTTCGTGAGGGCGTCGGCTCGCTGTGAGTAGGTGGGGGTCGCGGGATCGTGCCACAGCGCCCTGATCTCGTTGCCGGGGAGCCATTCGCCGGTGCGGAGGCGTTCCCGCAGGCCCATCACCCACGCCCACGAGTCACCGTCGTACACGTTCATGCGCTCGACGTTGCGGATTAGACGGGCCTCATCGGCGCGGATCGCGCCCTCCGACGCAGGATTGACGGTGTCTTGACCGAGGTAGCGGGTCGGGAGCCCCAACATCCCGCCACACCAGCGCAGCATCGCGTTCACGGCGTCGGTAAAGTTCGACAGTTGCGCCGCGTCCCACGACCCGAACTTGGCGTCCTTGTTCGACGTGACCTTGAGGATGGTCATGTATGCCTCCCACGTCGCCATGGGTTTACCCGTCTTGGGGTTGATGAAGTCTTCCTTCTTGACGCCAGCGGCCCACCGGTGGGGCCACGCCAACGCCTCAGCGCCGATCTGCGTGTTCGTGATGATGCGGGCGATCGCGTCCGTCATCGGGATCACGTCCGCCATCTCTGACACGCCAGTCCAGCGGCCCGTGCGGGGCCGGTTCAGGAACATCACGACCGGCACTCGGCCAAGCCCGTGCTCGTCAGGGTCGAACTCGTCGGCCCAGTCGTGGCCGTCGCGGATCAGATAGCGGCTCTTGTTGGGCAGGTACAGGGTGGCGCGCTGCCGGTCATCGTCGCCGGTGTAGGTGCGCAGCGCGGCAGTCATGCGCCGACGGGGATCGATCTCGACCGAGAACGCCTCAGGCGACTCCACGGTGATGAGCGGCTGATCGGGTTCTTCAGGGTTTGTGGACACGACCGCGAAGCCGCGCCCGAAAGTTCGGCAGTCCTTGTGCAGCAGCGATGACTGGGAGGGCAAGTTGTTGTACTCCCACGCCTCCTGCAAGCCGCGGTCGATCTTGTCGGAACCCGACCGCTGGAAGGCGCGCAACTGCTGGCGGCGCTCCGGCTCATCCACAGCCATGCGTGGCACGTTGATCGCGACCTCGAACATCCTCAGTTCGGGCGGCACGGCGAGACCGATCACGTCGATCTTCTGCAGGCCCTCGTAGTACATGTCGAGGTGCTTGTAGTCGCGCTTGATCTTCGGGGTCTTGCGGTGGAGGCGGTTCAGGACATCAATGTCACCCATGCCCACCTCCATTCATCGTCTAGGCGAAGCACCACACGGCGCTGTTCTGTGAGTCGTCATCGGTCCAGTCGGTGGCCAGCACAGCCCGTCTCGCCGCGTACGCGAGGGCGTCTGCCACTACGACGTCGATCTTGCGGGGGCTGTTCGGGTATTCCTTGCGGATCAGCCGGTACTGGCCGCGCCGCTTCACGAACGCGTTGCCGTAGTGCCGCAGCGCGTCCGGGTCGCTGCTCTGTTTCGTGGTGCCGTTCACGATGTCGGTGTGGAGCGTGTCCAGCGCCGGCCCCATCAGGGTGTCCGACGTCGTGGGGAATTCGACCACCACGTCCTCGCCGAACTCGTGCGCCAGGTCTGAGATGTCGCTGCGCCACTCGTGTGGGTCGTAGTGGCCTCGGATCACGCGATAGCGCTTGTGCGCCTCACGGATACGCTCCAGCACCTCAGTGCGCGGC
The DNA here is from genome assembly GCF_052118905.1 of Collinsella sp. LCP21S3_A3. Classification (NCBI taxonomy): domain Bacteria; kingdom Bacillati; phylum Actinomycetota; class Coriobacteriia; order Coriobacteriales; family Coriobacteriaceae; genus Collinsella; species Collinsella sp. LCP21S3_A3. The sequence continues at coordinate 1,698 of NZ_JBQKGH010000029.1, read as the reverse complement.
ACCTGCCATCCGATGCCGTCGACACCCTCGGGTTTCTCCCACAGTCCGATCGTCCACCGGTAGCCGTCTGACATCCGGCAGCCGCGGAGGATGGTCGAGTCGGAGTTCAGCGACCCGTCGAACCCGAGCGTGATCGCTGTGCCATCGGCAGGTTCGGGGCCGTCCATCTGGGCGTCCTCCACAGCCCTGAGCGCGATCCACGCATCCGAGGACGCCATGGCGCGGTTCAGGTAGTAGCGGGCACCCTCAGCCTCGTCACGGCACTCGGTTGGGTCCAGCATCGTCCGATAGGCAAGTTCAGGGGTCATCCACCCCGACACGGGGTCCATCGCCGCGCCGTACACGTAACGCAGCTGCGCCAGCGTGTGCTCGCGGTCCTCATAGATGCGGATCGGTCCCTTCGCCTCGCGATGGTGCACCAGCCATCCGGGGCCTAGTTGCTCGGCCTTCCAACGCTTGTAGATCGTCTCCCAGACGCTCTCCTCGCCGTAACGGAATGCGGTCGTTGTCAGCAGCGCCCACGGTTCGTCACGCGACCTCTTCGGTAAGTTACGCATCGTCGTGGCGTACATGTTCCGCAGCTCCGGGAGCACGTACAGGTGCACCTCATCCGGCACGAGGAACGTTTCCTTGCCGCCGTCCTTCGACGCGGCACCAGACGAACTCGAGCGGCACTCCCCACCGTTCGGCAGATAGATGTTAGTCGCTGAGCGGTAGTCGCGGATGCCCTTCACGCCGTCGTAGATGTCTGGGTGGTTGTCGTGTCCCCAGTCACCCATCACGAAAGCAATGTTTTGGAACGTGTTGCCCGACTGCTTCTCCTCGGTCGCGAGGCAGCGGACGAACGGGGAGCGGATCGGGCGTCCCACCGGCTGCCCGCTCGCATCCCAGCCGTCAAAACGCACCGGGGCCAGAGCCTCCGCCACGCCAATCAGGCCCGCGACCTCCGACTTCGCCCGACCCTTCGGCATTGACAGCACGCCACGAGAGATCAACCGACGCCCCGACGCCGGTTCGAGCTCGTAGGCGTCCACGATGAAGTCAAACATCTCGTCATCGAACGTCAACGGCTGCCCCTCCACCGGCCCAGGGCCATGGCAGGCATACGCCTCGAGCCAGTCGATGACGGCATAGCCGAGAGAGCACTTCTGCCCCTCGAACAGGGGGCGGAACATCAGCCTGCGCGCCGCTTCCGCGCCCGGTCAAGGCTCGACACCTTGCCTGCGGATGCGACCGACTCCACAGACTTCTGATAGGCACCCCTCGGACCCCGATACTGGGGCCGTCGACCCTCCACGTCCGGCAACCGCAGCGCCGCCAGCAGCTGCTTGAGGACCGTGGCCGTCGCGTTCGCCTCACGCAGCGCCGAGTTCACGACCAAGCTGGACACTCCGTTACCGTCCGTCTCAATCGACAGCAGCACGTCATGCTTGCCACGGATCGCCGCATCCAGAGAATCGAGCCGATCCTTTGCCCGGCACGCCTCCTCCAGTTGCACCAACTGCTCCGGCGTCAGCTCGAACACGTCCGCCACGCCACTCCACAAAGCGCGCCCACCATCCGCCAACGAGGCTGGACACGGGGCCGGGATATGGGGCTCGTCAGACATGCTCAACACCTCCAGCGTCGCGCCGATATGCATCTGGTGGTATCGCGCCACCAGAGAGAATGGTTTTCAGGCCCTGTAGACTGCGAGAC
>NZ_JBQKGH010000028.1:0-13343 GCF_052118905.1 Collinsella sp. LCP21S3_A3 | reverse complement strand
CAAGGGTGCGGAGCTGAGGAAACGCGAAGCGTTTTCCAGCGCAGCACGCAAGGAGCGGAGCGACGCAGCGGGGCGCGGCCGCCGGAAGGCGGACGCGGAATCCCTCCGTCCCAGCCAAGGTAACTGAGCGCCCCGGGCTTTCATCAGCCCGGGGCGCTTTCTTGTGGGCATGCGGAGGGATTCGAACCCGCAAGGGTGCGGAGCTGAGGAAACGCGAAGCGTTTTCCAGCGCAGCACGCAAGGAGCGGAGCGACGCAGCGGGGCGCGGCCGCCGGAAGGCGGACGCGGAATCCCTCCGTCCATATCAACAACGGGCTCTCCGTATCTCAACCGGCACTTGGGGACGTCCCAAAGTGCCGGCACTAAAGGAACGTCCCAAAGTGCCGGCTCATCCACCCTCAAAAGACAGACGCCCCAAGCCCGAAAGGACCAAGAGCGCCTTACATCTAGAAAATATCAGCCCCGTTCCGAAAAGCGAGCCGCCATCTACAAAATGGCGCGTGGCCCCGGCGGGCCGGGCATTAAGTTTGTCGCGAGTTCCGCACGCAAAGAAGGCCACTTAATGTGGCCTTCTTCTTGCGCAGGACTGTAGAGCAGCAAACTTAATGCCCGGCCCGCCGGGGCCACGCGTCCCTAATTGTTCAGCATGCGGTCGAAGCTTCCCGAGTCGCCATCCCGATAGTCGGCGGTCATCAGAATCTCCTGCGGAATGCGACCGCCCTCGCGCAGCACATTGCGGAACTGCACGCGCGTGACCATAGGCAGATCCTTGATCGTCGCCGCCAAATTCTGCGGCACACCCTGATTGGCAGCCGCAGGCTCGCACTCGCCGCCAGCTTTCACGCGACGCTTGTGCTCGGCGAGCATGGCACGATACATGCCGGCATGCAAGCGAATCTCAACCACATTGGCATTGCGGGCCTGCTCGACGATGCGCGCACCCTCTCGGTCGATATCGCCCACGTAGTAGACATAGTTAAAGCGATAGCCGATCTCGGCCAGATAATCATCCAGTGCGTGCGAGACGCTCGCCTTGCAGCCACCGCCAAAGATCACGCCACCCACCTTGGTGCCAAAAAGCTTAGCGTGCTTGCGGCCGCGCAAGAGCTTGACGATCTCGTCATAGGTGTCCAGGTTCTCGACCATAATGAACGGCTTGTCGGCGCCCAGCGTAAAGAAGCCCGTAAAGTGCACGGGGCGGTTGGGGGCGACCTTAATCGCCTGCATGCTGATGCCCTTTTCGGCCATACGCCTCATCAGGCGCTCGCCGTGTTTACCGTCAAAGGCCTTCTCATCGTTAAAAATCTGGTAGGCGCGCTGGCGACGCGAAGCGACCGGCGTGTCGGCACCGCGATTCTGCTCAATCCAAGCCTGGATGATCGCAATCTCCTCGGCAATCTTGCGGTTGGACATCTCGTTGTGCTGAGTGCGCTGCGAAACCTTTTTGCCGTCCTTGCCCTCAACCTTAACGATTTGAGTCTGTTGCTCCTTAATCTTGGAGAGTGCAGCAGGTGTGGGAACGACCTTGAGCAGCTGCCTGCCCAGGACACGGGCCAGAGCAAACGCCGAAACCTCGCCATGAGCGGGCGGCTCAGGCTGCTGGGAGGCCGCATCGTTTGCAGTCGGTTTGGGCTGCGTCTGGGATTTGCACTTGGAATCTGTCCGAGTATTGCGCTCTTGCTTTGGCGCGGACGAGCCCTTTTGCGAACGCTCAGGCTTGTCCCCCTTTACTGGCTGGCGCTTGGACTGCTCCGCCGGGATCTCAGTCTTCGCATCCTTGTTTTGCCCCGCTGCCTGCTCGGCCACGGATTCGGCATTTGAGCCACGGCCGCCACGGTGACGACGACGGCGAGGCTTGCTCGAAGCGCTCTCCCCCGCTTTCTCCCCCGCTTTCTCGCCCGCAGACTGCTGGCCTCGGGGCTCGACATCGCCCGTAGGCCGCGGCTCAACAGGCTTCTGCTCACGGACCATCGGCTCGGCAGCCTTCTCAGCCTTCTCCGCTGGTGCAGCGGGAGCCTGGTCGGTCTTTTCTTGACGCCTTGCGGGATACGCACGACCCATAAAGCCGCGTCCGGGACGGCATGAACCCGGAGCCTTCTTGACGGGCTCCTCGGGTGCACCAGCAGCCTCGACGGACTCCTGAACGTCGCACACAACACCTCCCTGCTCGGCCTTAAAGTGAGCACCGCGGCGACGCTTGGGCTCCTGGACCTCAGCGGCGCACTGCGGCTCGGTAACAGCCTCATCCTCGACGGGCTCGACATCCGTCGCATCCTTTTGAGCCACGGCGCGACGGAAGCGCTCCTGCTGGGCACGGCGCTGCGCATCGCGTTTACCGCCCCCGCCAAAACCGCCGCGGCCCGCCTTGGCCGTAAAGGCGCGAACGACGCTCTCGTCAAGCAGCTCATCGGTGTCGACGTTCTCGCGCGGAGCCGTTTCCACCGCAACAGGCGCCTCGACAACGTCCTCGACGGCCTCTTCGGCAGCCTCGGCAGGCTGCTCCTGGACATCGCGAATCTCGGCATTAATGGTATAGAACGCTGGGCGCCCGTTAACGCCGCTGCCCTCGATCTTGGTAACGATCTTTGCCGCGATAAGTTCATCGCGCATCGCCTTGGTGTCACATTCCTTATCGACGGAACGGAAAATCTGTGCCAGCGCACTCGACTTGATCTTGAGCGCCTTGCGGCAGAGCAGGTCGTAGGCAACCAGCTTGGCACGCTCGGCAGAAAGCGACGTCTGGCTGCTCAGACGCTCAGCCAGGGCATCGACGTTGTTTTGGTTATCGGAATATACCGTCTTGGCCACGGGGCCCCTTTCATATGTACACATATACGTCTATATGGTACAACGCACGCCCCTATCCACGCAAAACATCTGCGAGAACACCCGGGCACACTAGCTATTGCATGGAAAAAAGGCCGAGCCCGCGCAGTTGCGGACCCGGCCTTTCCGAGTCATATAGATGTGACGTTCAATCCGTTAGGTCGATTAGGCCTTGGCGGCCTCGGCGTTTGCGGGAGCCTCAGCAGCAGCAGCGCGACCATACTCGGCCTTGCCCATCTCGGACCACTCGGGCTCCTCGTCGGGCATGGAACCGGCCTCCTTGCCGAAGAGCTCCTTGAGGCAGTTGACGGCAACGATGAGGCCCAGGATCATCAGCAGGACGGCAAAGACGAGCTGCAGGCCCTTGGTGGCGGCGACGGAGACGGCGGCCGTGGTGGCGGTAGCCGGGATGGTACCGAAGAAGCCGTAGGCCTGGACGGCGGTCATGCAGCCCATAGCGCTCTGGACCAGCGAGGTGAAGGTGCAGCAGAGCAGGAAGGCGACGGGCACGTAGAGCATCCAGCCCTTGCGACCGGTGCACTTGCAGAACACGGCAAGGGTGATCATGGTCATACCGCCGAGCAGCTGGTTGGAAGCACCAAAGAGCGGCCAGATGTTGGCATAGCCGCCAAAGGCGAGGGCGAGGCCGGGGAGCAGGGTGACAACCGTGGCGAACCAGGGGTTGCCGAGGACCTTCATGTAGCCGGCCTTGGACTCGATGGCCAGGGCGTCGTTGGTCTGGGCAAAGAACTCGGAGAACGAGGTGCGGGCAATGCGGGCGACGGCGTCGAGCGAAGTCAGGGCCAGAGCGGAGACGTTCATGGTCATAAAGACGGTAGCGAGCGTGCCGTCAACGCCGAAGGCCTGCATACCGCGAGAAATGCCAGCAGCGAAGATCTGGAACGGGGTGGAAGCGACGCCGGCGTTGAGGGCGCCGGTACCGGCAGTGTTCATGTCGGAGAACATGATGCCGGCGACGATGATGGCGAGGATGCCGACGAAGGACTCGACGATCATGGCGCCATAACCGACCGTGACGGCGTCCTGTTCCTTCTCGACCTGCTTGGAAGAGGTGCCCGAAGAAACGAGGCTGTGGAAACCGGAGAGAGCGCCGCAGGCAACGGAGACAAACAGGACCGGGAACATCATGCCCGAGGTATTGCTAAAGCCGGTGAAAACCGGAGCGGTGATGGTGGCCTGGCCGTTAACGCCCAGGACGACGATGCCGAGGACAGCACAGACAATCATGACGATCATCATGATGGAAGTGAGGTAGTCGCGAGGGGTCTTGAGCATCTGGATGGGCATGGCACCGGCAAAGACCAGGTAGACCATGACGACGGCGAACCACTGGAACTTGTCCAGGTAAACCGGGAACTGCATACCGACGGCGAACATGAGGACCATGAGCACCACGCCGGTGACGAACTCGGCAGCGCCGGTGAGGTTGAACTTCTTCTGAGCCCAACCAAAGGCCATGGCGACGAAGGTGAACAGGATGGAGATGGTGCCAGCGCAGCCAGCGGCATAGGACTTGGTGAAGTCGATGGCACCGGTGGCAGCGCCAGAGGCGTCAACGACCGGGGTGAACATGAACGTCTTGCAGACCATGTCGGTAAAAGCGGCGATGACGATGATGCAGAACAGCCAGCAGAACAGCAGGAACAGGCGACGGCCGGTCTTGCCGATGTACTTCTCGATGAGCTGAGCCAAGGACTTGCCGTTGTTCTTCATCGAAGCGTACAGGGCGCCAAAGTCGTGAACGGCGCCAAAGAAGATGCCGCCGACGAGGACCCAGAGCACGACGGGCAGCCAGCCGAAGGCCATGGCGACGATCGTACCCGTAACAGGGCCAGCACCGCAGATCGAGCTGAACTGATGCGAGAACGCGGTGAAGGCTGAGACGGGCGAGAAGCTCTTGCCGTCCTTCATGCGCTTGGCAGGCGTGAGGGCCTCTTTATCAACGCCCCACTTGTTAGCCAGCCAGCGGCCGTAGCCCAGATAGCCGCAGGCGAGCACCGCCGCGGCCACAACCATGAGCAAAACTCCGTTCATTACATTTCCTCCTCTAAAAAGAACTTCCTAGACATAAAAAATGAGGGCCGTCGGTTGCGCTCGACGGCCCTCATCTTCATCAGCCGCCCGTTATCGTACGGGCTAGCTGTATGTGCTAACCCGCATCAGATAATTACTACGCTGATAATGTTTAGCTGATGCGTGAACATGTCTAAGAAATCCTCTTCAATCATGATGCGAACGATCCGTGCGTGTTCACATCCCCCAGTGAATGAAAAGGAGTATGAAACTTTAGTTGCCTAAAGTCAACGCAAATATGTAATGAATTTTCAACTTTTTTTGAATTTCTCGGTATAAAACGTCACTGACCTCGGACTTTACCCCACGACAGTTTTTGCTTGAGAGATGCTCCTCGGGGGCGGGGCGGGCGCCTGCCGCCATATATGAACTTTCCTGCTCGGGCAGTCCTGCTCACGACGGAGGCCACATTAAGTGGCCTCCTGTTCGTGCGGAACTCGCGATAAAGTTCATATATGGCGGCAGGCGCCCGCCCCGCCCCCGAGGAGTTCCCATCCCAAATCTCAACTCTGTTATCATAATTACGATAATATCCTGATAGCTCAGGAGGTAGCTGTGAATATTAGGCCGGTCTCAGATCTTAGAAATCACTACCCGGATGTTGAACGCGAAGTCGAACAGGAGGGTCCGGTTTTTCTAACTAAAAACGGGCGGGGCTCTATGGTCGTCATGAGCTTTGAGCAGTACAAGTCGCTGAGCAATACAATCGAGAGCGCACTTGATGCCGCTGATCGTCAGGCTGCCAGCATGCAACTTCGCTATACACACGACGATGTCTTTGGCTCTGTCAGAAAAATGCTCGACGGCGGTCTCGATGAACAGGCACTATAAGCTCCGCTATCTTCCCCTATTTTGGGAGGACCTCAGCCAAGCAGCGTCATATATCGCCTTTGATCTCAATAACCCCGCTGCAGCAAATAGGCTTGTCGACAATGTTGAAGCAGGCATACTCGAGCATCTCAAGAATCCAACCATGTCACCAACATACCCTTCGACAAGAAGACGGTCGCACCCGTATTACCGCTTCTACGTTGGCAACTACATGGTTTTTTATGTCGTCATCGACGACGTCATGGAAGTCCGCCGACTGCTATATAAAAGCCGAGATATTGAGTCGATTATCAGGTAGGTTTCTCTCAGCTAAAGCACGCCGTAAATTCGACGCAGGCTGGCTAACCTTGCCGGACGTTGTCGACGCCGAACCAGCTCAGTAGCTGCATCGATACAGAAAGGTTCCCGACCGGAGGGGCCGGATATAAGGTTTATCGCGAGTTCCGCACGCAAAGAAGGCCACTTAATGTGGCCTTCGTCTTGCGCAGGACTGTAGAGCAGGAAACCTTATATCCGGCCCCTCCGGTCGGGAACCGCGCCCATACGACTACAGCGTCATGTTTGGATCGGCGTCGACGTCGAACGGCGAGATTTCACCTCGGTCGAATTTGCGGCGAGCGACCTCCGCAATCATGGCGGCGTTGTCAGTACAGGCCGAGAGAGGCGGCACCGTTACGCGAATCCCCTGACGCCCGAGTTTCTTAATCATCATCTCGCGCAGATGCGGGTTGGCCGAGACGCCGCCGCCGATGCAATACTCCTTGCACCCGGTGGCGTGCAGGGCGTTCTTGGCCTTCTTGTACTGCACGTCAAAGACCGCCGCCTCAAACGAGGCCGCAAGGTCGGGCAGGTGAATCGTGCGCCCAGCCTTGGTCTCCTGCTCAATATAGAGCGTCACCGCCGTCTTGAGGCCCGAAAGCGAGAAGCGGTAGTCTCCCCTGCTGTTAAGCGCACGGGGAAAATCGATCGCGCGGGGATTGCCCGTCTCGGCGAGCTTGGAGATGATGGGGCCACCGGGATAGCCCAGACCCAGCGCCTTGGCAACCTTGTCGAAGGCTTCGCCCACGGCGTCGTCCAGCGTCTCGCCAAGCACCTCGTAGTCGCCCCATGCCTTTACGTGCACGAGCATGGTGTGCCCACCCGAGACAAGCGTAAAGATAAACGGCGGCTTAAGGTCGGGCTGCGCCAGCAGGTTGGCGAACAGGTGACCCTCCAGATGATTGACGCACACGAGCGGTTTACCGGCAGCATACGCAAAGCCCTTGGCAAAGGCGACGCCCACCACCAGGGCACCCACCAGGCCTGGGCCTTGCGTCACACCCACGGCGGCAAGCTCACTTGGCGCAATCGCTCCACCCTCAAGGCCAAGCGATACCGCGGCATCTTCAAGCGCCGCATCTACGACACTCACAATCACCTCGACATGCTTGCGCGAGGCGATCTCGGGCACCACGCCGCCAAAGCGAGCATGAAAATCAATCTGCGTCGACACCTGGTTGGCCAGCATATTGCCGTCCGCATCGATAATCGCAACAGCAGTCTCGTCGCAAGAGCTCTCGATGGCAAGAACTAGGCGACGGCGCTCGATTTCGGCACGCTCCTCGGCGGTGCGCTCGGGCTCAGGCAGCGGCCAGACGCGCTGCTCGGCAGCCGTTGGCTCGGGCGAGGCATTGTCGAGAGGAAGCACCAGGGGCAGCGACGCCGTCATGACGATGGCATCCTTGCCGACGCCGTAGTAGCCACGGCGACGACCCGCCTCGGTAAAGCCCAAGGCGCTATAGAGCGCAATCGCACCCTCGTTGCCGTCCTCAACCTCAAGCGAAGCAGTGGTGCAGCCGAGCATCTGGGCGTCATAGCTCACGTGCGACAGCAGCTTGCGGGCAATGCCCTCGCGACGATGAGCAGGATCAACCGCGACGTCCATAATCTGAACGTCACCGTCGACGACCATGCCGCCGGCAAGTCCCAGCAGCTGACCGTCGTCGTGCGCCACCCACCAGCTACGCGGCGCGGCAACGCCCTCGCCCAGCTCGGACAGGAACATGCCCGGCGTCCACGCCTCGTGTCCGGCGCCTTCAAAGCAGGCGGCCTCCAATGCGCTCGCGCCCTCGGCATCCGCCGCGCCCATGGGACGGAACTGCAGATGGCGGCCGGCGAGCTCGTCGGCAACACCCGTAATCTCGCTCTGGGCGCTCTCGGCAAGCCCAAGGCGCTTACGCTCATTTTCCTCGGCATCCGAAAGACGCGTGTAGATCGGCAAAACGCGAGCCGGATTACCGTCGCCCGCGGCGTGCGCCATCAGAAGGCCTTCGCCCGAGGGCCACCACAGGTCTCGCTCCACGCAGCGCGCAGTCTCGTCCTCACTCAGCAGCTTGCCATAACGTACGAGACCGTCACCAGTCAGCTTAACCTGGCTCCAGTCCGCGGCCTGGCGCCACTCATCAAGCGCCACGGCGGCTTTGACCACGTGTTCGCGCTCAAACAGACGCTCGGGACCTTCGTCCCCCAGCACGTACAGAGCCGGATACACCTCGCCACGCATGGCGTCGGCAAGAACACCAAGCTTGCCGCGCACGCCAGCCTTCCACGCCGTCCAGGCGCAAGCGTCAAGTGTCGACACGCCCAGCAACGGCACGTTGGCACCGCGCGCCAGACCCTTGGCGGTCGAGATGCCAATGCGAACGCCCGTAAACGAACCCGGGCCGCGTCCAACCACATAACAGCCGACATCGCCGCGATTCAGCCCGGCCTGCGCCAACACGCCATCGACGGTATTAACAAGTTCCACGTTGGCATGGCGACGACACAGATGGTCCCCGCTCACCAGCTTCGCCTCGCCCGTCTGCTCATCAATCCAGCTTGCCGCGCAGGCAAGCATGTCGGTCGAAGTATCGAGCGCCACTACCAGCGCGTTGTCGTTATGCAAGCTCATCTTGTACAGCCTTATCAATCAAATCGAAAAGCTCCGTCGCGCGCTCGCCGTGCGCCTCGAGCGCGATCGTTCGCACGTCGCTATCGTCCTCATCGCGTCTAAGCGTCACCGAGAGATACTCATCCGTCAGCTCGTCCTGAAACTGCTCGCCCCATTCCAACAGGCAAGCGCCCTCATAGCCGAGCACGTCAAAAATGCCCGTATCCTCGAGCTCGTAGGCATGCTCCAAGCGGTACAGATCAAAATGGAACAGCGGAATACGCCCCTGGTCGTGAACGGCCATGAGCGCGAACGTAGGACTCGTGACCATATGCCCGTCGCCCAAGCCGCGCGAAACGCCCTTGGTAAAGTGGGTCTTTCCCACGCCCAAGCCGCCGGTCAGTATCAGCACATCGCCATTTTCTAGACACGGTGCGACCAACTCGCCAAAATGCTCAGTATCGGCAGTACGAGCCGTTTTGTAGGTACCTAGCCCCAGGCGCTCCAGGGACATATACGCTCCTTATTATTCCGAGGCGCCCTCTGGCGCGGGGTGTCGCACCAGATAGTCGCCCAGCATCTTAAAGTCTTCCTCCAGCAACTCCTGCCACGCCGGATTGCGCAGCGCCGCCGCGGGATGAAACGTCGGCATCACCACAAAGTGCCCCATCTGATGGAACCTGCCGCGCAGCTTGGTAATGCCAATCTCGGTCTTGAGCACAAAGTGCGTTGCGGGATTGCCGAGCGTCACGATGATATCGGGCCAGATACTTCGAATCTGCTCGCGCAAAAACGGTGAGCAAGCAAGCACTTCCTCGGGACGCGGATTGCGGTTTCCCGGCGGGCGACATTTAAGCACATTGGCGATATAGACATCTTCACGCTTAAGGCCCGCCAGGGACAGAATGCCGTTGAGGTCTTCACCCGCCGCCCCCACAAAGGGCTCGCCCTGTAAATCCTCGTTACGGCCCGGCGCTTCACCAATAAACATCACGCGAGCGCGGGGGTTTCCCACCCCAAACACGATATTGTGGCGCGACTGGTAAAGCTGGCAAAGGCGGCAATCACCCAGGACGGCCTCAATCTCCTCGAGTGCAACTTCGCGCGGCGCCTGATGGCTATGGCCGGGGATGTGCATAACGCCCATAGCGGCCCCTACACGTAGACCTTGTCGAGACGCATGCCAAAGCCGCAGGCGACCTCGTAGTTAATCGTGCCGCGCAGGCGCGCCATTTCATCCATGGTAATCTCGGCATCGCCATCGCGACCGATAATTATCATCTCGTCGCCATGTTCGGCCTCGGGAATCTCGTGAGCCGGGTTGGACTGAATGGCAACCATAAACTGATCCATGCAGATATTTCCGACCTGACGCACGCGCTCACCGCGATACAGCACGTCCATACGATTGGAAAGCGTGCGCGAAAGGCCGTCGGCATATCCGATCGGCAGCGTGCAGATCTGAACGCGTGTGCGCGGTACGCGGTAGGTAAAACCGTAGCCTACGCCCTCGCCCATCGCAGGATGCGCCACGCGCGTCACGCGCGCATGGACGCTCATCACGGGATCAAGCTGCATCACGCGGCCGCTCAGCTCGCACGGCTGCATGCCATACAAGCCAACGCCAGCGCGAATCATATCAAAATGCATCGAGGGGTCGAGCATCGAGGACGGCGTGTTGGCACAGTGCACGATACCGCACTCAAAACCCGCATCCTTAATGGCCTGAACGGCCTCGGTAAAGCGCTGGCACTGCAGCTTGTAGTCCCAACCCGATGGTTCGTCGGCCGTGGCAAAGTGCGTAAATACGCCGTCGCACTGAATACCGCGATGGAAATTAATACCGCGGACAAAGTCGAGCACCTGCGTGTAGTGAACGCCGATGCGGTTCATACCCGTCTCGATGGCAAGATGATACTTGCCCACCTTGCCCGCCGCGACGGCACATTCACCATACGCAAGAGCAAAATCGGACGTATAGACCGAGGGCATGATATCGAACTCGAGCAATGAAGGAATAGCCTCGATGGGAGGTTCGCTTAGAATCAGGATGGGTTTGGTGATTCCGCCCTGGCGCAACTCAATACCCTCGCTGACCGTCGCCACGGCAAACATGTCGGCACCGGCCGAATACATGATCTTGGCGCACTCGACGGCTCCATGACCATAAGCATCGGCTTTAACCACGCAGCACAGGCGCTGACGCGGATCTAGCAAGTTCTTATAGGCCCTCGTATTGCGGCGGAGCGCCCCGCGGTCGATCTCGACCCAGGACCAACGCGTCAAATCGGCTTTATTCATGATTAGTCATCCGACCCTTCGTCCATGATTCCCAGATCATCGAGCGCATCCTTTGCCGCCAATTCCATGGCGGGACCGATCAAGTCGATAAGATCGGTCGCGATAACGCTCTTCTCGCCATACTCCGTCGCCGCAGCAAAGCCGGCATAGCTGTGGAGTGCGACGGCATACGAGTACAGCAGCTCCCAACGGTCCATCTCGTCACGCATGGTCGCAAGCGTTCCTGCAAGGATACCTGCGAGGACATCACCCGAGCCAGCGGTCGCCAACGACGCTGGGCCCGAAAGCGGCAGCAGCACGCGCTCGACGCCGCAAATGGCCGTCGTCGGGCCCTTAGCGATAACAACGAGATTATCGGAACCGGCAGCCCAGACAATCTTTTGAGCAGCGGCAATCGCAGTGCCAAGATCATTGACCTCGTCGCCGGCAACGAGACGCGAAAGCTCGCGATAATGCGGCGTCATAACGAGCGGCTGCTCGCGACGGTACATCTCGGGATTACTGTCGATGCCGTCGATTGCAATCTTGGCAAGGCAGTTGAGCGCATCTGCATCTAGGATAAGCGGCACATCGAGCTCAAGCAGGCCCGAAACGACTTGCATCGATCCGGCAGACGTCGTCATGCCAGGCCCGCACACAACGCAGCTGTACTTCTTAGCAATCTCGCACACTGTCATACGCGCAGCGGCACCAAATGATCCACGGGAATCAGACGGAATGGCGAAAACGGGAATCGACGGGAGCGCCATACGAATAAGGTTGGCGCACGCATCGGGCGTCGCAACGGCCACATAACCGGCACCAGCACGAGCGGCAGACTTTGCGGCCATGATGGCGGCACCAGGATATTGTGCCGACCCGGCAACGATGAGCGCGGAGCCGCGCGAATACTTATCGATATTCGTGGGCAGCGGGGCAAAGTAGTCCACCAGATCACCGGGCTCAACGATCTCGGCAGCATGATCGACATCATCGATGACTTCGTCGAGGCGGTCATACAGACCGCCACACACCAGGTCGCCAGCATACTCCGGACCGTCAGCGCTGTAGAGGCCGATCTTAGGGGCAATCATCGTCACGGTACGCTCGGCACGGATGCAGTCGTCATCCACAACGCCCGTCTCGGCATTCAGGCCCGAGGGAACATCGATAGAAACAACGTGATCGGCGCACTCGTTAACCGTAGGAATCCAAATAGAAAACGGCGCACGAAGGTTGCCGTGAAAACCGGTACCAAAAATAGCATCGACCACGACATCCGCTTTGTTAATGAGAACCTCTAGCTCGTCTCGCGAAGGCCCAACGCACACATGAACGTCGCGACCGGCGGTGCGACGGGCAACGTGACGAGCAAGGGCAGCAGGAATCTCATCCGGCTCAACTGGAGAAACGATATCAACATCAACGCCCTTATGGGTCAGGATATCCGCAGCGACCCAACCATCACCGCCGTTATTGCCAAAGCCGACCAGCACAAGAACGCGATCAGGGTTGAGCTTTAAAATTTCGTTGGCGGCAAATTCACCTGCCAACTCCATGAGCTCGGCCTTCGAGGTGCCCTCGCGCTCGATGATATCCTCGAGGCGAACGACTTCCTCGGTACTCAAAACCGGTTTCATCTATACTCCTTGCGTATCTTGCGGATCATCGATCAAATGCTCCGACAAAGCAGATTGTTGCAGCTGTTCAAGCTCATCCAATACAGAACGAGCCTCTTTAAATGTCTGGGCAACGCGCTCCTTGGTGCTCATTTTTTCTTCCTTAGGCTTAGGTCGAGCATCCTCGGTGATCGCGATGGCACTAGCGACAGCCAAGTCACCCGTAAGGGTAATAGAAAGAGCAACCTCGACAACACCCAAATCCTGGGCGATTTCGAGAGCGCGACCAGAAAGCAGAGCCTTTGGCTTGCCGAGCCTATCGCGTGTTACGGAAACATCCTTACGTCCAACGCCCTGACTAAACCCCGTTCCAAGTGCCTTAAGTACCGCTTCGCGAGAGGCAAAGCGGCTGGCATAATGAGCGGCAGGGCGAGACGACGCATCGCAATACGCACGCTCTTCATCGGTAAACACGCGCCGGGCAAACGACGGTGTCTTCTCAAGGATTGATTTCATTTGGGAAATCTCGACGATATCAACGCCGATACCAGCTTCAGCCATGTTCACCTCCATGCTACACAGACTACGATATTGTAGCCCGTTCAAAGAAGATGCGACAAACGAGGGTTATAAAACACAGCTACTATGTGAGACAAATTGCCTGAGAAACGAAAAAGGGGGAGGCCGCGAGGCCTCCCCCTTCTCAGTCCAAGCGCACGGCTCGGTGCCGTCCACCGGTCAGCGGCGCCCTGGCCTCCCACGGGCTGGCCCCGCAGTACTCT
>NZ_JBQKGH010000027.1:0-17028 GCF_052118905.1 Collinsella sp. LCP21S3_A3 | reverse complement strand
GTGCCCCCTTCGTCGGTGATTTGTTGTTTAGTCGCTAGAAATCATATGACGGGGTATGGGCCGTGTTCCGCTATGCGGTTGTCAATTTGCGAAAGAAATTATGCGTCACCTTCGTGTTTTTCCGTGGTTTGGAAAAATGGGATGATCTCCAATCGCGGAAAAAGCAGTCGCCGATTGCTGTCCAGCCGATTGCTGCTCAGCAGAACGCTGCTAAACAAGACGACATTCCGCAGAATGGCGTTCAGAATTCCAGCACTGGAATGAAGACGGATTACAAGGCGCCTGTTAGTTATGTTTACGCTTCTGGCAGCGCTGCGTCTGTTGGACATGCGGGCAGCGCTCCTGCTGTGAAGAAAGAATCAGTGAATGCTAGGAAGTCCGGTTCTGGAGTGAAAGGCAAAAAGGAGCCGAACGCTATTGGATATGGCACCTATGACCAGATGCCTTGCCGTATCGACATCTATGCCAACTACATCAAGATTACCCATACCTCGATGTATTCCGGAAGGCGCGATTTAGATAAATATAAATCCGTAGTTAAATCGGGTAAAACATCTGACTTGGACAAGGCGTTTAATAGGCCTTATGCTGTAAATACGATCAATATTCCAGCAAACGCGCTCACTAATTGGCTTCGCATGCCCGGCATCACCAATAGCCCCGAATTTACGTTCGACCGAAAGGATCGCCAGCTGCACACTCGCGTGCAACACACGATTCAGGTTTTTTCGCCGGGTTTCGATGAGGTACTCGAAGATTTTGCAGACTCTCATTTCCATTACTGATGAGGACAGAGGGTAATACTCACGTGCCCGTCGGGGAGGACTCCGATTGGCGAGACGACAGTTTGGATGATCAATGCCAACGTTAAACTTGGGAAATATGTTTGGAAGTTCCAATAACGATAGGAATCGTAGTGGGGGTTCTCAACAACAGGGCTCCAATGCTCAGCGAGCAGGTGGGCAACTTCACGATGTTGAGCGGCTGGTTATGGGGGGCCGTGAGGCTATTGCCAATAGCGCCGAGGCGCAGCGCCAGCGACGCCGCCTTGCCGAGAGCATGGCTAGGAAAGATGCGGTGTACGGAACCGTCATCGACCAAGGATACGGAACGTACGATGGAAGGCCCTGTTCGATTAGATTGTACGAAAACCGCATTGAGATTGTTGCGAAACGCGAAGGCTCGACTCTGGATAACCATCCGGTGGTCAAGTCGCTTATCCCCGGCCTTGGCAAAAGCAAGGCTGTTGCGGGAAGGATTCTTGCTCCGGGTAATTCAAACCCGCCAATCGTCATCCCCGCCAATGCCATGACGGGTTTTCAGCAAGTGGCATGGGGGATGTTCCCGACGTTTGTATTCATGCGAAGGGATCCTGTGACGAGGAAGCGAGAGTCCCACACGATTAAAGCTATGACTAGAGAGCTTGGCTATTCGTTAGAGCGTTTTGGCGCTATGCATTACCACTTCTGATGATTTGTGAGGATATAGACAATGGGTATGGGGGAACGAGATTCTGAGGGCCTGTCGGCGCAGGAGCGACTCGAACAGCTTCGCGCTCAGAGGATGGCACCGAAAGACCCCGGGGTACATATCGAATCGGACGCAGCAAATGGACGTCTGGACATCAACTGGAATAGTGCCGGTGCACCAAAGCGCCATGTGAGTATTAATTTATCGCGCATTGTAGATGCTATTCCGACCGTCATTCGTTTTCTTCCGGTGCGTATTATTACGGTGTGGGGTCTTTGCTCGGTCTGGTATCGTCTGTTCCTAAATACAGGTGGAGACGATATTTTGCATACGGGTCTCCCTGCTCCTGGATATAGCGCTTTTAACCCATTCGCTCAAGCAGCCGTTATTTTCGGTGGCCTAATTGTCGTTTCGATTGAGTTATTAATTGGACCGCTGAGTCTGATTATCAAACAGCTGATCATTGGTCTTTTCTATTTGCTACGCGGTTCAGCTGCTACAAGGCGCGCATTATCGGATGCGCATGCTCAATTTAACTTTGGTCAGTTTATCGCTGACACGCGCGAAGGCTATCACAATGGCTATTCACTATTGGGGTCGGCGTTGCGCGCAAAACGTGGTGCGCGCAACGGCTCATCTTCTCTTGATTACGGCGAGGGTGCCTTGACGGGCGTAGATCCATATTCATATCAATATGATGATGGAATTGGTGATCGTCCGTCTGTCTTGGAACTGACTGATGAAGAGGCCGATCGCTTGTGGGACCTGTACTACCCGGCCTACGGCGCCGAGGGTCCCATGTCCAACCTGCACGAGGCGCTCGCCGCGGGCGACCCGCAGGACTACACGGCCCTGATGGGCCTCGCCCTCAACGCGGCGGAGTGGTGCGAGCAAAACGGCACGCCCGACACGCACGGCTGGTTCGACGACCCCGCCTACCCGGGCGACTACGTCGACGCCGGCACGTTCTACCTCATGGCGTACTCGTTCTGGGAGCGGGCGGCCGAGGCGCGGCGCGTGGGGCCAATCGAGCCGCTCGCGGACGACATGAGCCGCTTCATCCTGCGCCACCTGAGCGACTGGTCGCGCGAGAACGCCCACGCCTACCGCTGGCGCGGCGACTGGCGCGACGCTGACTACTTCGACAAGGACCGCCTGTAGGCGGCGGAGGGGAAACACGGATGGCAATTAATCAGAACGGGTCTGGTCGCGGGGGCACTGGGTCTAACGGATCGGATATCAACGATATCGTGAATCGCTTGGGCGGTCTGCGCGTAGTGGTTGTCCTTGCCGTGGTGGTAATCATTGCCATTGTGGCGGTCACGTCCATCACAAGCGGCATCTCCGACACCAATCGGCAGACCGAGCAGCGTGCCGAGGCCAAACAACAGCAAGAAGACGAGGCGGCGCGCGCTCAGCGTAAAAAGGAAAAAGAAGAGCGCCATCAGGAAGAAGCGAAAAAGGCCACAGTGCTCACGCTCGATGAAATTACGGACGAGGCGCTGCGCTCGGACTTAGCGCTCGATGCAGATGAGGACGGGCATATTTCGCAAGAGACTGCGGATGAAGCTAGATCAATCGACGTCGAGTCATTTGATTCGCTTTCGCTGCTGGCCAACTTTCACAACATCACGACGTTTGGCATCGGCGACTACGACAGCGAAAGCTACGACATAAGCTCCATTAGCAATATCACTCATCTGTCCATTGGCGACTGCTCGGTGCCTCAGGTTGATCTCACACGTTTTCCTCAGCTACAGCGCGTTACCATAAACAGGCTCGAGAGCCCCGTCGATACCTTGAATGCCAAAAACATGTCCTCGTTGACGAACGTCCAGATCGAAGGCCTTGATGGCAGTATCGGGACACTTGACCTGTCGGGTGATGTGAACCTCGAGGTTCTGAAGATCAGTAGCAGAGTCGAAACGCTCAATCTGTGCGGGGCAGGCAGGGAAGATGCCTTCCATTTCACTTTTACACCCAATTGTGTTGGCAAGATCTTGTACGACAGCGACACGAGCAGCAGCCTGGTCGAGTATTTGCAAAAAATGAGCAGTGACTACGGCTACACCATGGAGCAGCAGTAGTGATGCGCTCAAGTGAGGAGATGCGATATGGCGAATTTTAAGCCCGACATGTCTTGGCGGGATGACGAACGGGTTCAGCGTGTGACCGTGCAGCCTTCGGGCGGGGCTCATGAGCAGGCTGCCGAGACACCGGATGTGCGGGTGAATATGCGTCCGAACGGGCGGGCAACCGAACAGTCTGCTGGGCAGGCGCAGCAGACGCCGGGGCGTTCGACAAGTCGGATCCCTCGCCCTGCCGGCCAGCCGAATGGACAGGCAGCTGAGCGTGCTAATGAAGCCGTCTCTCGCTTGGGCGGCGTTCGCGCCCTGGTAGTGCTTGCGGCGGTTGTGGCCATAGGCGCGGTTGCCGCTTTCGCCGTGATTGGCGGCGTCGGTGATGTGCAGGGCGGCGGGGGAGCCTCGTCGAGCGCCTCTAAAGAGTTGAGCTCAACTGACGCCTCTGGCTCCGAGACCAAGAAAGAAAAAGGTCTCGTCGATGTTGATGCGATCTCGGATGATACGCTGCACGGGTTGCTTGCCGACTACGATAACGATGACGATGGCCAGTTGACCGCCAAGGAGACCCAGAGCATCACGGAGCTGGTCGTGAGTGATGAGGTGACGGATTTCACGCCCATTAGCAAACTGGACAAGCTCGATACGCTCGGCATCAATACCCTGAGCGCCAAGAGTGCAGACTTTAGCGAGCTCGAGGCACTCGAGGTGCTCAAGTTTGGCGACATGACGACCCAGGACCTCGACCTGAGCGTCTGCCCCAAGCTTAATTCCTTTAAGATCGAGGGCCTTAAGGGTGCTGTCAATTCCATCAACGCCTCGGGTCTTAAGAACCTGATGTTCTTTACCGTTGACCAAGGGCTTCAGGGCGACGTCGAGAAGATTGATCTTTCGAACGATGACATTCTTGGCGCACTCGAGATTACCTGCAATGTCGGTGAGCTCAACCTGTCGGGTTGCAGCCACTCGTTCCCCAAGCTCAACATTGCCGCTGATCACATCGACAAGATCGTGGTCGACAGCAACACCAATGCCGACCTGGCGGCCACCCTGCGCGACCTCTGCACCCAGAAGGGCTGGACGCTGGAGGAGCGGTGACGAATACGATGGATGCGCGCCGCCATGGTTCGAGGTGGCATTCAGCACAATGGTCGACGATGGATTATGTCTGTGGAGGTGGCTCAGATGGAAGATATGCCCAGCAAAGAATACGATGTCTTTTTTAGCTATGAGACTTCGACTTCTTCCGAGCTTGTGCGCAAGCTGGCCGAGGTGCTTGAAGGGCATGGCTTAAAATGCTGGTATGCTAAGAACAATATAACGATTGGAAAATGGAGAAAGCAGATTTATGAGGCGCTGGACAGTTGTCGCGTCTTTATCTTGCTGCTGAACAGGGCGGCGTCATTGTCTGATGAGGTTGATGATGAAATCGAAAATGCTATCGTTCTGAACCGCAAGGGCGATCTCGAGCTCCTTCCCATTCGTTGTGATAACGAGATTGAGCCGAGTCTGGACCGGCATTTGCTGCGCTATCAGCAGCTTGATTGGACTTCTGGCGTTAACGAGCAAGCTATCTCGCAACTGTTTGAGTATCTAAAGGGTGTCTTGCCTGATCGTTTTGACGATTCCGGCAATGTGGTCCAAACCGCACGAACGGCAAATAAGTATTATGAACTGTACGGTGACGAAAGCGATCAAGAAGCAAAGTGGCTTCATGTCCAGCAAGAGATGCTTCGCAGCTATGACGCCCCTGTCTTCCAGAAGATATTCAATGATATAGAATGCCATAGCGTTCTCGATCTCGGCACGAATGATGGTTTCCAGCTTGTTGATCGCTTGGCTTCGTGTGGTTCGCTTGAGTTTGCGTTGGGTATTGATGTAAATCCCAATGCGATTCGCATGGCTTCGGAAGCGTATGTCGACGACCCTCGTTATTTGTTCGAAGAAGCCGATTGCGAAGCGGCTTCGTTTTCCGATTACCTTGAAAGCCGTCTTGCGCAGGCGGGGAAGAAAGGATTTGACCTCGTAATCCTGTCAATGGTGCTTCTCCATTTAAAAAACCCGTTTAAGCTGCTTCGTGTTGTGCGTAAACACATGAATCGCGGAGGCTATATCTTCATCCGGGATATCGACGATGGATTTAATATCGCCTATCCGGACGATGAGGGCTACTTTGCGCGGCTGAACAGGCTTTGTGGGGAGATTGCGACGACTGGTTTCCGTTTTAGTGGAAGGCAGCTGCTTGAAAAGCTAACGAGGGCTGGGTTCAAGGACATTTCATTTGAGGGCAGTGGCATTTCGACTGTGGGGATGGACCAGGATCAGCGTTCGGCTTTGCTGTCGGCTTCTTTTGGATGGCTCGGGGGAGATTTAAGGCTTCGCGCCAAGAACAATCCCGATAACGATGAGTATCAACAAGATGCTGATTGGTTCGAGGAGACATACGATGAAATTGAGGAACGTTTTCTAGATGTCGGTTTCTTCTATCATGAGGGATATGTCATCTATACTGCACGAAAGTAGTTCACTGAATAAAAGAGCGGGGGCTCGGTTTTGAACTGCCTCCCATTTCTTGGACACGAGAAATGGGAGGCTTTTTATGCGTGTCGACTTGAGAGTGAAACACGACATCGAGGCCAGGAAGGCGGCGATCGGGCTCTTCGAGCGAGGGCACGGCTCCGAGTCGGCGGCGAAGGCGCTGTCGGTCCCGCGCAACACCGTGAGACAATGGCTCTACGTATACCGGTCGTTCGGAAGCGAGGTGCTGCTATCCATGGACGGCAAGCAGACCAGGTACACATACGAGCAGAAGGTCGCCGCCGCCTCGGCCGTGGTCGACGGCGGCATGGGCAAGCAGGACGCCATGAAGGCGTTCGGGGTCATGTCCCTGGCGCCGCTCAAGAGATGGTGCGCGCTCTACCGCGAGGGCGGCGCCGAGGCGCTCAGGCCCAAGCCCAGGGGCAGGCCGAAGGGGTCCGGCCCCAAGTCGCGCGGGCGCACCCGCGAGCAGGAGCTCGAGGAGCGCTGCCGAAGGCTCGAGACCGAGGTGGCCTACCTAAAAAAATTGCGTGCCCTGGTCGAGAGGGACGGGCTCTGACCAGGGCGAAGGTCGAGGACGTGAGCGCCCTGCGCGCGGAGGGGTGCAAGCTGGGGAGCCTGCTGGAATGCGCCGGCCTGGCCCGGTCCAGCTACTATTACGCGCTGTCGCACCCGGCCAGGCCGACGCGCCCGGAGCTGCGGGACGCGGTGGCGGAGATCTTCTCGCGCACGGCCAACGGGTGCGGCCACCGCCAGGTCGCCATGTGCCTGCGCGCCGAGCTGGGCGCGCGCATAGCCAACAAGACCGTGCTCAAGATGATGCGGGAGATGGGGGTCCGCTGCGGCATCCGCCGCGAGACCGACTACCATAGGTACAACTCGTACAGGGGGGTCGTGGGCGAGACGTTCGAGAACGTCATCGGGCGCGACTTCGCCTCCGACGGGCCGTGGCAGAAGATGGGCACCGACGTCACCGAGTTCAAGCAGCCCTGGGGCAAGGCCTACTTCGCGCCGGTGTACGACTTCGGCAGCAAGGAGATAGTCGCGTGGTCGACGTCGACCAGCCCGGACATGGCGCAGCAGGCCGAGCTGCTCGACCAGCTGCTGGCGAAGATGCCCGAGGGCGCGACGCCGGTGCTCCACAGCGACATGGGCTGGCAGTACCAGCACGCCGCATGGTGCGGGAGGCTGAAGGACGCCGGGATCGTCCAGAGCATGTCCAGAAAGGGCAACTGCATCGACAACGGCGCCACCGAGCAGGTCTTCGGCCACATGAAGGACGAGTTCTTCCGGGGAAGGACATGGCCCGACTTCGAGTCCTTCAAGGTGGACCTGGACGCGTACGTCGCCCATTGGAACACGAGGCGAAGGCAGGTTAAACTGAAGGGGCTGACCCTGGAGGAGTTCCGGAACCAGCCCCTTGCGGCGTAGTTCTTATTTAAGCCGTCCAAGTTTTGGGGTGCAGTTCATTTTGAACCGAGCCCCCGCTTTGTCTATTTCTGAACAGCAGCTGTCTTTTCTTTTTCCTCCTTGAGTAGCTCACCAAGCTGCTTGCCACTCTTGGTCTTCCAGTCAGCCATGCCACTACTGCAGCGACCGATAACAAACGCAGATGCAGCAGAGGGGGTTGGGAATACCAGTTTTTCGGTTAGGATGTTGTCCTCATTGATGAGGTGCTGGTATTTTTGACGGCTTTCATATGTGGGCTTGCGGGCAGATGCGGTGGTGCCTTCAGCAATTTTTGAGCCGTTCATTACAATGAAGCCATCGCTTGTGAAATACCCGATTGCATCGGATCCACGACCGTACGTATGAAGCTCGATTTCCGATATGTCTTGTGGGGCGCTGATCTTAACGGGGACATCTTCGATTTCTTCAGCGGCGTCTTCTCGCATATGATCGATGGCAGCTTTGACCTTATTGGCAAGCCATTGAACAATACAGTCTCTAACAAAGAAATAATCAGGACCTTGGGCTTCGTTCTTGAGCAAGTCGATCAGTTTTGGCAATATGCCCTCGACGCCATTGACCTCTTTGATTTGTGTCCAAGTTTCACAAGCATTTTTGTAGGCGGCTTCAGAATCCTCTTCATTATCAAAATGCAGGTTGGATTTATCACTCAGCTTGTCTGCAACGGTTTTTTGGGCAGCCCAAAAAACCGGAACGCAAAGGCTTCCGTGGTGTTTTTCACTATCGTTTCGAGTGTCAATTTGATTCGCGCAAAACGTGTTGAATTCATATCGGCAAGGACCGCTTGTAAGGTATGCATCTGTAATAAATGCTAGGAGGATATCGCTTTTGGACAGGTCTTCATCGATCTTCTCTGGCCAGTTATCGCCGATACTGATTGAATTTAAGTCGATCACTTTTTTCACTCGGTATTCGGTGTCCTTGAGAAGATCATTGTTAAGCTTGTCCATTGTTCGGTTAACAATATCTAGGAGATGATTGAATAGATTGTCGTTGCGTCTGTAGCTAATAAACACCTTTACCAGGGTGTTGCCATTTTCATCTTTTTCAACTCCTAGTATGGACTGCTGCTGGTTCATGGGTCCCTCCGTTTTGCCGATTGCTGTTATTTGACGATGCTGCCCTTGGCGATGCGGGCTGAGAGGGCGACGATGATTCGGTCGTAGGCGTAGACGTCTTTGCCTAGCAGGAATCCGCGAGCGCCGAGTACGTTGTTGTTGGGCGTCATGTAGGCGTGACGCATGAGGGTCTCAGATTTATTCGTGCCTTCGGGCTTGTCTTTGGGCTCCTCCTCTTTAAAGAGAAGATTGACATTATGTGCGCGCCTGCGCTGATCCCTCTCGTCCTCTCTGGTGCCGTGCCCCAGCTCGGTCATGCCTATTGCCTGACAGTAAGCGAGCCAACGCTCGTGCTCTATATCACCCAATAGACAAATATTTTTAATTCTTCTGCGATAATTGGCTTCGTTGTTGGCAAATGCCTCCAATGTGTTGCCAGCCAATTTATCTTCAATTAGGTATTGTCTTACCAGATGACCATTGTCTAGGCCTTCGCTTCTCCCGCCTTCTAGTTTCGCCAGATAGTCGTTTTCGAGCGTATCGATGGTTTCCGATAGACCAACCGACCAAAAGCGACTTGGAAGATACGCGGCCGCCGCACGACTGCTGCGTTTGTTCCACTCGCTCTTGTTGAATTTGTCGCGCGCCGTATCGTCTGGCATGGAGGCATCATAGCTGACGGTGGCATGGTCATAGTTGCACATCTCATATACCGCATTGAGCTGTATAGCGCGCTGTTCAAGCTTATTGTTGAGGAGATTGTTGTAGGTAAAGAAAGCTTTGCGAGAACCGAAGGGATGCATGATTCCGACGATGGGGTCCTTTTCCTTTTCGGAACTTGCTGCGGTCATGGCGAGCTTTCTTAAGGCTTTAAGAATCTCTTCGCTTTCGATATGAGGACAAATTACGGGGCGTTGCTTCATGTAGTTTGGAGTGCCATGCTCGACAAAGCGGTTGAAAATCTGCCGTTGCAACATAAGGGAGCATGAGAGGTTCTGGCTGCAGTTGCCCGTGGTTACAAAGGCATAAACGAATGCGTTATCGGGCAGCAGGACACAACTGTCATCACATGCCACGCGCTTGCTCTGAAGGTCGTAGTGCAGAGCTGCGACGCTGTTGCCTGCCATAAGGCGGTCAAGCGTGATTGAGGGGGCGCTGGCCTCGACAAAACGCACTGTAGGTGCCCCGTCTTTGATCTCTCCGAGCATTTCGGGATATCGTGCCGCCTCGCGCTCGACGATTTCGTGGGCATTAGGGTCGACGATCACAATGCTGAGCTTTACCTGTGGCAGACGGCCCATCCAGTATGCGGTGCGTGCCGCCTGCATACCGTAATCTCCTGCGCCAATTACGAGCACTGTGAGGTTTTGGAGCTTGGTGCTGTCGTCGCGGGTGATGTCGACAGGAGCAAGCCATCTGAAAAGGGGTGCCTCGTCCAGAACGTTGTAGATTTCGTTTTGCGTACGAGAAACCAGGTGCAGATTGACGTTTTTTGGATAGGGCTTGATGGCATCAAAAACTCTCGGGTCGTCGGGGTTGCTGTGAAGACAATGCAGCGTAATCTTGGGCGCGCAGCCGGCTTGAGGATCCTTGTGCGTCGCTTCGAGCATGTCGATCGTTGCGCTGACATTGTGTTCGGTTTCTTCGCTCGTTGCGACGACGTCAACTGCGACCAGATGCTTAACTGCATCGCGCAGCGATGTAATCGTTGTGAGCACATCGGCTGCTTCGGAGTCGGTGAACACATAGCGCACATAGCCCTGGCACAGATTGCGCAGTACGCGCTGACGTTCGCTGTCTTCGTCGCTGCCTAGACAAAAGATGAGGGCGATGTCGCCGTTGCCATTCGCGTTATTGAGCGTTCCGTCCTTGATGTTGTTTACGATATCACGCGCGAGCAACTCGGTGTTGGCATCGACGCTCTCAAAGATAATTGCATGGTCGGC
Source organism: Collinsella sp. LCP21S3_A3 (assembly GCF_052118905.1). Lineage (NCBI taxonomy): Bacteria > Bacillati > Actinomycetota > Coriobacteriia > Coriobacteriales > Coriobacteriaceae > Collinsella > Collinsella sp. LCP21S3_A3. The sequence continues at coordinate 6,465 of NZ_JBQKGH010000027.1, read as the reverse complement.
ATACTTGAGATGACGCTTGATAACGCTGCCCGAGAGACGCGTGGCAACAGCGTTGAAGGCAAATAGGCCAATTTCAACGGGAAGGGCGATGATGTATGCAAGTGTGAGCAGCGAATAGAGCAGGTTGAATACCTGGCCGGTAACGCTGCCGCCAAGGGGAATAGCGCTATAGACGGTTGACGTCACATCGGTGAGGCCGGTCTGGATGGTCGTTGTCCATCCCACGGCAAAGAAATTGGTGATGACCCAGCTAATAAAGTTGAAGGCTCCCGGCTCCCAGCCCTCGCCAAGATCCGAAGAAAAGCACTGCGCCCAGGTAACGGGGGCAAATAGGCAAAAAGCGCCAAGAGCAAGAATTCCAAAGGCGACGATGCGACGGTTGGAATTGATCTCGAAGCCAAAGAGTTTGTGCTGATAGTTGTGCCGTTCCAAGTGTATGGAATAGCAGAGTGCGACGAGAGCGACGAGGAATGCCGCGAACCAACAGATTGGAGAAATCAAAGTAGGTACCTCCTGTGAGTATAGAGATGAACGGATAACGTGAACTGGGTCTGTTGCCGCCTACGTAAGCATGCGGTCTCTCAGTTCGGCCGCCTCGTTAATCTCGACATTGGTGCGGCCTTGGAGATCTTCGGTGCGCTTGCTGGTGAGCTTGCCGTCCTTTAGTCCGTAGGTGGTGTACTGAACGATTGCGCCGGTGGTTTCGGCTGCCTGACGTAGGGGCTCGTAGGTGTCGGTTTGTTCGCACCATGCATAGAAATCATCAACGGTGGCGTTGGGATTGCCGCTAAAGAGTCGATACCATTCGCGTCCAAAGCTGCCAAGGACCGAGAACGTCTTTTTCTCGACAAGCTTGTCGCCCTTGTATTTGTAGTCCAGCGTGAGGTCCACCAGATAGGCGGCTCCCGTTTCAAAGGCGTTCTCATTGCTCTGATGACCGATGACCTCGGCCTCCGGGTAGTACTTGTCAATAAACTCGGCGGCATCGCCTTCGTAATCGGCAACGATGCGCACACTCTGCACTTTGCCCCGCTTGTACGTGTAGTGCAGGATGCGCAGCAGTCGCTCCTGCCAAAACGCATAGGAAAACAGGTGGTCGACAAAGTGCGGGTTCTCAAGCCGATTGGCCCGATTCATCCAAACGGTTTGAAACAGTTGGTAGTCGGCTTGCGGCTCGTCCGTGACCTCGCGGAACCACTGTACGGCGAGGTCGGCGGGGATATAGAACGATAGTCGCTCCTGCGGAGTACCGCTCTTGGTCGTTTTGGCGCGCAGGGGAATCTCGACCTCGTAGCCAGAACCGTCGTCCGTTCCGCAGTTTAAAACGGGCGGTAGCATAAACTGGCAGGGGCCCTCGTCGCATACGCGCATCGGCTGGGGGCTAACAGGTTGCCCGTCAAACTCCATCTCGATGTCTGTGTCGTCTTCTTCGTCCTCGTCATCATCTTCGATGCCAAGGTCGTAGCCGGTGTAGTAGTCATCCAGGTGTCGCTCGTTTACATTTCGCCCGTTTACGACGTCAAAGACGGTAACACCCGTCATGCGGTCGCAATACTTTGCGACTTCAAAGAGGTTGCAGCTCTCCTCGGGCGTAAAGTTATCCATGCGGTGCTGGAACTCGGTAACGCATTCATCGGGATCATAGCCGTCCATTTCGCTGTCACCGAGCCAAAAGCTGGGATCACGATTGCTTTTGAAGTACCACCAGTACCAGACGGGGCAGAATACCGCATTTACGCCAAAAAAGACTTTCTGGATGATGTTGCCGTTGCCGTCGAACTTGTAAACGAGCGGCAAGTTAGCAACCTGATCGTTTGATGTGTCACGCGCCATGGTGTGCTCCCTGCGATGATTTGTGTTGCGCGTGCAGGCCAGATTCGATGCATCTGACCTGCACGCGCCTGTTACTTCGCATACTAGGCCGCCTGCGCTGCATTCTGTTGCGCAACATCGTGGACGGCGCGGTTCGATGTCCAGGGACGATGCCGCGCAACAGATACATGGCTTGGCCGTGCCAATCGCTCCCTAGTAGCGCGCCGAGCGCTGGGCGTTGCCCGGGTTGTAGCCCGCCCAGGCGGCGATGACGTCCGACTCAACGACGCTCGTTGCAATGTTGATAAAGCTGCCGCCACGGGGCAGGTCGGTGTGGAAGTCTTCGAGCAGGTTGGGCTGGAAGCTAAAGTCCTCAAAGTTGAGTGTGTTGGGGTTGTAGAGCTGACAAGTACCATCCTCGGTAGAGATCGGGCCAACCATGTAAACGGCCTTGTGCTCTACGACCTCGGTATCGTCGACGTCGATCACCTCTCCGCGATCGTGCGCGGCAGCGGCGTGCTCCATGAGCTCGAGGAATCGGTCGGCTTCGGCGCTGCAGAGTACGCAGCGCGAGAAGAGCACCGTGAGGGCATAGCCCGTCTTACGACCCAGTTTTTCTCGTAGCTCGTTAAAGCGCTGTGACTGCTCCGGGGTCATGCGCGTCTTGGACGGCGCGGTCTGTTTGAGTCCGCACGTCTTAAGGAACATCGCGTTGGCCTTGCGTAGGGCGCTCATAGCGGCAGAGTCGCTCTTTGCCGCGGAGACGTCGATGCGTCCTCCCTCGGGAATCTGCTTGTAGCGAGAGAAGCCCTTCTCGCCCTCGACGGGCATCCAGTACGTAATGATGTCATTTTCCACTACGCTAAAGCGGCACGTAAAGGGCGCGCCGATTGCCGGTGCCTCGCCGTAGAACTTTACGCGTACGGCTTGGTCGGTGTCCGCCATCCACATCATAAAGCGATGGCTATTGTTGCCGTCATGGCTCCGGAGCTTTGCAATAAGGTAGCAAACCGAGTCGCAGCGGCTCTCGAGTGCGGCACCTCTTCCGGTGGCGATGGCGCTTATGCCTTGGGCCTTGAGCTCGATGTCGCGGTGCAGCGCGTTGAGCTCTTCGGATGTCAACAGGTCTTGGCCGAGAAGCCCCGCGACAAGCGCGCCGACTTCTATGTCGGTAGTAAGGGCGGCGTCGATAACCTTGCGGTGCGCCTGGTGGCTTGCATAAGCCGGCAAAGGTTTGCGGCCTGTGGCAAATCCAAATGGGTCGCGGATCTGATCGCCGCCGCGATAGAGCGGCTCCAAAAAGAACATGTTCATGTCATTTTGCTTGCCCTGCTTTTGACCGTAGGCATCGAGGGAGTTCCAGACATGCTTTTCTGCAATGGGGTTCATCCACAGGCTGATTTTCGATTTTTCTGCCGAGGAGGTCGAGGTGTTCTTTTTGGAACTTGCGGCGGGACGAGAAGCCGGGACCTCACGATGACTGTGATAATAGTCAGTATCGATTCCTAAGGTCTCGACTAAGTCAAAAAAGTCGCCAGCTGTTTCGCCTTTCGCGAGCTCTGCCATGACCGGTTGCGATGGGTCGTCGACAAAGGAAATGCGTGTTTTTCCGTCATCGGAGACTGCCTGACAGTATCCGCATCGAAGCGCGACGTAGCCTTCCGGTTCACTGCCTCGGTCAAAGTAGGTGTCATCTTCGCAGCCGAGCGTCTCGGGGACGGGGACAGTTGGACGATCGGTGCCCGGAATCGTTATAGCAGCACCCGCTGCGTACTTGAGCTCGTCGAAATACTCAGTGTAGAGCGGAATGTTGTAATGTTGGGCTAATGCCTCGAGAACGATGGCGTTGGGCACGGAGTGCGCCACGCGATAGCGCACGGAGTTATAGCCCCATTCGACATCGGTTGCATCATCGGGGATTCCGTGGCCCACCATGGTCCTCAGGACCTCATCGGGTGAGTCAAACGTGCTATCGGGCGTGCCGCAAATCGCCTGGAGCGAGAACCCGCCAAAGCACTTGTCGAGATCATCGCGGATATATGCGCAGCAGTCATGGTTGGGAAAGACGATGCGAAACGTCATCGCACCCATGGCCTGAGACATGTAGACGTTGCCCGATGCCTGGGCATCGGACTCTGCCTGGGCATTGGACTCTGCCTGGGGCTCCTCTTGGGCGCCAAACTGGTCCTTGAGAAAGTCGAAGTACAGGGACACGTTTCCGCGCTGCGCATACGAACGCATGATGGGGTCGGTGGTGTCCTCAAAGTACTTTTGGCTTCCGTCGGGCATGGACATGGTTCCCATGCCGCAGCGGAACAGGGTGTCGGTGGCGCCGTCGAACCCCTCTGGGAAATACACCCAGCAGCTCTTGTCGACCACGTTTGCAAACGAGACGCTATCGCCCTGCGCATCGGCGATCACGGCGCCGGCGGCGATCTCATCGGCATCGGTGTACTCGTAGTAGACGGGAACGCCGATCATCTTGGAGATAGTCTTGGCAACCTCCAGCGAGGGGATGCCGTTGTATTCGTACTGGAGCGAGTTGTAGCCCCAAACGACGTTGGTGACCTCTTCGCCGTCGGACCCGCAGGTTTCCAGGGCAGCATTGGTGGCGTCGGTCGGATCCATGTGCTGGAAGTCCTCGTAATCGGGGATCACGGCAGCAAAGCAGAACTCGCCATAGTCTCGCTCCAGGGCGGCTTTGGCCTGCATGCAGATATCGTGGTTGGGAAACACGATGCGATTGACAATCTGGTTGATCGAGATCCCTCGGTCGGTATCTTGAAGCAGATGCTCAAAAATCTCGTCCATCGTTCCTTCTTTCGTATGCGGTGGAAGCCAACGATCCCGGGTTTTAGGGCTCGTGGCTTTGCTAACCCGAACGCTACTGCCCCGATGGGCGAGAACGTTGCGCAACATCCGCGAGTGCGCAAATTGCAATGCGGAACGGTCTGTGCTGGGGCGTTTTGAGAGCGGGTCCGTCTCGCTCTCGGCAATGTTGCGCAACGCTTGCTTGGCATGGATTTCTACACTTGAGTTGTCCAAAAGGGATTCGGTTCTTGAATGAGGGATGAACGATGAGCGGGAACTCCTATTACGATGACGATATGTCTGAAGAGGACTACGAGCGGGTCATGGAGCATATGTACGAGCTTGAGTGCGAGCTCGAGGAGCCTCATGACGCTCGCACCGACCAGTTGATTCGCGAGGAGCTCGAGCAGCTTTCGAGTGCCATGTTGTTTGAGCCGGTGGTCAAAAACGGTGAGTACCTTGGTGAGCGCGACCATGTGCCCGGGTATTGGACGGATCGTCGCGATTTGGAGTCCGAGTCTTCAGACGCTTCGAGCGATGCCGACGAGGTAGAGAAGGATGAGCCGTTTGATTTGATTGGCTATCAGGGTTCTTCTTCGGGTGGCTCGGTGCTCGACATGTTTACTCCCATTTTAAGGAGTCGCGTGTTCTGGATCTTCATCGCGTTTCTGGTGTTTATCGGCATGCTCGACATGTTCTACGACAGCTTTATTGTTCCTTCGGGCTTCGCTATTAGCCGCATCAATTTCCAGGGCTTGGTGCTGCTGGCGATTGTCGTTGTATACATTGCCCTGAGGCGTCGTCGCCGTTAACGGCGGTATTGACGCAGCTTCCGATGTTGCGCAACAAAGTGTTGGGACAGCGCCGTATGCTCGGGTTGTCCTGAAAGCGAGAGAAAGGACAGGACAATGGCTGAAGTTGAAGTAAGGGCTTTGGGTCCCGACGACGTCGACGATATGGTCGATCTGGACGAGCAGTCGGGCTACGAGGTCTATGACGCGTGGGCGGACTATGTTGAGGACGAGGACGAGGAGAACTGTTACCTCTGGGGCGTCTTTGCCGATGATGAGCTGGTCGGTTTTTGCGTAACGGGCGGTGCAGATGACCCCGACCTGCCGGATGCCGTTACGGAGCACCCGCTCAACGAGTACACGTCGACGTTTTTGAGCCATGTGTATGTTGACCCCGACTACCGCGGTAACGGCTATGGCGCGCGCCTGGTGCACGACGCCCTGTTGGGATACTGGGAGAGCGAGGGCGAACAGCAGCCTACATTCCTGGATCTGAGCGGATATCTCTTTGACGATCCTGATGCGGATCCGATTAAGCTCGCGCATCTGCTCATCGACTTCTTTGGCAAGAACGGGTTTGAGCCCATTCCCGACGATGACCACGACATTACCTACACCTGCATGGTCTTGGATCCCAAGAACTTTAAGGACCCGGACGCAGAGTAGAGGCTGCGATCTGTTGGTTCAGCTTCCCTAGTTGGTGTTTGACGGGGCCGGACGTTCCAGTTGAGATGGCTGGACGTCCGGTCCTTTTTGTTGCCTGTCGGGTTTGGTGATCGGCACGTTTATCTCGATCTGTAACATCTGGCGGGGGATACGGGGTCTAGTTGTTACAGATTGAGATTGTTCCTCGGCAGACAACTCAACTGTCTCAATCTGTAACATCTGGGGCCGGTTTTGCTCCGCAACTGTTACAGATCGAGATGTTGTCTTCAGACGGGGTGACGCATAATTTCTTTCGCAAATTGACAACCGCATAGCGGAACACGGCCCATACCCCGTCATATGATTTCTAGCGACTAAACAACAAATCACCGACGAAGGGGGCACG
>NZ_JBQKGH010000026.1:0-17468 GCF_052118905.1 Collinsella sp. LCP21S3_A3 | reverse complement strand
GCCAAAAAGCTGCTGTCGACGCCACCGGAAAAGCCGATGGCGACGCGTCCGTATGCCAAAAGCAGCTGTTCGAGCGCCGCGAGTTTGTCCTGAAGCTCCTTTGCAGGTGCGATAGTGTCTGAAAGCATAAAACAATCCTTACCATTGAGTACTCGGTCGAAAACTATAATCCTATCGGACTGCTCGTCATATGACTTCTGCCTATGTAACGATAGTGCAATATGCTATATACGTTATATACAAGTTTGTAAAGTGCGCTAGAGTGGCCGTAATGCAATCCGGTGAGGGGACCGATATGATCAAGACTGTAATTTTTGACATGGACGGAACGCTGGTCGATACCGAGCGTTTGGGCATCAAGGCATGGAAGGCGGGCGCTGCCGAGCTGGGGGTCGCGATTGATGATGCGCTGATCCATCAGTTTATCGGCCGCACGCTGCCCGATGTCATGGACATCCTTGATAAGCATTACGGCAGCCATGAAACCACCGAGGCGATCTATGCTCGCCACAAGGAGATTCGCGACGAGATGGTCAAGACCGATTTGGAGCTTAAGGCCGGTGCCGCCGAGTGCATAGGCGAGCTGCTGGCTTCGGGCTATCACGTGGGTCTAGCGACGTCGTCGCGCCTCGCTACGGCCGAGCGCAACCTTAAGATGGTCGGCCTTTTTGACAAGTTTGAGACGGTGACCTGCGGCGAGGACGTCGTGCACGGCAAGCCCGACCCCGAGATGTATCTGCTTGCCTGCGAGCGCGCGGGCTTCGCCCCCGAGGAATGCGCCGTGGTCGAGGATTCGCGCAACGGCTGCGTCTCGGGTATTACGGCCGGCTGCCATGTCTTTGCCGTCCCCGACATTGTGCCGCTGCCGCAGAATGTGGTGGATGGCTGCGAGGCCGTGCTCGATACGCTGTTCGACCTGACGGCGGCGGTCAAGGCCGTGCGCTAGACAGCTGCGGCGTTGAAACGGGCAATTGCCCACATTTACGCTTAAGCATAAGGGGTCCGGCAATGGCCGGGCCTCTTTTGCTTAAGCTGCGTTTTGGCATACTGGTCGACGTGCTATAGATACGCGCCCAGGTTGATGGCGGTGGCTTCGGCTTGGCTGCCCGCCTGGGTACTGGCGCGCTCTAAGAGGAACGGCCGCACGAGTTCCTGACGGTTGATGTCCTCGGCGGCTGTGACCTCGGTGACGGTGCGTGCGGCGGAGCCGATACGGACGCGTTTGGTTTTTGTCGGCGCCTTGTTCTCGATTTGCTCCACGAGCAGCTGCACGCCCTTGCGGCCAATTTCGTAACCCGGCGGTGCAACTGTGGTGAGAGGGACCGACCCGCTCCATGCAAGCGGGTTGCCGTCGCAGCCGGCCACGCGAACTTGCTTGGGGACGGAGATGCCTTTGTCGATCAACGCTGAGATAACACCCGAGGCCAATACGTCGGTTAGGCCGATGACAAAATCCGGACGCTCGTCAGCAGAGCGCTCGGCAATCTGGGCGCCGATGCCGTAACCGTCGGCAGCGGTATTCCATTCTCCGGCGTCAATGACCTCAATTTTGATGTCGGGATGAAGGGCGAGGGTCTTGTGAATGCCAAGCACGCGCAGGGTGAGCTGCATAAATGCCGCTCTGCCCACAACGGTGATATGGCGTGCGCCGCGGGCAATGGCGAGCTCGGCGATAATGCGCCCCTGTGCCTCGTTGTCGGCGGCCACGTAGTAACCGGGCTCGGAACAGTGGATGTCCAGATGGACAATCGGCACGGGCATCTTGGTCATGGCGGGGTGCCAATTGGGGGATGCCATGGGCTGAACCATGACGCCGGACATCTGCGTGCCCATAAAATAGCGCAGGTAGTGGTCTTCGAGGATGTCGTCGTTATCGGCGTTGGCGATAAGCAGGTCGTAACCGTGCTTGCGGGCCTCGTTATGGGCACCGCTGGCAATTTGGAGCGAGAAGCCGTGGTCGAGACGGGGGAGGACCAGGCCAAAGGACTTGGTGGTGCCTCCTGCGAGCTGGCGGGCGCTTTGGTTGGGCAGGTAGCCAAGGCGATTGATGGTCTCGTTGATGATTTTGAGGGTCTCGGGGCGCAGCTTTTCGGGATGGTTGAGCGCGTTGGATACCGTGCCCAGCGAGACCCCTGCCTCGCGTGCGACGTCGCTGATTTTTACCTTTGCCATAGCGGCCCCTTTGATGCGTTTCAAGTACAAGCCAGATTGTAGCATCGCCCGTCCCTAGGGTGTCAAAACCTGCCAATTAGGGACAGGTTTATTTTGGCAGGTTTTATCTGGGGAAACGCTATTGCCAACGCGACCACCACGAAGGGGAACAGGCACCTTTGTGGTGGTTTGGACCGGCTGAACGTGTGTGCATCGGGTGGTATCTAAGTTGAGATACCACTTCTGGTATATCAGCTTGCGCTTGCGTGAGTACAATACTCGAACGTTATACGTCTCAGCGCCCCTTGTGCGTGGACGTTTTGCAGTCACGCGAGCGAAGGGATTTATCCTATGTGCGGAATTGTCGGCTACACCGGCTCTGATATTGCAAAGAACATCCTTGTCACGGGCCTTAAGCGTATGGAATATCGCGGCTATGACTCCTCGGGCGTCGCACTCGAGGTGGGCGAGGGCACGGCGGCTCACCTCGACGTCATTCGCCGCGTGGGCAAGGTCGCGGGCCTGGAGAGCGAACTTACCAATGTCGACAGCGACGCCACCTGCGGCATCGGCCACACCCGCTGGGCTACCCACGGCAAGCCCTCCGTTGTCAACGCCCATCCCCACACCAGCTGCGACGGTCGCATCGCCATCGTCCACAACGGCATCATCGAGAACTTCGCCGAGCTGCGTGAGGAGCTGGAGGGCCGCGGCCATCACTTTAAGAGCGAGACCGACACCGAGGTCTTTGCGCACTTGATCGAAGAGGCCTATGCCGAGACACACGACCTGATGGCTTCTGTGCGCGAGGCCTGCACCCACGTGGTGGGCGCCTATGGTTTGGCCGCCGTTTCTGCCGATGAGCCCGGAGTGATCGCCGTGGCCCGCAAGGACTCCCCGATTGTGGTCGGTGTCGGCGAAACCGGCTCCTACGTTGCCTCCGACGTGATCGCGCTTATCGATGCCACCCGCGATGTCGTGGTGCTCGAAGACGGTCAGTTTGCCAAGCTTACGCCCGCAGGCGTCGAGTATACCGACGAGGCTGGCAACGTGATTGAGCCCAAGCTTACCCATATCGACTGGGACCTGGATATGGCCGAAAAGGGCGGTTATCCCGACTTTATGCTTAAGGAGATCCATGAGCAGCCTCGCGTCGTGCGTGATACCCTGGTGGGCCGCATGACCCCCGCCGGTGAGCTCGATATCGACGAGCTGGGCCTTTCGCTCGAGGAGCTCAACGATATCGACCGCGTGTATGTGATTGCCTGCGGCACCAGCTACCATGCCGGACTTATCGCCAAGAACCTTATTGAGGGTTGGGCTCGTATTCCTACCGAGGTCGAGGCGGCAAGCGAGTTCCGCTATCGCAACCCCATCATCACGCCGACGACGCTTGTCGTGGCCGTGTCCCAGTCGGGCGAGACGGCCGACACCCTTGCCGCCATTCGCGATGCACGCATCAAGGGCGCCAAGGTCTTTGGCATCACCAACGTGCTGGGCAGCCCGGTGGCGCGCGAGAGCGACGGCGTTATCTACACCAAGGCTAACAAGGAGATTGCGGTTGCCTCGACCAAGAGCTTCATCGGTCAGGTCGTGAGCCTTACGCTTTTGGCCCTGCTGCTGGCGCAGGTTAAGTACCGTCTGACCACCAAGCAGGCGCGCATGCTGTTCCGCGAGCTTTCCGATACGGCCGAGCAGATCCAGTGGATCCTGGATACGCAGACCGAGGCCGTGCACGAGGCCGCGCTTGTCTGCAAGGACGCGCAGTCTGCGCTGTTCGTGGGTCGCGGCATGGGAGCCGCCATTTCCTACGAGGGCGCGCTCAAGCTCAAGGAAGTCAGCTACCTGCATGCCGAGGCATATGCTGCCGGCGAGATGAAGCACGGCCCTATCGCGCTGATCGACCCGGGTTTCCCCGTTATCGCGGTTGCAACCAAAAGCGCAACATACGACAAGACGGTGTCGAACCTCATGGAGTGCAAGGCGCGCGGCGCCAAGGTCATCGTCGTTGCTACCGAGGGCGACGAGGAAATCAACAAGATCGCCGACTGCATCATTCGCGTGCCGGCCGTCCGCGACGTATTCAGCCCCATCACGGCGAGCGTTCCGCTGCAGCTGCTCGCCCGCGAGGTTGCCATCCTGCGCGGTTGCGACGTTGACCAGCCCCGCAACCTGGCCAAGAGTGTCACAGTAGAGTAATCGAGTTCCTACGTCCTAACAACTAAGGCCCGGCTTCGTTGCAGCGGAGCCGGGCCTTGTTGCATTTGCCCAGGTAAAACCTGCCAAAATAAACCTGTCCCTTTTTGGCAGGTTAGCGGAGCTTGCTGGTCTCGAAGTACTCGGGATATTGGTCCAGGACCTCGGTCTGGTTGCGGAACATCATATGCAGGTGCTTGCTGACCAAAAAGCTTGCCTCGATAGGATCGCGACCGGCGATGGCGCGGCGGATTTGCTTGTGCTCGTTAACAATCTCCTGATTGTCGAGCGCCTGCGTAGCGGCGCGCAGCCAGCGGAAGCGCTCCAGGTCGGCATTGGTCGCCTCGAGCCACGACCACACGGTGCTGCGGCACGCGATGCTAAAGATCATGCGGTGCATGAGGTTGTCGCTTAAAAAGAAGCCGATGCGGTCCTCTTCGGCCATGGCTTTTTCCTGCAGCGCGATGGCTCGGTCGAGCTGCTCGATGCCTACCGAGGTGGCACGGGCGCAGCACTCCACAATCACCTGCTTTTCCAGGTGTTCGCGAATGTAGCAGGCACTCTCGGCAAGGGTGAGGTTGATGGGCGAGACATAGGTGCCGCTTTGGGGCACGGTGCGCACTAGGCCCTCTTGCGCCAGACGCACCAGTGCCTCGCGCACAGGGGTGCGCCCCATATCTAGGTCGTCACAAAGCTGCTTGACGCCCAACTTTTCGCCCGGCTTGTAGTCCAGGTAGACTATTTTGCGTCGAATGGTGTGGTAGGACTGGTCCTGTAGGCTCGTTTCCTGCTCGCCGACGTGCATCGATTCTTCCATAGTGCCTCGCAACTGTTCTATCACACTCATATGTCAATTGTTAATTATGCCGCGAATCAGCTCTCCGCGCTGGGTAATTCGGTTGTTGCCCGAGGACTATTGCGGCATCTTAGTCTGTTTTTGCGTATGGCTGTGCTCGATGTTGCCGTATCATAAGCCATCGCAAACGTGAAATAGAAAGAAGGAATCCCATATGCAACTGGTAAATATCGTACGCGAGCGCTGGAAGGGTGTCTTGTTCTGCCTGATCATCGCCATCCCTGCGTCGTTGCTCGGCAAACAGATTGAGGTGGTCGGTGGGCCGGTATTTGCCATCCTCTTTGGCATGGTTCTGGCGCTCGTCTTTCCCAAGAATCGTCGCGAACAGCTCGCCGCCGGCGTCACCTATACGTCTAAAAAAGTCTTGCAGTACGCGGTTATCCTGCTTGGCTTTGGCATGAACCTCTCGCAGATTCTGTCCAAAGGCGCCCAGTCGTTGCCGATTATCGTGGCTACGATCTTGACCTCGCTCGTCATCGCCTTTGTGCTCTGCCGCGTTATGAACGTGCCGGGCAAGATCGCGACGCTTGTGGGTGTGGGTTCGTCGATTTGCGGCGGTTCCGCCATCGCCGCGACCGCGCCCGTCATCGATGCCGACGATCGCGAGATTGCCCAGGCTATTTCGGTCATCTTCCTGTTTAACGTTATCGCGGCGCTCGTGTTTCCAACGCTTGGAGGCATGCTTGGGCTGACCAACGAGGGCTTTGGCCTGTTTGCCGGTACCGCTATCAACGACACCTCGTCTGTAACGGCTGCGGCGAGCGCCTGGGACAGTATGCATCCTGGCGCCAATGTGCTCGAGAGCGCTACGGTAGTCAAGCTCACCAGGACGCTGGCCATTATTCCCATCACGTTGGTCCTCGCATGCTGGCAGATGCATCTGGCGCGCAAGGCCGGCGGCGACGCCAAAAGCACGTTCTCCCTTAAGCGCGCGTTTCCCATGTTTGTGCTGTTCTTTGTGCTGGCGAGTGTGGTCACCACAGTGTTTCAGCTTCCCGCGTCCGTTACGGCGCCCATCAAGGAGCTGTCGAAGTTCTTTATCGTGATGGCCATGGCGGCTATTGGCTTTAATACCGATATCGTCGAGCTGGTCAAAAAAGGCGGCAAGCCCATCGCATTGGGCTTTTGCTGCTGGATTGGCATTGCGTGCATGGGTTTGGGAATGCAGCACGTGCTGGGAATCTGGTAGAGAAGTAGCCCATTTACGTGCTGGTTGCCGGTGGCCGCATCCTCGCGGTGGAGCGATAGGAGCTCTTGCGGGTGTGGCTTGTCCGCAGGTTAATAGATCCCGAAGAGCTCTTATCGCCCCGCCAGGATGGCGATGCGGGGCAACACCTATACTCGCAGGACGGCGCTTTCTGCCCTATAGTGTTTGGTGAGCAATATCGTTCAATTTTGAAACACTCGGTCGTGCGACCGTCGGCGGTTGTACGTCGCAGCGGACAGGGGCAAATCATGGATAGCGATGCCAAGCTGAACATCTTGACCGATGCCCTAGCTGCTGCCGGGGCCTCGGCATTGGCAATCGATGCGCGTGGGGACGTCGCGATCTCGACCATGAATGACGCGGCGCTTGAGCGGGATGTGGCGGCTTTTGTCGCTGAGCGCCTCGACCGCATAGGAGACGGCGCGCGTCTGGTTATGGGGCGTGCGGGTACGCGCCTGAGCCTGACCGTTCGCCCCACCGATAAAGAGGGCGGGGGCCTTTGGGTCATCGTGGTCCGCGAGGTGCGCGCCGCCGCGGCGCATGCGGGCATCGAGTGGCTCAACGCCGACGAAGTTGAGGCCCGCTACGAATCGAGCGCGTACGGCATCGTCGAAAACGCGGCAGCGGTCGCTGCCCCCGTACGGGAGAGCTATGCGCGCGGAGTGCCCCTTATGCTCGAGGGCGAGCTGGGCGCGGGACAGGATCAGATTGCAAAACGCCTGTACCTGGATGGACCCTATGCCGATCAGCCCTTTGTGTCCGTTGCGCTCGATGAGCTTACGGATCGCGGTTGGCGCCATCTGCTCAAAAGTTCCGAATCGCCGCTATTCCAAACGGGGCTGACACTTTGCATGGGCGGCTGGCATGCCGTTGGCCCCCAACGCCTGCGCGAGCTCGTGTCCGCAATGATCGACACGGCGCTCGCAACTCGTTGCCATGTGGTGTTGACGGCAAACGACATGCCAGGCGGCGGCGAAAGCGATCAGGCTGCTTTTGTAACCGAGCGTCTGGCCTGTGCAGTGAGTGTGGCGCCGGCGATTGCCGAGCAGGGCGGCGCGTCGGAAAAGGTTGCGCGCTATCTGGAGTATCTGGCAGATATGTTTGAGACGGCAACACCCGCCTTGTCGTCCGGGGCGGCAAAGACACTCGATGCCTATCGATGGCCCCGTAACTATCTGCAGCTTCGTGAGGTTTCGGAACGACTTTATATATTAGTGAGGACGGGTACAGCCGAGCGGGCGGTGGCGGAGGAGGTGCTCGCCCAGGAGGACGTTGTCAAGACCGCGACCTTTGGTGCCCCGACGCTCGATAGCGATCTGTATATCTTGCGCCCACTGGCCGATACCGAGCGTGATATCGCACGGCTGGTCGTAGGCCACCTTCACGGCAACAGGACCCGAGCTGCCGAAGTACTAGGCATAAGCCGTACGACCCTGTGGCGCCTGCTGAAGGACGACGACCGTTAAGCGAGGCGCCCGTGACCGCGCGCGGCGCGTGTGATACAGTCCAAAGCAGTATTGTTTCGACTGTGTTACGGCGTGCGGGGAGTATGGCGGAGACTTCAAAAACAAATCGGGTTCGAAAGCCCGCGGCGCCGGTCAACCGTCGCACGACTTCACGGACGTGGGGCAAAAGCGCCTCGGGGTTCGACGGCTCGTTCAAACGCACTAAATATGGTTATCCTTCGGCAAGCGCTCGCTTGGCCATGCAGGCCGAATCATCGCTGTGGGGCCGTAAACGTGTGGTGGGGTCAAAGCTCAAGCACGATGGAACGCTCGGCTACATTAGCCGTGGCGCTGCTCGCCGTAGCGGCCTCAATCCCGCAGGCTGGCATCGCTATGTTCCGATCGCGGTCGTTGTCGCGGTGATTGTCATCGCGCTCGCGGCGCTCGGTTACGCCGGCGGCGGGGCCAATCTGGACGCAATGTTTAAGTCGCCCGAGCTCGCGCATGCAGGCACAGAAGTTGTCGAGGGCGTTCAGACCCAGACGGGCGTCGCGCCCCAGCGCAGCATGGTCGCAGCCGCTGCCACCATTGCCGATGCTCAAAAGGATGAAGGCGAACAGGGCGATGGCGCCAAAGCGACTCGAACGAATGAAACGACGACAAATCCATCGGCAAGATAAGTTGCTAGTGGGGTAGCAAATTTGGGACGGGGCCTTTTAGCTGCCCAAGTGTCGAATGCCAGCAGCAGCTCATTCGATGTCAGTCGCCAACAGCGAGCGGGCCGCATTTGCGCCAAGGTGACGTGAAATGAGAGGGCGCTGACCTTCTTCGCGCCCTCGAAAATGAACGTCAGATTGGCGTGAATGCGGCGCGCGTAGCGTCAAGCGGTCCGCCGTTCGGTAGAACGGCGGAACAAATTACCTAACATACACCACGTTGTCGCGGCGCGGCTTTGCCTCGGGTAGCGTGTCCTCGGCATAGCCCAGAATGCAGTTACCGACACCGCGCAGGCTGCCGTCGGCGGGCAGGCCCCAGCTGGCCAGCAGCTCCAGGCCCTCGGGCGAGTCAAAGACCTCATGCGCGCGGTGAATCCAGCACGAATCGACACCCAGTGCATAGGCGGCGTTGAGCAAGTTGCCCATGGCGAGCGAGCCGTCTTCCAGATGTGTGGGCACGCTGCGGTCAACCAGCACCACCACAACGGTCTTGGCGCCATAGAAGGGGTCGCTGTTGCTGCCCATGACCTGGGCGTTGAGCTGTGAGAGACGCTCGACGGTCGCGGGGTCGGTGACGGCGACAAACGTCACCGGCTGGCGGCCCATGCCGCTCGGTGCATATTGGCCGGCTTCGATAATACGTGCAAGCTTTTTGGCCTCGACGGGACGATCGCTGTATTTGCGGCAGCTGCGGCGGTGAATGAGTGCTTCGATAGTCTCCATGGTGTCTCCTTGCGGTGGCGTTGCAGATGCCCCGTTCATACCCGTCGGGCTCAAACGATAGACGGTCAAGTGCCCGGCAACAGGATAGATTCCAATTGGGTAAGTAGGTTTGCATAAAAGTACCTTCAAAATGTGACAAGCCAATGGGATGGTTAAACGTTTTATCCCGTCTGCCCTGCGGTTTTTACCACTTGCCTAAATGACGAACGCATAACCTCTGATAAAGGTTTTACTAAAGGAGTACCAACGTTTATCAACGCGCCGTGGTGGCGCCGGGCCAGGAGGTAACTATCATGTTCCAGGCTGGAGATGTCGTCGAGACCGATTTCGAAGGATTTCTGAAGCTGCTGCGTTCCAAGACACGCGCTTTTGTGACGATTGACGATCACGAGTACTACATCACGCACACCGATGGCTATTGGCGTGTTCAGGATTGCGAGGCCCTCAACGATAAGGGCCACTTTACTGACTGCTCCGAGCTGGTCAACACGCTCTGCGAGGTCGTCGAGCTGCCTTGGATCTGCGGCAAAAGCCTGCACGATAGCTTCTCGGGCGCTACGGTCTACGAGGCCGTCGCCGCTTAACAGGCAATGAAACCCGATTTTCACGTGACCGCTGGCGCCGCCCCCGCGCCGGCGGTCTTTTTCTGCCGATAGGCCATAAAAGCGTAGGCATTTGCGGAGAACCTGTTGACGATAGTCAAAGCTCGGACTAATCTAGAGACACGAAATTGGTCAAAAATCGGACAATCGAATGGTGGGATAGATGAATAGTGCGGTTACGCCGGTCGACTTCGACCGGTTGCTCAATAGACTCGACCATATCTATTCGGAGTTCTCGCGCGCCTGCGGCCTTTCGGACTGCGCTTACTGGATGCTCGTCGATACCAGCACGGCAGGCGGCAGTATTGCCGTAAGCCGTCTGACAAGCGAATGGTTCTACAGCAAGCAGACCATCAACTCGGCAATTAAAACCTTGACGGCGCGGGGCTTCGCAACGTTGGAGTTTGCCGAAGGCAGCCGTAAGAACAAGGTTGTGCGTTTGACCGAAGCGGGCATGCGGTTTGCCGAGCAATATGCGCTGCCGGCGCAAGAAGCAGAGCAACAGGCTTTCGAAGTGCTCGAGCCCTGGGAACAGCGCGAAATCATGCGCCTAATCGAAAAATTTTCCCATGCGCTCGGCGATGAGTGCGATGTCTTTAAGCAGCATATCGCTGCCGAGAATCAAGGTGAGGGTGAGTCGTGCGACTGTTAATGAGGTTTTTGAAGCCCTATCGAGGGCTTGTCGCAGTGACGCTGCTGGCGCTGCTGGTGGATAACGTCGGTACGCTGTTGGTTCCCACGATGCTGGCGAACATGGTCAACACCGGTATTACCACGGGCGATGTCGACTACATCTTATGCAACGGCCTATACATGTTTATCGCGACGAGCATGGCTAGCGGCGGCACGGTGCTGGGCTGCTATCTTTCGGCGCGTCTGGCGGCTAACGTGGCCTGCGATATCCGCAATGCCGTCTACGACAAATCACTCGAGCTGTCTGCCAGCGATTTTGAGCGCTTTGGCACCGGATCGATGATCACACGCTCACTCAACGACATCAACGTGATTCAACAGGCTGTCCTTCAGACGATTCAGCTGGTGCTGCCCGTGCCGTTCTTGGCTGTGGCGGGCATCATCTTCGCCTGGCTCATCGATCCGGCCATGGGCGTGCTTCTGGGCGTCGTGGTTGCGATCGTGCTGGTTGCGGCGGTCTTTACGGTTGCCAATGCGGCACCGATTTTTATGCGCCTACAGGGCTTTATCGACCGCATGAACGTGGTGCTGCGCGAGAATATTGTGGGCGTGCGCGTTATTCGTGCTTTTAATAAAGAGCATCACGAGGAGCGGCGCCTGGACGAGGTGTTTAGCGACTACGCCGCCAACGCAATAAAGGTCAACCACCTGTTTGTGGGCCTTGACAGCTCCAGCTTCTTTTTGATGAACATCGCCGAGGTGGCGGTGCTGTGGGTGGGCGGTAACCGGGTGGGCGCCCACGCCATGCAGATCGCGAGCATCTCGGCGGTGCTGGAGTATGCAATTCTGATCCTGTTCTTTGTGATGATGGCCCAGATGGTGGTGCTGACGCTTCCGCGTGCTGCCGCGTGCCTGAACCGTGCGCAGCAGGTGTTGGAGATTGAGCCGAGCATCGTGGACGGCGAGCGTACGCTGGGTGACGGGACGCCTGCCTCCGAGGACGATGCGGATGCTGTTGCCGTGTTCGACCACATGTCGTTTCGCTTTGACGACGCCGACGAGGATACCCTGTGCGACCTGAGCTTTGCCTGTCGTCGCGGTCAGACGACCGCGATTGTGGGCTCGACAGGCTCGGGCAAGTCGACGGTGGCAAAGCTTCTGCTGCGCTTCCACGATGCCACCAAGGGCGCCATTCGCCTGGACGGCATCGATCTGCGCGAGCTTTCGCAAGATGAGATTCGCGGGCGCATCGCCTATGTGCCGCAGAAGGCGTGGCTGTTCTCGGGCACCGTGGCAAGCAATCTGCGCTTTGGCAACGAGGACGCGACCGAGGCGGACATGCTTCACGCGCTGCAGGTTGCCCAGAGCACCTTTGTACTCGATCAGCCGCAGGGGCTCGATACTCCGGTTGCCCAGGGCGGTACGAACTTTTCGGGCGGCCAGCGCCAGCGTCTGGCAATCGCCCGTGCGCTCATGAAGCATGCCGATCTGTATATCTTCGATGACAGCTTTTCGGCCCTGGACTTTAAAACCGATGCGGCCTTGCGCCATGCGCTGCAGGACGAGACGCGCGACGCCGCGGTGCTCATCATCGCGCAGCGCATCTCGACGATTTTGCATGCCGACCAGATTGTCGTGCTCAAGGATGGCGAGGTCGTGGGCCTGGGCGCGCACGAGGAACTTATGGAAACCTGCGAGGTGTACCGCGCCATCGCGGAATCGCAGATGAAGGGAGGTGAGTAGCATGACCGAGGAGCTCAAGAAGCGCAGCGACGCTATCGATGCCGTCGTTGTGGACGCGGCCGAGGAAGCGGTCGAGCAGTCTGCCGCGTCGACCGAGCTGGATGCCGCCGCCAGGGCCGCGGCCGAGCGCGAGGCTCGTCGCCAGGCACTGTACGAGGAAAACGAGCGTGCCGAGGACGAGCGCGCCCGTGCCGAGGCAGAGCGTATGCGCGACGTGGACGACGAAGAAGAGGACGAGACGCCCCGGGACACCTGGGCGACGGTGCGCCGCTTGTGGAGCGAGGCCGCCGGCGACCATTGGCGCTTCTATATTGTATTCGCGAGCATTGTGTTCTACGTCATCTTTAACACCGCCGCGCCGGCATATAGCGCTCATGTTATCGACGAGCTGTGGGGCCATATACAGGTGGCGTTTGCCAGCGGAACGACCTTCAGCATCACCTGGGATCAGTGCGGTAAGACCATCTTTGTCTACTTTTTGATCTGGACAGCCGCCGGATCGTTCTATGCGCTGCAGAGTTTTTTGATGTCGAGCGTCGCCGAGCGACTCAACCTGCGTCTGCGCAACCGCATCGCGCAGAAGCTCAGCCGCCTGCCGCTCGCCTACTTTGACGCGCATCGCCCCGGCGAAGTGGTCAGCCGCGCGACCAACGACTTGGACAAGATGTCCGAGAGTATGCAGCGCGGATTGCTGCAGCTGCTGGTATCGATCGGTACCGTGACGGGTGCCATCATCATGATGTTTGTCTATAGCGTCAAGCTCACGTTGGTCTTTTTGGGCTTTACGGCGGTATCGCTGCTGGTAACCAAGGTGGTTTCGCGCCGTACGCATGATGTGACGGGCGAGCGTCAGGAGTGGGTGTCCAAAATCACGAGCGCGGTCGAGGGAGGCTATTCGGGCCGTTTGGTGATTCGCGCATTTAACCGCGAGCATCAGAGCTCTGCTGAGGTGCACGAGGCCTCGAGGGAGCTAGCGCGCGTGAGTACCAAGGCCGACTTTATGATCAATGCCGTCGGCCCTGCGGTTCGCTTTATCGGCCGTTTGGCGCAGATCGTGATCGCGCTGGTGGGCTGCAGCATGCTGGTCGCCGGCCACATGACCGTCGGCGTGTTCCAGGCGTTCTTCCAGTTTATCTACGGGGCGTCCGAACCCATGACGCAGCTGTCGTTCACTTTCAACTCGCTGCAGAGCGCGCTGGCGAGTGCGGAGCGCGTGTTCGACCTGCTCGATGAGCCCGAGATGGAAGCCGATCCGCTGCCGGGTGAGGCTGCCAGGCTGCCGGGTCGCATTGAGGGCCGCGTCTCCTTTGAGCACGTGCGTTTTGGTTATTCGCCCGACAAGCCGCTTATGCGCGACGTGTCGTTTATCGCCGAGCCGGGCCAGAAGATTGCGGTGGTGGGAACCACGGGCGCAGGCAAGACGACACTCATCAACCTGCTCATGCGCTTCTACGAGATTGACGGCGGGCGCATTACGCTCGACGGCGTGGATACGAGCTGTATGGACCGCGGCGAGCTGCGCCAGCAGTTTGGCATGGTGCTGCAGGACGCCTGGCTGTTTGACGGCACGATTGCCGAAAACATCGCCTACGGCTGTCCCGAGGCGACGCGCGACGAGATCGTGGCGGCTGCGCGCGCCGCGCAGGTCGACTTCTTTGTGCGCACCATGCCGCAGGGTTATGACACGCGGGTGGCCAACGATGCCGAGAGCATTAGCCAAGGGCAGCGTCAACTGTTGACCATCGCACGCGTGCTGCTCAACAACCCGGCGATTCTCATCCTGGACGAGGCGACGTCGAGCGTGGACACGCGTACCGAGCTCGCCATCGGTCGCGCCATGGACGCGCTTATGCGCGGGCGCACCAGCTTTGTGATCGCGCATCGCCTGTCGACGATCGTGGACGCCGACCTGATCTTGGTCATGGATCACGGCAACATTATCGAGCAGGGCACGCATAAGGAGTTGCTGGCTGCCGAGGGCGCCTACGCCGACCTCTATCTGAGCCAGTTCGCATAATGCGACATGGGGGCGGCCCCCTTGTCGCATCGGAAATAAGGCGCGCCGGGGATAGATTCCCTGGCGCGCCTTTGCGCTGGCGCGAATGTTGTCATTGGCCGTCCGCGTCTAGCGTTCGTCCACAAGTTTGGCAACGAGGGCTTTGAGCTCGGCTACCTCTTGCTCGAGTTCTTTGACGCGGCGGGCGTTCTCGGTGATGCCCTGACGGTTGAGGGCGGACTGCTCGGCGGCATCGTCAGGCATGTACTCGCGGTGCTGCTTGGCGTCGAAGCTCTCCTCGAACACGCGGCAGCCGTTGCGCTTGATGATGCGTCCCGGTACGCCCACGACGGTGCAGTTGTCGGGCACGTCCTTGACGACAACCGAGTTGCCGCCGATTTTGACGTTGTTGCCGATGCGAATGTTGCCGAGCACCTTGGCGCCCGTGCCCACGGTGACGTTGTTGCCCAGGGTGGGGTGGCGCTTGCCGGTTTCGTTGCCGGTGCCGCCAAGCGTGACGCCCTGGTAGAGCACGCAGTTGTCGCCCACGATGGTGGTTTCGCCGATGACGACGCCCATGGCGTGGTCGATAAAGAAATGCTTTCCGATCTGTGCAGCGGGATGAATCTCGACCCCGGTGATGTGGCGGGTGATTTGCGAGAGCACACGGGCGAGCGAGCGATGACCGTGCTCCCACAGCCAGTGCTCGGGCACGTGGTTCCACTTGGCGTGCAGGCCAGGATAGGAAAGGAAGATGACCAGACCGTTTTGCGCGGCGGGGTCCTGCGTCTGGACGGTCTTGATGTCCTCGCGAATGGTATTGATAAAGCTCACCGGCCGCCCTCCCTTAGCGCCATGGCAATGCGATTCAATAAAGTATAGCGATTCGCTAGGGATTAGGAAGGGGATACGTTACATTTTGGTAAACGACAACCCCTAGCCGACTAAACCCGCCGATCGCAAGTTTTGTGATCGCCCTGTCTCTGAGGGCAATTAAACTATTCGTGCTGTGTTGAAGAAAGGGGTAGGATGGCGAATTATAAACTAGGGGGAGCGCTCGAACAAATAAGCGCTTCAAAGCGTGAACTTGATGCAATCACGCGAGATCAAAAGAAGATTCTCAAGGATTCTGAGAATGAATTAAAACGCGTTACAAAAGAGCACGAACGACAAATAAAAAACTGCAAGGACGAAATCGAGCAAGCTCGTAACGGTTTTTACGGTCATGTTCAAACCCTTGCCGGCATCGTGCTCTATGGCGATCGAATCGTTGCGGAGGCGAAGTCTATTCCACTTTCCGACGATCTGGAGATAGAGGTTAATTCGAGCGGAAATGTTTACTCTGAGACAACGGTAAGGGGTGGCGGCACCAGCGTTGCGGGTGCTGTTATCGGTGGCGCGGTTGCCGGCCCTGTTGGCGCCGTCGTCGGCGGGCGAAAGGGTGTTAAGTCGAAATCCGAGGTTCAGGACGAGCGAAAACTGTTCATCTCAATTGTCTCTAGTGTCGATAGCGCCGTTGTGGAACTCGATCCAAAGATGGAGCTAGATGCACGCAGACTTGTTGCTGAAACAAAGAAACAAATCAAAACGTTGGGCAACCGCAAGGGGGAGATGGATGCGGAGCTTGCTGAGCTTACTCAGAGGTTGGTGATGCTCGAAAAAGACACCACCGCAATTGATGAGGCTCGTAGCCGTCTTGAAAAGCAGGAAATCGCATCTGCCTCCGTCATTGAAGAAGCAAAGGCACGACACGAGGCGGTCAAGAATAGCTTCGATCAAAACCAGATTGAAGAAGAGAAGAAAGCCCGGAGAAACGCCAATGTGCGTAAAATCGTGATGGGTCTCGGTTTCACATTTGGCGCACTGCTTTTCTTGCTTGGCGTGTTTTGGCTAACGTCTGCCGTTGACGGGGCGGCTTTTGGTACTGCCTCTCTACTTTTGGCCGACTTCCTTTTGGTTAAGTCCTTCATAACGCTTAGAGATGGCAGGGCAGAGGAAAAGGACGGTGAATAGATATGGCAGAGAAAATCAAACCGCAGGAAGATGGCAAGGAACAACCTTCCGAAGAGGTGACGCAAGAGAATAAGGGTACCGGCACCAAGAAAAAGGGGCTCAAGGATGCCCGCATCGAGGTGAAGGTTGGCTTGATCGCTGCCGTCGTCATTGTGCTATTCGGAATTCTCTTTGGAACTCATGTGCTTTGCATACACCAATGGAGCAATGCAACCTGTACTGAGCCGTCTACGTGCGCCCTTTGTGGGGCGACACGAGGCAAGGCTCATGGACATAAGATGCTTAGGGCGACATGCACTGAGCCGTCAACATGTGGGCTGTGCGGATATACGGAAGGAAAGCCAAAGGGGCATAAGTGGGAAGACGCTACTTGTACTTCACCGAAGACTTGTGCGATATGCGGTGAGACACAGGGCACTGCGTTGGGACATGACCTTGGAGAGTGGACGGTTACAAAGGAAGCTTCTTGTGTTGAGGCCGGCATGAAGAAGGCGACTTGTAAACGCTGCAATAAAGATGTGGAAGAGGAGATTGAAAAACTCGATCATGTTCCGGGAGACTGGCAGGTTACGGTCGAGTCCACGGTTACATCTACTGGATCAGTTCTTCCGGGCAAGCGCGAGATAAAGTGCACCGCGTGCGGGACGACACTCCAGAGCGAAGAGTATTCAATCACTGTCTCCACATCACAGAGGAATGCTCTTGGAACTGCTGCTTCCTATCTGCGCATGGGTGGCTTCTCTCACCAGAGGCTTATCGAGCAGCTTGAGTTCGAAGGCTATTCGAACGAAGATGCAACTTTTGCAGCGGACCATTGTGGGGCTGACTGGATGGATCAAGCGGAGATGTCGGCGAAAAGTTACATGAGGTTTATGAACTTCTCTCGTGCAGGGCTGATAAGCCAACTTCAATTTGAAGGGTTTACCGCCGAGCAGGCTGCTCATGGAGCGGATTCTGTGGGCTTATAGCCGCTACGGGATATGTCGTCCTTTAGGCTGCTGCCGGAAGACTTTTGTCTTCCGGCTTTTTTGTTAAGTTACATTGCGGCAGACGGTCTAACAAAGTGAATTATGCGGCGGTACCGTCAAGATTCTTTCGCAAATTGATTTAGTCGTCTCCCGCCCCGTCCTCTTCTAGCCCTCCGCCTTTCCCCTCAGCTCGTCCATCTCCTCCAGCTTCGACATGTC
>NZ_JBQKGH010000025.1:0-17715 GCF_052118905.1 Collinsella sp. LCP21S3_A3 | reverse complement strand
TCCGAGAGGGCGGGATGCCGTTCGAGATGAGGGTCAAGACGCCGGCGCCCGACGAGGAGACGGCGAGTTAGCCGGCAGGTCGGCATGTCAATCCTGGTCTAACAGAGCCTTAAATAAAGGGCTGCACAGATTACACAGCCAGATTTTATTAATAAACTTAAAACAGCAGACAGTACCAGCATCAGGACCCACCACCCTTTTCCTTTTATAGCGCGCAGTGCCCTATTTAATTCATATCATTTGTCCGCAATCCGTCTTCTGGATCTCCTTGCTCTGCTTCTAGTAAGCAAGCCTTTTCCCGCAACCTCTTCAGCATCCTTTCAATAGTACGTCATATAATACCAGTTGCAGCGTTCGCATCATTCGCTATGAACATTGCCGCCGTGTCCAGTAGCCTTCAGGCGTCCCGAAGGCCGGTGCGTCGCCGCTGACGGGCACGATGCGCTTTTTCACGAGTCTAAAGATGCATAATCTACGGACTTTTCTTTCTCTTGTCATACTTTTGAAAGTGTTCGTAAGAGGCTACCGATCCATTGGAGGCGTAGAGAGTCCAGGTGATGCGCGGACTCATCCCATCGAGCGGGCGGGTGGAGTCTGGCATTCCAGGCAGGATGAGCGTCGTCGGGGTGATCTTGCCTAAAGATATTGGACTGTTTATAGGACTAAACATAAGAAAACTCGATTATCAGGGGCGGGTGCCATAAGGCACACCGCCCCCCTTTGTGCGCATGGCGCCAGGACCATGCGCGCGAAAGCGTTGCCCAAACGCATGGTTCATCCGCACAAAGCCCATGGTCGCTATGGGCAAACATCGGTGCGCCTGCACATGGTTTTGAGCCTGTTCTCGAGCGAAAGTATGGCTGTCGATACGCATGCAATTCGCATGAAACCCGGGCTCGTCCGAGAGCCCTATAAAGGAGGATTCGCATGAAACAGTTAGAGACCGACGTCGTTGTCGTCGCCGCTGGTCTGAGCGGCCTTGCCGCGGCGGTCGCTGCAGCCGAGGCGGGCGCTCGCCTCATCGCGCGGCGACCACGATGACCAAGCGCATGACCGAGCGTGCCCAGGACCTGGGTGTCGAGTTTATATTTGAGTGCCCGGGCACCGGCCTTATCAAGGGTGAGGACGGCGCCATCTGCGGCGTGACTGCCAAGGACAAGGACGGCGAGGAGTACCAGATCTCGTGCAAGTTCGCGATTGTCGCCACGGGCGGTTTTGGCCACAACGCCAAGCTCATCAAGGAGAAGCTCGACTTTGAGTGGGGTAAAGACCTGTTCTCGTTTGCCATTCCGGGCATGGACGGCGATGGCATCAACTTAGGTTGTTTAAAAAGGTGAGTGTGGCGGTCGTTTCCACGAACGGGGACGGTGTTGTTGGGGCTGTCTCAATCTGTAACAGGTGGGTCCGATTTTGGTCTGTAGATGTTACAGATTGAGATTTCCGGCGAGCGGGGCTCCGTTTGTCTAAATCTGTAACACGAGGGACGGTTTTTGCCGAGTTGTTGTTACAGATTGAGATATTCGGACGGACAGTTGCCGTTTGTCTTGATCTGTAACAGGTGGAGGCCAAAAGTCGGTCTAGATGTTACAGATTGAGATGTTTGGTCGGACCGAGTTTGTTCGTCTCGATCTGTAACATCTGGGGTCGTTTTTGGCCTGTAGGTGTTACAGATCGAGATTTTCCGACGGAACGCTTCCGTTTGTCTTGATCTGTAACAGGTAGGGGTCAAAAGTGGGTCTAGCTGTTACAGATTTAGATTATTGAGGATGGGTCGAGAGGAATATCTCGATCTGTAACAGTAAGACCCGGTTTTGCTGAGCAACTGTTACAGATTGAGACAAACCGACGGGCCGCCCTGCCCCATCCGCCTGCCTCCACCTGATATTCGCCGATTTTCGTTGTGCCGCTGTAGCCCCATGCCATATCCTCTAAACAACTACGCGGCACCATCGCCGCCGCGTCTACAAGAGAGGAATGTCCATGACCGCACCTGCGTCCAAGCTGCTCCAGCCCATTACGGTTGGCCCCCTTGAGCTCAAGAACCGCATTATGTTCCCGCCGCTGACTACCGGCTATGAGGAGCGCGACGGTTCCATCGGCGAGCGCAGCCTGGCTTTTTACGAGCGTCTGGCCCGTGGCGGCGTGGGCTACATCGTCATCGGCGACGTCGCTCCCGTCATGACCGCAAGCCCCACGCCCAAGCTGGCGACCGACGCCCAGATCCCCACGTTTAAGGCGCTGGCCGACGCCGTCCACAAGCACGGTGCCAAGGTCGCGCTGCAGCTGTTCCACCCCGAGTACGACGTGCCCGGTGTCGGCCGCATGGTCATGGGCTCCATGGCTGCGGCCAAAGCCGCGCAGGAGGCCAAGGCCGCCGGCGACGAGGAGACCTTTGCCGCCAAGATGGCCGAGTCCAACGAGATCCGCAAGCAGGCATATGCCAAGCTGCACCACGATATGCAGCACTTTGTGAACGAGGCGAGCGTAGAGCAGCTCGCCCAGATCAAGGAGGCCATCGCCGCCTCGGCCGCTCGCGCGCAGCAGGCCGGCATCGACGCCATCGAGGTCCACGGCGACCGCCTGGTGGGTTCGCTGTGCTCCGCGATCCTCAACAAGCGCACCGACGAGTACGGTGGCTCGTTTGAGAACCGCGTTCGCTACGCGCTGGAGGTCGTCGCTGCCATCAAGGAAGCCGCGCCGCAGCTGATGGTGGAGTATAAGCTCCCCGTGATCATGGAGAACCCCGATGGCACGCCGCGTGGCAAGGGCGGCCTGCAGCCCGACGAGGCCTGCGAGTTCGCCAAGCTGCTCGAGGGCGCGGGCATCGATATGATCCAGGTTGCACAGGCCAACCACACCGGCAATATGGGCGATACCATTCCGTCCATGGGCGCCATGCCCTACAACTGGACGCTGCCCGTGGCCGAGCGCGTCAAGGCCCTGGTCTCCGTGCCGGTAGCAACTGTGGGCCGTGTTGTCTCGGTCGAGGCTGGCGAGAAGATTCTGGAAGACGGCGCAGCCGATATCATCGCCTATGGCCGCTCGCTCATGTGCGACCCCGACATTGCGCTGAAGGCCGCCACGGGCGAGCCCATCCGCGAGTGCCTCAACTGCAACAAGGGCTGCGTCGATGCGATTCAAAACCGCAAGTACATCTCGTGTGTGCTCAATGCCGAGAACGGCGACGAGGCTACCATCGCCATTAAGCCGGGCGAGGGCGACAAGAAGATCGCCGTTGTGGGCGGCGGTATTGCCGGTCTGGAGGCCGCACGCGTGGCGGCCAAGCGCGGCTACGACGTGACCGTCTACGAGGCGAGCGATCATCTGGGCGGCCAGATTGTGCTGGCGGCCGCGCCTCCGCGCAAGGGCGAAATCATGCGCTCGGTCGAGTATTACGAGAAGATTCTGCCCGGCCTGGGCGTGAAGGTTGAGCTCAACCACGTCGCTACCACTGAGGACCTCAACGCCGCCGACGCCGCGATTGTGGCTGTGGGCGCGCACGACGTGGTCATCCCCGTTCCGGGTGCCGATTCTAAGAAGGTCGTCTCGAGCTGGGCCGTGCTGGCCGGCAAAGTGGAGCTTACGGGACGCGTCGCCGTCATTGGCGGTGGCCTGGTGGGCACCGAGACTGCCGAGTACCTGCTGCAGCACGGCTGCGAAGTGGCGATCGTGGAGATGCTCGACAAGATTGCCGCAGGCGAGTCCGAGACCATTCTGCCGCTGATTATGAGCGACTTTGCAGAGCACAACGTGGAGCAGCATGTTAAGACCCGTCTGACCGCCATTACCGACGAGGGCGTGGAGGCCGTGCGCACTGCCGATGACGGCGCCGAGGAGCCGGTGAAGATCGCCTGCGATTACGTGGTGATGGCCGTCGGTTCCAAGGCCAACGCGTTTGACTTGGATGGCGTTACGGTGCCCGTGACCTGTGTGGGCGACTGCTCGGGCGAGCGCACCGCCGACATTGCGAACGCCATTCGCACGGCATATCACGCGGCCAACGAGCTGTAGTTGAACATCGCGGCCAGGTGGGGCGGTAGCACGGATCTGTCTCGCCCGGCCGCGTCCCATCGGGTGTCAATCGGGGCGGGGCCTGCAAGCGCAGCAGGTCCCGCCCTTTTTGTTTTGCCCCGGTGGACGGCAATGCGCGCTAATCATGGGGAGTGAGGCGTCTACTGCCTTGCAGACTGCTCAAAATTATTGGAGGAGGGGTTAATAACTATATCCTCTATTCCAAAGGATATAAAGAGATGCCAATGTTGCTGGCAAGCGAATGACGATTAGCTGCGAGCTAGTTACCAGCGTAAATAATCAATATAGAAATGTCGTAAATTGGTGTCAAATTCCCAGATAGCGCCGCGTCTATTTTAATTAACTGCTTTGAGCAAACAGTAAAATGCTACTATCTAACTTGCACGTAAGAAAGCAATTTAACGTTTAAGGCTAAGAAGTAGAAGTGGCAGGTATGTCAGAAACAACAAGGACTCGCACGCATGCGCCCGAGATTAGGCAGCGCGCTGTCGAGATCCTCCAAGAAGGGGTCGGCCATCGCGCGCTCGCCGCAGAGCTTGGCATCCCCCAGGCCACAGCCCGTCAGTGGGCCCGTGCGTATGCCGTGGGCGGCGCCGACGCCGTTCTCAATGCGGGCTCTCATCACCACACATATTCGTTTGACGTTAAGCTTGCCGTGGTTAAGGACCGCTTGGAACATGGTCTGACGGTGCGTGAGGTCATGGTCAAGCACAAGGTCCCCAGCGAGTCTTCGGTTAAAGCTTGGTGCCGACAGTATCGCGACGGTGGCGAGGCCGCCTTGGTCGATAAGCCGCGGGGTCGTAAACCGCGCGTTAAAAAGGCGGAATAGCGAACGGGATGGTGCGTCCGCAGGGGCGCATTTTTCTTGCCGCGCCAAATTTTTGGACCGCCGCGAGTCTATCGGGACATCCTTCAAAGTGGTCAATAAACCGCGCGCAGTGGCCCGTGCGCCCGCCGCTACGAGAGGGGGAGCGTTGCCTCTCTACTCCAAAGCGGACATGTCCTTACCCCATACGCCTAAAACTCCCCAGTTGACCGAAAACCTGCCGCCTGAACTCCCAATTTGAGCTATAACGTTAAATAATTGCAGCGTTTTTGCATGGGGGAGTGATGGTATGACGCTACTGTATTTCCTTACCCTGTTTCCGCTGGTACCGGCGATGGGCATGCTGCTCGCGCGCAGTGACCGAGCCCGCGATGCGGTAGGGCTTGTAGGCTCCGGCATTATTATGGCGGTGACCGTTGTAGTTGCCGTCTTATTTTTTGGCACGGGTCCGCAGGGCTTTGAGGTTGCCCCCGGCACCTCGCATGTGCTCTCGATCATCAGCTCCGTCATCGACGTAATTCTGTGTGCCGTCATCCTGTACAACGCGTTCAAATATAGGAACGCGCTTACCGGTGTACTCGGCGTGGTGCAGCTGGTGGGTTCGGTTGCCTTCGCTGCCATGACGCTGCCCACGGCCGAGGTCGTCACCGCCACGCCGCTCTACCTGGACTATATGAGCGTGATCATGGTGCTCGCCGTTGGCATTGTCGGCAGCCTGATCTGCGTGTATGCCCTGGGCTACATGAAGGACTTCCAGGCGCACGATGAGCACGAGGCCGCGCTGCGTGGGCAGACCGCGCCCGACCGACGCCCGCAGTTCCTGGCGCTTATGTTCCTGTTCCTTTCGGCCATGTTCGTCATCGTGACGAGCGACAACCTGGAGTGGCTGTTCTGCGGCTGGGAAATCACCACCGTGTGCTCGTTTCTTATGATTGGCTATACGCGCACGCCCGAGGCCATCAAAAACGCCTTTACCCAGATCATCCTCAACATGCTGGGCGGCATCGCGTTTTTGGCGGGTCTTATGTTCCTGCACGTCAACGGCGTACCGCTGACCATCTCGGGCATGATCGAGCTTTCCGGCGCCGGAACCGCGCAATCCGCGCTGCTGGTGCTGCCGGTCGTCTTGCTGTCGATCGCCGCGCTTACCAAGGCCGCACAGATGCCGTTCCACACCTGGTTGCTCGGCGCCATGGTCGCCCCCACGCCCACGAGCGCCCTGCTGCACTCGTCCACCATGGTCAAGGCCGGCGTGTTTTTGATGGTCAAGCTGAGCCCGCTGTACGCCACCTATCCTGTGACCGGCTTTATGGTCACGAGCGTGGGCGCCATCACGTTTTTGCTCGCCGCCCTCATGGCCATCTCGCAGAGCAATGCCAAGCGCGTGCTCGCGTACTCCACCATTTCCAACCTGGGCCTCATCAGTGCCTGCCTGGGTGTCGGCGCGCCCGAGGCCGTGTGGGCCGCCATCTTCTTGATCTTGTTCCATACGGTGGCAAAGTCGCTGCTGTTCCTGTGCGTGGGCACGGCCGAGCATCATATCGGCAGCCGCAATATCGAGGACATGGACGGCATGTTCAGCCGCATGCCGCACCTGACGCGCCTGATGATGCTGGGCATCATGGGCATGTTCGTGGCTCCGTTTGGCATGCTCGTGTCTAAGTGGGGCGCCCTGGTGGCGTTTGCGCAGACCGGCAATGTGCTCATGATCATGGTGCTGGCCTTTGGCTCGGCCGCGACGTTCTTCTTCTGGGGCAAGTGGCTCGCCAAGCTCTCGGGCGTGGATTCTACGGCCGAAAACGTGGAGGGCAATGTCCATAAGACCGAATGGATAGCGCTCAACACTATCGCCGCGCTGCTGATTCTGTGCTGTGTAGCGTTTCCGATTATCTCGAGCGGTCTGGTGTCGCCTTACTTGGCCATGGTGTTTGGCCGCGTGCCGTATGTTATTGGCAAGGATGCCATGTATCTAATGGTTGTTATCGTGGCTTTTATCGCCGTGGTGCTGCTGACTTCATTCCGCGTGAGCAACAAACCGCACGTAAACGTATATCTTTCGGGTGTGGGAACCGACAATTACCGTCATTTCCGCGGCTCGATGGGACACGAGGTGAAGGCCGAAAAGCGCAATTGGTACCTGGAGGACACCCTTGGCGAGAAACGCATTGGCCCCGCGGGCAGCATCGTGTGCTGCAGCATCATCCTGTTCGCGCTGCTATGTTGCGCATGGATTGGCCCCGATACGCTCGCCATGGGCGAGCCCTCGGTGCTGCGTGGCAAGTATTTCGAAGGCTCGGGTGTCGTAGGCATCTTTATAGGCACCGTGGCGTTTGCCCTGCTGGCGCCTTTGGTTGGTGGCCTGATCGACGGCATCGACCGCAAGCTGTCCGCCCGCATGCAGGGCCGCGTGGGACCGCGTCTGCTGCAACCGTTCTACGATGTAGCCAAGCTCCTGCGCAAAGCCCCTGCCAGCGTAAACACCGTGGACGATACCTACATGGCGTGCGCGCTCGTCTTTACCGTGGTGGGCGGCGGCATCTTTGTGTCGGGTTCCAACACACTGTTATGCGCCTTTATGGTTACCCTCGCTGCGATCTTTGTGGTGCTGGCGTCCGCCTCGACGCAAAGCCCGTTTGCCCAGGTCGGAGCCGACCGCGAGCTGCTGCAGGTCATGAGTTACGAGCCCGCCGTTTTGCTGATGAGTGTGGGCCTGTACCTTGCCACCGACAGCTTCGATTCCATCGCCGTGACGGGGCAGTCGGCCCCCATCATCGTGTACAGCGCGCCCATCTTCCTCGCACTGCTCGCGGTGCTTACCATCAAACTGCGCAAGTCGCCGTTTGACCTTTCGTACTCGCATCACGCGCATCAGGAGATCGTCCAGGGCGTCGCCACCGAGATGAGCGGCGGCACGCTGGCCAAGATGACCCTTATGCACTGGTGCGAGACCGTGCTGTTTTTGATGTGGGTGGGCATGTTCTTTGTTTGGGACAACCCGGTGAGCTGGGTCGTCGCCCTGGTCGTTATGGTCATGACGTATTTTGTCGAGGTACTGATCGATAACACCTTCGCCCGTAGCACCTGGCGCAGCTGCTTTAAGCTCGGCTGGGGTGTGGCGCTGGTGTTTGGCCTGCTCAA
Source organism: Collinsella sp. LCP21S3_A3 (assembly GCF_052118905.1). Lineage (NCBI taxonomy): Bacteria > Bacillati > Actinomycetota > Coriobacteriia > Coriobacteriales > Coriobacteriaceae > Collinsella > Collinsella sp. LCP21S3_A3. Next base: position 9,719 of record NZ_JBQKGH010000025.1, on the reverse strand, counting down.
CCTTATGCCCATCCTCGTCGACGTGTTTATTTAGGAGGCGGCATCCATGGATCATAAAATGTCGCGCTCGCCGTGGGTTATTCATTACGACGGCTCGAGCTGCAACGGATGCGATATCGAGGTGCTGGCCTCGCTCACGCCGCTGTTCGATGCGGAGCGCTTTGGCGTGGTCAACACCGGCAACCCCAAACATGCGGACATCTTTTTGGTGACGGGGTCGGTCAACGCCCAGAACTTGCCCGTCGTGCGCCAGATCTACAACCAGATGCTCGAGCCCAAGTGCGTGGTGGCGTGCGGCATCTGCGCGTGCTCGGGCGGCGTGTTCCGCGATGCGTACAACGTGATCGGTGGCGTGGACCGCGCAATTCCCGTGGACGTGTACGCGCCCGGATGCGCCATTCGCCCCGAGACGGTGATCGACGCCATCGTGGAGGCGTGCGGCATCCTGGACCAGAAGGAGGCTGTGATGCGCGCCGGCGGCGACCCGCTTACCGTGGGCGGTGCTGCTACCTGGGATGGCGGCGTTGAGCTGGGCGAGGACGGATTTGTGGCCGCGGCTGAGGCCGGCGACGCGCCCGCCGCTGGCGACGCACCTGCTGGGACGCCCGCCGCGTCCGCCGCTGCAAGGGGGGCCGAGTAATGCAAAAGGCAATCTATACCACCGTCGAGCTCGATGCGCTGCTGTCGCATGTCCAGGCGCTCAAGGGTTCCGGTGCCCGCTTTGTGCAGATGCACGCCGAGCGCAATGTGGACGACGGCACGTATCGCTTGGTCTATACGTTCATCAACGTTCGTGCTGCCCAGGAGCAGATCGCGCAGGACGGCAGTTATGCGATTGAGAACCTGGTAGTCGATGGTATCGACCAGTACCAGGAGATTCCATCCATCAGCTCGTACTACCCTGCGGTGTTCCCGTTTGAAAATGAGGCACACGACCTGTTTGGGCTTGCCATTACCGACATGCAGATTGACTTTAAGGGCTTTTTCTACCAGGTCTCGACTGCCGAGCCCATGAGCGTCATCACGCCCGAGGTGAAAACCGCGCGCGAGAAGGCCATGAAGGTCCGTGCCGCTGCCGAGGCCAAGGCGCGCAAGGCCGCGGCCGAGAAGGCCGCCGCTGCCGCGGCCGCTGCGGGGGAGGGCGCTGGCGATGCTGCGGGCGCTGCCGTCGCTCAGCCCGCTGCGGCTGCCGGCTCCGATGCTCAGCATGACGAGGCTGCTGCGAAGGCCGCGCTCAAGGCCGCCGAGATGGAGGCAAAGCTCGCCGCCATGGATCCCGAGAAAGCGGCCAAGGTCCGCGCGGCGCTTGCCGCCAAGGCCGCCCGCGATAAGCAGAAAAAGGAGGCGTAAGGTCCATGGCACATCGCTCCGTTATTCCGTTTGGCCCGCAGCACCCGGTGCTGCCCGAGCCGCTTCACCTGGACCTGGTGCTCGAGGACGACCGCGTTATCGAGGCTATTCCTCAGATCGGCTTTGTGCACCGCGGACTCGAGAAGCTCACCGAAAAGCGTGACATGCACCAGTTTGGCTACATCGCCGAGCGCATCTGCGGCATTTGCGCCGTGGGTCACAGCTGCGGCTATGCCAGCGCCTGCGAGCGCATGCTCGATATCGAGGTGCCTGGCCGCGTGCAGTATATCCGTACCATTTTGCACGAGCTTTCGCGCATTCACTCGCACCTGCTGTGGCTGGGCCTGCTCGCCGATGCCTTTGGCTTCGAGGCGCTGTTCTATCGTTCGTGGACCCTGCGCGAGCAGATTCTCAAGATCTTTGAGAGCACGTGTGGCGGTCGCGTGATTCTGTCGATTAACGAGATCGGCGGCCTTAAGCATGACATTGAGGACTCCGAGCTGGCGGGCATTGTCCAGACGCTCGATGCCATGCGCCCCGACTACGAGGCCCTGGTGCATACGTTTTTGGACGACAACAGCTGCGGCGAGCGCCTGCATGGCGTGGGCGTGATCAGCAAGAAAGACGCGCTGGACCTGTCGATGGTCGGTCCGTTTGGGCGCGCCTCGGGCGTGGACTACGACGTGCGCATGTTTGGCGACGGTGCCTATGCGGACCTGGCTGCGTTTGAGCCCATCGTTGCCACCGATGGCGACTGCTATGCCCGCTGCCAGGTGCGCTGTGCCGAGGTCACGCAGGCCATGGACATCATTAAGGAGCTTGTGGGCAAGATTCCGCACGACGGCATCGGCGGGCGCACCAAGCTTACGCCGGCCGATGGCGCACGCGGCGAGGTTGTGATTGAGCAACCGCGCGGCGAGGCGTACTACTATGTGCGCGGTAACGGCACCAAGAATTTGGACCGTTTCCGCGTGCGCACGCCGACGTCGCAAAACCTGGCGGGCCTGACGCATGCACTGCAGGGCGTGCTCATTGCCAACGTGCCCATGATTATCCTGACCATCGACCCCTGCATTAGTTGCACGGAAAGGTAGGCGCGGCATGAGTTTGATGACATTTGCCAAGACGGCCTTGGGCTCTATGGTCAAGCAGCCGGTCACGGTGTGCTATCCGCAGGAGGAGCTGGCGGCGCCCGAGCGCCTGCGCGGGCATATCGTCAACGATATGGACGTGTGCATCTGCTGCGGTATGTGCGCGCGTCGCTGCCCGGCGGGCGCGCTTGCGGTCGATCGCAAGGGTGGTACCTGGTCGATCGACCCGTACGCCTGCGTGGTGTGTGGCGAGTGCATCGAGAGCTGCCCCAAGCACTGCCTGACTATGGACACCGCCCGTACTCCGGTTGCGGCGAACAAGACTCCCACGGTAGAAACCAAGCCGGAGTAGCACTGGAATAGAGCTGGAATAGGGGCCGGTGGGGCAAAAATGCCCCGCCGGCCCCGCGCGTGAACGCGCGGCTAAGCCTCTGCGAACAAAAACTATGCCGGATTACGGGGCTGGATAGCGAACCTTCGACCATACAGAAAATTGCAAAAACAAAACCGCAGGTAGATAGTCTGCCGTTTTTCAAAAAATGGAGGTATGGATAAGGGTCCCGACATTAGTCCCGTAATCCAGCACAGTTTTGAAATGGCACCATATCCGTAACAGCCTTTGATCTCCCGTGGACGGAGGAAAACGGGCCCTTTTGCCCCGTCCATCTTGAGTCGCACCCATTTTCCTGCGAAAACCCTCATGTCTCAACTTTGGTGAGACATTTGTCTCACGCCCAAAACCGAATCTGGAACGTGTGTCACCTGCTCAAATTGTGTCTCATTCCGTAACTTGAGGCTGATGCAAGGTCTGAGCCTGCGAGAAGGGAGACGCGATGAGTAAGTACACGAGGGGTTTCTTGGCGGTGATGCTGGCCGTAGTGCTGGTATTGCCGGCTGCGGCATTTGCCATGCTGCCCGAGGCCAACGCCAGGTCCAGCACCGGAATGGACGGACCGACAATGAGCGGAAAGGTCGTCGTCGATCCCGACACCAGCGGACGCTGGGAAATCTGGGCGGCCGGTCACAACGGTAATAAAGTAACGACTCAAAACGTCGGCCGAATCTGGACCGACAAGACGGTCAAGAAAGCCGGAGAAAACGAAGCGTCAGATTTTGTGACTACGCTTTCGGCGATGTCCTCGACGTCTAATTCAACCGTGACGGTCACCACGCCGCTCGATATCGTGATGGTGCTGGATGCTTCTGGCTCGATGGATGGTGAGATGGGCGGTCGAGATTCCACCAAGCGTATCGATGCACTGAAGAGCGCTGCGAACAGCTTTATTGATACCATCGCCAAGCAAAACGAGGGTATCGAGGGCGTGGATAGGCAGCATAAGGTTGCTATCGTTAAGTTTTCGGGAGATACGACCGAAAAGGTCGGTAATGATACGTACAAGAAACAGGAACACGGCAGAACTAACACGTACAACTACTCGCAGGTAATGACGGGCCTGATCGATTGCTCTGGCAGCAAAGCAACCGATCTCAAGAATAAAATTGATGAGATTAGGCCCGCCGGTGCCACGCGCGCCGACAATGGCCTGCAGCTGGCAGAGGGCATCACTTCTGGTCGCGCGGGCGCCAAGAAGATTGTTGTGTTCTTTACCGACGGCACGCCGACAAGCTTCAGCGAGTTCAATCCGGATGTCGCCAATGCTGGCGTGGCGGCTGCCAAGAACATGAAGGACAGCAAGGCCACCGTTTATACTATCGGCATCTTTGATGGCGCGGATCCCAAAGCCAGCGTCCAGGATTCGAAGACAAGCCAAGAGAACAAGTTCATGCAGGCCGTTTCGAGCAACTACCCCAATGCCACGAAATGGAATTCTCACGGAACGCGTGCGGAAAACTCCGACTACTACAAGTCGGCGACCAATGCCGAAGAGCTCAAGAAGGTCTTCGACGACATCTCGCAGGCCATCACATCGGAGGCGCCTTATCCGACCGAAATCCATAAGGGCTACGACGAGACCAAGTCCGGCTACATCACGTTTACCGACGAGCTGGGCGACTTTATGCAGGTTGACGGATTTACCGAAGTCGTCATTAACGGCACGCCGTTTACCAAGGCGAGCAAGACGGTCAATAAAGAAACCAATACCGACACCTACGAGTTCACCGGCAAGGCAAAAGACCTGCTCATCACCGTGCAGCGCGCCGGCGATGACAATCCCCAGAAGGGCGATATCGTAACGGTCGATATTCCTGCGTCGTTGATTCCGCTGAGTCACTTTAAGACCGTAGACGGCAAGCTTTCGGTCGACAACGTTAAGCCCATCCAGGTGAAGTATGCTTCGAGCGTGAAGAGTGTTGCGCTCGACAACCTATTTGCGCCTGAGGAGGTCACGGGGCTCAAGGCTTACATCGAAAAGAATACGACCGTTGCCGACGATGGCACCAAGACCGTGAACTTCTACGCGAACAAGTGGGAGACCGGCGCGTTGGGTAATACGGTTGCGACCTTTGAGCCGGCCGACACCAACCGCTACTACTACTTCCAGAAACAGACCCCAATTTACACGGACAAGGACTGCACGCAGCCTGCAAAGAATTCGCTGGCAGATACCGGCACCTATTACTACAAGGATGAGTTTGAGGAGCAGGGCGAAAACGATGAGGCCAAGCCCGCCTCTGCCGTCATCGAGTTTATCGGCGGCGACGCTGCGAAGTTTGACGGCGCTATTGTTGCTGACGAGGACGGCAGCCTTTCGTTTAGCGTGGGAACCGCGCGCCTAGCCTTTATCGACGAGCTCCACACCACCAAGGAGAGTGTGGGCGGCAACAACACTGGTACCGCGACCGACGTTCTTAACCCCAAGTGGAACAACGTGTCCGCCAAGGCGACCGCGACGCATGTCAATTCCTACCTGGGCAACAACGGCAAGATCAGCTTTAACGTGACGCCGACAACGGTGGATACCAAGGCCAGCTTTGGCCTGACCAAGGTGCTCGAGGGCCGCGATTGGACGGATGTGGACGAGTTTAAGTTTGAACTCTCCGCAACGTCCGAGAATGACGCCCCGATGCCCGCACACGCGACCGCGACCGTGACCAATGACGACCTGGACGACAATGGCAAGGCAGCTATCGACTTCGGCGAGATCACCTGCAACAAGCCGGGCGAGTACACCTATGAGGTCCGCGAGGTCAAGGGCGGCGCCGGTGGCATCACCTACAGCGAGAACGTTGCCACGTTCAAGGTGACCGTGGCGGTTGAGGCCACGGGTGGGCTTAAGGCTGACGTTGAAAAGATCTCGGGCGAGACCGAGTTCAAGAACACCTATAGCGCCAAGACGGAAACCCCGCTGACTCTTGAGGCAACCAAGACGCTCACGGGGCGCCCGATGGCCGATGACGAATTTAAGTTTGCGCTGAGCTATGCGGGGCACGACGAGGTTCTGCTGGATGCAACCAACAAGGGTGGCAAGGTTGAGTTCGGGCCGCTGACGTACACGACCGAGTCGCTTGCCAAGCTGGTCGAGGAGGGCAAGGCGTCGGTTGATGCTAGCTCCGACAAGCCCACGTGGACCATTCGCTACATTGCTGCCGAGCAGACCGGAAAGCTGCCTGCGGGCGTGAGCGCCACCGTGTCGGCAATTGACGCATGTGTAACCGTTGTCGACAACGGCGATGGTACCCTGACGGCGACGGCTGTCTACGGCGATGCCGGCAACGAGTTTGTGAACACCTACACTGCCGCGCCTGTCGAGGCATCGCTTGTGGGCAAGAAGAATCTGCAGGTTCCTGATGGCTTGACCCCGGCTGACATTGCCGGCAAGTTTACCTTTACGGTGACCGGTGAAGAGGGCGCACCCATGCCCGCGAACGCGAGCGTGACCAATGATGCCAAGGGCAAGGTCGACTTTGGCAAGATCACCTTTACGCTCGACGACCTTAACAAGGCTCTGGGCGAGAAGCCCGAGAAGCGCGAGCACACCTTTACCTACACCGTGACCGAGTCCGGTGAGGTCGCTGGCGTGACCAACGACGCCGAGACTTCGCGTACGGTTTCCTTCACCGTGACTGATGACGGCGAGGGTACTCTGAGGGTGTCCCGCAAGCCGGACGGCGATGCGGCATTTACGTTCACCAATACCTATAGCGTGACGCCCGTCGAGAAAAGCGTCACCGACCAGATCACCGCGACCAAGGTCCTGACCGGACGCGACCTCAAGGCTGGCGAGTTTAGATTCGAGCTCGTCGAGGGCGAGGGCGAGGACGCCAAGGTCGTCGCCACCGGCACCAACAATGCCGAAGGCAAGATCACGATGAACGCCGTGAAGTACGACAAGCCCGGCAAGCACACCTACACACTGCGCGAGGTCAACGGCAACGCCGGCGGTATCACCTACAGCGATGCCAAGTTCACCATCGAGACCACCATCACCGATAACGGCGACGGCACTCTCAAGGCCGAGCATGTCCTGAAGGGCACCGAGCCCGCCGAGTTCAAGAACACCTACAGCGTGACCCCGATCGACACAGAGCTCGACTTTGGCCTGAGCAAGGCCATCGACGGTCGCGACTGGACGGATGCAGACAAGTTCAGCTTTACCATCACGGCCCCCGAGGGCACCCCACTGCCCGACCCGGCAACCGTAACCGTGACCAAGCAGGATGCGGACAACGAAGGCATCGCCGCCATCAAGTTCGGCAAGATCCACTACACGGCTGCCGGAACCTACAAGTACGAGATCCGCGAGAACGCGGGCAGCGCGGCCGGTATGACGTATGACGCGCATGTCGCAACTGCCGAAGTGACCGTGACCGAGAACGGCGACGGCACCCTGACCGCCAACGTCACCAAGAAGGAAAGCGGCCGCTTCACCAACACGTACCGCTCTGAGCTCGATTACGCCGCGGCCGGCGGCCTTAAGCTCAGCAAGACCCTCTCCGGACGTCCCATGACCGAGGGTCAGTTCACCTTTACCGTGACGCCTGCCGACGAGGCTTCGGCCATCGCGCTCGGCCTGCACGAGGGCGCCAACGTGTACAAGTCCCCTGCAACGGCAGAGGCAACGGTTGGTCTGATCGACATCCTGGCTGGCCATGAGGTCAAGTTTACGCAGGCTGACGCGGGCAAGACCTTTACATACACCGTTGCCGAGAAGAACGATGGCCAGCCCGGTTACACCTACGACGAGGCCGTACGCACCGTGACGATCGCTATCGCCGACGATGGCGCTGGTACGCTCACCGCTACGACGACCGTTTCTGGCGGACCCAATGGCACGCCGGTGGCGGTCCACAAGAGCGGCGAGAATAAGGTCGAGAGCGCCTTGGTCTCGTTCACCAACAGCTACCACGCATCGACCGATAACCCGGGCGGCGAGCTTGCGCAGATTGTCGCCACCAAGACCCTGACCGGTCGTCCGCTGGCCAACGGCGAGTTCTACTTTGGCATCGCCTATGCGGGCGAGACGGAAGCCATTGACGGCACTGTGGCGACCAACATCAACGGCCAGGTGAGCTTTGGCGCGCTGCATTACACGACTGAGATGCTCGCCGATTTGGTGAGCGCCGGACGCGCCATCCGTACCGACACGGATGCCAAGCTTGCGTGGACTATCAACTACACGGCGTTTGAGTACACGTCCCCGCTCGCAGCAAAGGGTATTACTGCCGCGAAGTCGAGCTTTAGCTTTAAGGTCATCGTCGTCGACAACGGCGACGGCACTCTGACGGCGAAGCCTGACTACGGTGGCGTCGAGCCCGTGTTCGAGAACGTCTACGGCGCCGATGCCGTTGACGCCGCGCTCGCCGGCGCCAAGAAGCTCCAGGCTGCCGAGGGCCTGACCCCGGCCGATATCACGGGTAAGTTCACCTTTACCGTGACCGCCGATGAGGCGGGCGCCCCGATGCCCGAGCGCACGACCGCAACCAACGACGCGGCCGGCAACGTGGACTTTGGCAAGATCCACTTTACGCTCGAGGACCTCAACCGCGCCTTGGGCGTGACGGATGATGCGACCGATAAGGCTGAGGCAGACGAAGCTGACGAAGCCGAGGCCGACGAGGCAGAGGCTGAAGAGACCGACGCCGACGCTGACGCCAATGCCGACGAGTCCGGCAGCGAGTCCGAGCCCGCAGCCCCCATTGCCCCGCGCTCGCACACCTTTACCTACACGGTGACCGAGTCCGGTAGCGCCCCTGGCGTGACTAACGACGCCAACGCCACGCGTAAGGTTTCCTACACCGTGACTGACGACGGCGCTGGACATCTGAAGGTCGTGCGCGAGGGTGACGACGGCGCTGGCTTCACGTTCACCAACACCTACAGCGTGACGCCTACCGATTCTGTGGTGACCGATCAGGTCAAGACGGTCAAGCGCCTGACCGGACGCGACCTTGCAGCAGGCGAGTTCACGTTTGAGCTGCTCGAGGACGGCGTGGTTGTCGCGACCGGCACCAACGACGCCAATGGCACCGTCGCGCTGAGCCCGATCCGCTACGAGGCACCTGGCGCGCACACGTACATGCTGCGCGAGGCTTGCCCCAACGCGCTCGGCCTGTACAAGGGCGTCACCTATGACGGCACGACCTACACCGTCGTGACCACCGTCTCCGACAACGGAGACGGCACGCTGACCGCGACGCACAAGCTCGAGGGAACTACTGAGTCGGCTGGCTTTACCAACAAGTATCATGCCATGCCCACGCAGGTCTCCATCGGTGCCATCAAGGTGCTCGAGGGACGCGAGCTCAAGAAGGACGAGTTTAGCTTTAAGCTCGTTGGCGAGGACATCGAGTCTACGGTCACCAACGATGCCGACGGCAAGATCAACTTCGACAAGTTCGAGTACGACGAGCCCGGAACGTACGTCTATACCATCAGCGAGGTCAAGGGCGACGAGGCCGGTATGACCTACGACAAGTCCGTCTTTACCGCGACCGTCAACGTGGCCGATGACGGCGAGGGCAACCTCAAGGCGAATGTCGCCTTTACCAAGGGCGACAAGAGCGTCGAGGGCATCGTGTTCAACAACACGTACAAGAAGCCCGAGCCGCCCGTGCCGACGCCCGATCCCGGCACGCCCAAGACCGTGACGAACATCGTCAAGACGGTCAAGGGTTTCCTGCCCACCACGGGTGACCAGCAGACCGCCGCACTGCTCATGGCATTTGTTATCGCCATAGCCGGCGTCGGAGCCCTGGTCTGGGGTATCCGTAAACGCTAGGCACGCTGGCGGGGGGGGGGGGGGGGGCCCCCCCGCGCGGCCGGCCGGGCGGGGGTGTTGATTTGTGGGGGGGGGGGGGGGGGGGGGGGGGGGGGGG
>NZ_JBQKGH010000024.1:0-17905 GCF_052118905.1 Collinsella sp. LCP21S3_A3 | reverse complement strand
CGTGCCCCCTTCGTCGGTGATTTGTTGTTTAGTCGCTAGAAATCATATGACGGGGTATGGGCCGTGTTCCGCTATGCGGTTGTCAATTTGCGAAAGAAATTATGCGTCACCTATGCGGCCCTATTTGCAGGGTCTGATTTGTCAAATGAGGCTGCAGGGGCTCAGGGCACAGTCCTACTCAGCTTTGCGTGACAGGTGTCAGTTATGCACAGTTGCTGGTAATGAAGTAAGACTTTTGAGGGGTTTGGCCCGCGCCCGCGTAGCAACCGTATACTGGTCAACTTGGACGTATCCGCGCCCACAACTGAGAGGTTTTACTTCATGGGTTTCATCAATTTTATCGCCGAGCTACTCAAAGACCCGCGCACCGCGATTGCCAGCTGGATCGCCGCCGGCCCGCTTATGGCCTACGGCTGCGTGTTCCTCATTATCTTCGTTGAGACAGGCGTGGTGTTCTTCCCGTTCCTTCCCGGCGATTCACTGCTGTTTGCTTCGGGCTTCTTTGCCCATAACGGTGGCTTTAACATCGTGGCCCTGCTGGCCGTAGCATGGGCCGCTGCCATCCTGGGAGACCAGTGCAACTTTATGATCGGTCACTTCTTTGGCAAAAAGATCATCGCTTCGGGCAAGGTCAAGGCCATGACGCCCGAGCGTATCAAAAAGTCCGAGGACTTCTTGGACAAGTGGGGTCACCTGGCCATCTTCCTCGGCCGCTTCTTCCCGTTTATCCGCACCTTTGTGCCCTTCATTGCCGGCATGGGCGGCATGCACTGGCGCAACTTTGTCATCTACAACGTGCTGGGCGGCATTACCTGGTCGACGGTCTTTACACTGCTGGGCTACTTCTTTGGCGGCATCCCCTTTGTGCAGGAGCACTTTGAGTTGCTGATCATTGGCATCGTAGCCGTGTCGATCATCCCGACTGTAGTCGGCCTGGTTAAGGCTAAGCTGGGCAAATAGAACGCCGCATAGTATCCGTGCGCTAAAACCTACACGGTAATAGTTGCGCTGCATAATCCAAAACAAAACGGGATCCGTCGCTTGAAGTCGACGGATCCCGTTTGCGTTTGAGGGGAAGTGGACGCGCGATGCGCTTGGCAGCAAGCGTCGCGCAGCAACTTAATCAACTGGAATCGGCGGTGGGGTGGAGCCGTTATTGAAAAGCGCAGCAATTGCGGGAACGGTTTTTGCGGGCATCCAGTTTGCCATGCCTTCTTGCCAAACGAGAGATTCGGGAGCAAGCGATTTTGAGGCAACCATGGAGCTCAGCGTAATGAGGTCGAACGGTCCGGTTGCGGCGCCGTTGACAGCAACGTGGAAACGATCTTGCCGCGAAATGGGCGGGGGAACGGGGGAGCCAGAGATTCCCGCCGGAGTGTTGCCCATCATGTTGTCCATCGCGCCGGCGATGTTTCGACCGACGGAACCGCCTATGGCCATGCCCGCGGCGATCCCAGCCATGTCCATACCGCCGTTGCCACCGCCGCCGAGGCCGATGCCCGCAGCTCCATTTTCGCCCATATGTCCGAGCGCCTCTGCGCCAGCGACGCCAACGGTGGTTTGCGCTTCCACCTGATAGGCGGGGAAGTTGGCAGTCTGAGTCTGCTTGTGGACGCGATATTGTCCTTCCTCGCGCTCAATACGCAGACGTTCCTGCAGGTTTTCCATTTGAACGCGCTGCATATCATGGATGTTCTTGATGTTGGCTTCGGTTTGGGCTCGGACGGTGGCCTCGGTCACATCGCGTGTTACCGCCATGAGCCGAGTGTAGCCGTCGCTCTCCTCGTCCACGTCGATGGCGGCGATGTCTAAAGACGAGAGCTCTATGCCAAAGACCTTGCGCAGCTGTGGAGAAAGGTCGTTGTTGGCAAGTTCCGAGAGGTCGTCGGTGCGGCCAGCGAGCTGTAAAAGAGGGATCCCGAGTTTTGAAGGCATATTGGCGACAAGAGATTTAACTCTGCGCGAGACCGCATCGCGAACTTGACTTTGAAAGTCTTCGAGCGTGAATTCATCAAGACGGTGGAGCTCGATGAATTCACGGTAATCGGCGATTTGGAAAGTAAGGGTCCCTCGCACGGCAACGGGTACTCCAAAATCGGGGAACCGCTGGTCAAACACATCGAAGTAGCGCACGGCAAAACGTGATTGAACAACCTTGGCAAGATTGATGAAGTAAACCTCTGCCTGAAACGGTGTGCCGCCGCCATATGCCGCCGCGACAAAGCTCGCGATGATGGGCAGGTTGGAGGTGTTGAGCGCCTCATCAAAAGGTCCCTCGATGAACTCTTGGATCGCGTCTTGTCCCTTGCGACGGCAGATGAAAACGGCAACAGAACCCTCGCGCACGCGGAGCGATGATCCCCAGCGGATTGCGTTTTCACGGCGCACATTGTTTGCGGGTCGCCATTTCCAGATGAGATAGTCCTTCTCATCACAGCGGATTTCATCCATCAAGCCGGCGCGATTTTGATTAGCCATGATTTACTCCCCTGAACAAGCGGACATGATGAGGCAAAAAGCTATGATGGCGACATTTACCAACATCACCACAATGGAAAGTCCCCACTTACCCATCCAGGCACGACGCCTAGAGATATACGTTTTCTTTTGAATGTCAGTTTTGAGATCCTTGATCAGCGCAAAGTCCTCGCTGTCACCAAAGAGATGTTCCGCCTTTGCGTATGCCTGATCGAATTTGGAACGCCATGCATCGGCGAGTGCATCCTCTGCGGTGCGATACATATTGGGGGGAGCGATGCAGTTGCCGCTCGCCATGGCGGCGAACTCGATAAGGTCATCTTTATTGTTGGGGATGGGCCAGCTGCGAATCAGGCTGATTTTGCGCTCATCGGTTGCCGAGATGGTGCCTTTTTCGTCCTTCTTGCGTTTTTGAGGTCGTTTGCTCTCGATCAAGTCAAGCTTCTGCGAAAGAAGCGCAATTGAGCCGTCTGCCACGTCGCGGATCCCGTAACCACACGACGGGCAGATGACCGCATTCTTGTCGACAATCTCGCCGCAAGCGGGGCAGCGCGTAATACCGGATTTTGGTTTCGTTTCTTTTGTAGGGGACCCGCTCTCCTCGGTGGGCGCTTGCGAGAAAACGGGTTCACAAGGTGCCGTGGCTGCTTCGATGCGCTTTCCGCAGTTTCCGCAAAAGACATCGCCATCAACGAGCTTTGTCCCGCAGTTTGGGCAGTAGGCCATTATCAACTCCTTAACGTGCCGACATCGAGACGGGATCCAGGTGAAGCAGACACGTCGATGCGTTGTAATCCTTAACTATTGCCTTGATGTGTACGTTTGTGCCGGTTCGGATTTCATCGAGACTGTCGTCAAATCCCATGTCTAAGGTATTGACGTTTTCGTACTGCATTTCGGGACCTTGAGCATGGTTGGGGTCATAGTCGCCGGCGTTGATCAAAACATCCCAGCGCGTGGTGTAGTTGGCGTGCGGGGCGAGGTAGGCGATATTGCCGTCAAACTCAATAGTCTTGCCCGCGTACTTGGACACAAACCAGCTCGCGTCCATGTCGCTGGAGGAGAGCAGCGTCGCAAGATCGGGGCAATTGGCCGTTGTTAGGACGGCATCTTGTTCGGAAGTGGGCTGTGCGGCTTCGGCATTTTGCTCGGGAGAGTCAGTATCTTCCGTTTCTGCTTCTTCGGTCTCCTTCTTTTGGGTCGGCTCACTGTCCGTTTTCATTTTCTCTTTCTTCTTTTCGGTTGCCCGTGATGGTTCCTTTGTGCTGTCGCCACTATCGGTTGACGCCTTTACTTTTAGGCTAATCTCTATCTGGTCATGTTTTGCATATACGGTGCAGCTGACTTTTTCGTTTTGATCGACCTTAAACGTTTTCCTTCCGTCGACGCTTGAGTCGTCTGCTTTCTGGACCCTAAGCGTGTGCTGTCCCTTGTCGAGCGTGAGGTCCCATGAATCTTCGGCTCCGTGGTCGAGGGTCCCGACTTTTTCTGAATCAACGTAGATGGCAAGGTCGTAGCGAGAGAAGAGGAGATTCTCGCTGCAATCTACGGAAAGATGGACTGGATAGCCTGGGGCGTCTTGAACGGGTTCGCTGGTTTTCTTTGAGCCATTTGCACCGAGCGCGATCGCTACGACTGTAACGATGGCAACTATTGCTACGCCGATGCCGGCTATTCCAAGGATTCGCCAAGGGTGCCGGGGCGCATGGTTTGTCCTTAGCTTTTTCCGAGCTTGTGATACCAAGGCTGAGGATTCGCGGGAGATGGAATCAATAACTTTCGTGTTGTGAGCTGTTTTTGGTAGCCGTGCCTTAAAGGACTCGTCGAGCTCGGAGGCATCCCGACATTCGGACGGAGAATCATTCGCCGTAGAGTTCACTTCCTGTTTGCCAGCGGCGCCTGCTGTTGCGTCATCAAGGGCGTCTTTTGCGCGGCTAGCGAGTTCGCCCACGGCGCCGGCCGCGATGGCTCCGGCCTTTGCTGCTAGGCCGCCAAGCGCGTCTGCGGCCGTTGCTAGGCTGTCAGAAAGCTCGTCTGCGGCGGCATTGTTCGTAGGATTGTGGGGGACTGGAGGGATATTACTTGCCTCGCCAGAGGTGGCATTGTCGGAGACGGGCTCGACGGGACCGGTTCGGTGGGTTTCTGGAGTGCATTTGGCGATGTTTATCTCTGAGCCGCATTTAGGACAAAAATGCAGGCCGGGGCGTAACTCGTTTCCGCATTTTGGGCAAAAAGTCATATCTGCCTTCCATAAAAATCGTATGGTTGCGTTCGCCAGCTCGTCGGATATAACTCACGCTTAGGAAGGGAAACGACTCGGAAGAATCGAAAGGGCTTAGGGCGTTGGGGCGCCTTGAGACCCTGTTCCGCTTTTGGCGATCATTTGGCAGCGCTGGTCATTTTATTGTGTGGCTACGAGAGCTGTGATTCCTCAGTTGCCAACTGAATCGGATATGCTGTCGGCGAACGGCCCTCCGGTTCTACCACTGAGCTGCGTAAATATCGCAGCTTGCGTGCGGGGGCGGATTGTGGACGTCGACCGAAACGGGGGTCGTGGAACCGACGGCGGGGCAGTCGGAAAAGTTGTTATAGCCGGCAACGATGTTGCCCTGCTTGTCGCGCAGGATAGCCGATAGGAACACTTGGGTCTTATCAAAGCCGCTCGGAGCGCTTTGGAGTTTGAGCTTTGCCAAGAATGACTGCATACCGTCTGCCCCAGCGGATTCGGTGCTATCGAAAATTTCGTACACCGGTGCTTCGGTGGCGGTGGCAAGTGCAACGCCGCTGGGTGTGACTGCCTCGAACTCAACGCGCGCGGGAGCGGTGCCGTTTCCCGTCTGATCGCCAAAGTAGACGGTTTGGCCGGGCTCGATGGCGCTGTAGATTTTTTCATCCGTAAAGATCAGGTTATCGTCCGCATCGTATCCGGAGACCTTAATGGTGGGAAATGCGATAGCGGCAGGGCCGTCGGAGTTTTTAAGGCCGATGCCAAAATGGACGTACCCGTGCCCATCAACCGACCAGCCTGATTCCGCGATCGAGAGCTCGGCGGACAGGAGGCTGGCGTCGCTTGCCGTATTTGCTTTTTTGGATGTCGAAACGCCATCAGACTGGCCGGCTTGCGATGGGGACGTGGGCCCGTTGCTGCTTTCTCGGCCGGCGTGGAACGTCGAGATGGCAATCGCGCCGACTGCCATCAGCCCGGCAAGCATCGCGGTGACGAGTGCCAGTTTTAGCAACAAGCCGCCAAAGGTCCGCGTCCTGCTTTTGTCTGGATTGCGCTTAGGCGCATGCGTACCCGCTGCCATTTGGGCATGGTCGGCCTGCCCATCTGTGCCAGAAGATGCCCTGTCGTTTCCCGGTCGAGACAAGCCGGCGAGCGCCCCTGCCATCTCTGCTGCAGACTGGAACCGCGCGCTTGGCTCAAACGAGCAGGCGCACGTGATGGCACGGGCGAGCGTCGCGGGTGCATTATCAAGATTCTTCTTAAGAATCTGCTCGTAAGCCTCGTCATCGGGACGGACACCCGTAAGCGCAAAGCCAAGAACGCGTCCGATGGAGTAGACATCACTTCGCGCATCGGTCTGGGCAAAGCCGTATTGTTCGGGCGAGGCGAACCCCCAAGTTCCGAGGGAAGTCGTGTCCTTGCTTGCCCCTTCGACGCGCATGCGGGCAATACCGAGGTCGATGAGGTGCGCGCCGTTCGCGGCAACCACGATATTGTTGGGGGAAATGTCACGGTGGACGATACCGTGTCTGTGGAGCTCCTCGGCCGCCTCGCAAAGCTCGATGCCAAGCGATGTCGTCTCTTCCGGCGTCAACGGCCCATCGGTTTCGATAACTTTGGAAAGCGGCCGACCCGGCACAAAGTCGTAGACGACAACAAAGTGCTCGGGTAGTTCGTAGGTCGCCTCGACGCGGGGAAGGCGGGGCGAGCTGCATTCTGTGAGTGCCGACCATACATTGCGGCGGGCAAGCTCCTGTCGAATCTTCTTTCGCACGAAGGGACCGGCTCCGTCAATCGTGACGAGTTCGGTAATGCCGTCTTCGCCGCGTGCGAGCACCTGCTCGACGCGATAGGTGTCGTCAAGGCTCATGGCATGCATGAGCTGGTTGTCGTTCAAGCCGTCCTCCCTTCATGGTAGCTGGGCAAATGCCCCAAAAATAATATGCCAACGATTGTTCTGTTTGTTCAGTTGGCAACTGAATCGCGTATGGAGCCGATAGAGCTGCGGGGCTCGCGCGGACGTGGGCGTTTATTTGAGTGGGTTGGTTCCCAGAAGCGTTTTTTCACCCAAGCGGTAGAGCTCGTCGTCGGTGCACGCTCGGCTCATGCCGCGTTCGATGCACCAGATGACGATGGCGTCGCGGCGATCCTTGCACCAAAGCTCGGCGACGCTGTCGAGTCTCAGAAGGCGCTGCGTCTCTCGAAGCGTGCAGCCGATGCCGAGTGCCAACATGATGGCGTGGTCGCGGCCGGGGCGGCTTTTGCCGGCAAAGATGTCGTACACAACGGTCGGGTTAAGGCCCGAGTTGCGTGCGACGTCCGAGCGCTTGATGCGGCGCTCGTCGATGAGGCAGCGCAAGTACGAGGGAAGCGTTTGGTCGACGGTTTCGCCTTCGTCCAGATAGGCGTCGATGCTCGAACTGGCCAACAGCCGCTTGAGCAGGTCTTCCGTCAAGTGTTCGCGTTTGTTCTGAGTAGCCAAGGGGGCTCCAATCATCGTCTCGACTTAGAGTATATCGATAGGGCGGTCGCGGGGCGCATGGGGCGAGTGGACGCCGCGGCTTGGAGGACGCCGCGGCTTGGAGGACGCCTATTTACCCTGGTGAATTCCGAAGCAAATGAAAATACTTTACTTAGTTAAAGAAAAACGTTTTATCCGACGCGCGCGGGGAGTACAATCTCGTCCATGCGAATCGACGTGCCATCGGCTTCGATGTTGCCCGCGTGTCCCGTCCGGCTCTACGCTCCGGGCGTGCGACGTTGCGACACGGTCGGCCTCGGTCCTTGCGTGCGGGTTCGCGAGTATGCAACTGTGTATGTAAGGAGCGACATATGACTGTCGAGAAGAAGGATATCGATTGGGGTAGCCTCGGCTTTGGCTACATGAAGACCGATTACAGCTACGAGGCTCATTGGAAGGATGGCGAGTGGGACGAGGGCGGCCTGACCACCGACCACACCATGCATGTCTCCGAGTGCGGCGGCATCTTCCATTACTGCCAGGAGGTCTTTGAGGGCCTGAAGGCCTACACCGCCGAGGATGGCAGCATCGTCTGCTTCCGTCCCGACATGAACGCTGAGCGCATGTATAACTCTGCCCAGCGCCTCGAGATGCCCCCGTTCCCCAAGGACAAGTTCGTTGAGGCCGTCAAGCAGGTCGTTTCTGCCAACGCCGCCTGGGTTCCGCCTTTCGGCTCCGGTGCGACCCTGTACGTGCGTCCGTTTATGATTGGCTCTGGTGACGTGATTGGCGTGGCTCCTGCTCCTGAGTACACGTTCCGCATTCTCGTGACTCCGGTCGGTCCGTACTTTAAGGGCGGCCTTAAGCCCGTTAAGCTGCGCGTTTCCGAGTATGACCGTGCAGCCCCGCATGGCACCGGCAACATCAAGGCCGGCCTGAACTACGCCATGTCTCTCAAGCCCACGATGGAGGCCCATCGCGAGGGCTATGCCGAGAACCTGTATCTTGACTCCGAGTCTCGCACCTATGTCGAGGAGACCGGTGGCGCCAACGTCCTGTTCGTGAAAGAGGACGGCACCCTCGTTGTTCCTCAGTCGCACACCGACTCGATCCTGCCCTCCATCACCCGTCGCTCGCTCGTTCAGGTCGCTCAGGACCTGGGCATGACCGTTGATCAGCGTCCCGTCGAGTGGGCCGAGGTCAAGGCCGGCACCTTTGTCGAGTGCGGTCTGTGCGGCACCGCTGCTGTTATCTCCCCGGTCGGCGAGATTGACAACAAGGTTTATGGTGCCGACGAGACCGTGACCTTCCCGGCTGGCTGCACCGAGATCGGCCCTGTTATGAAGAAACTTCGCGAGACCTTGACTGGTATTCAGTCTGGTGCTGTTGAGGATAAGCACAACTGGGTTTACACCGTCGCGTAAGCTGTCTTGTATGTTCGGCCCGAGGGCGACCTTCCTTTCCGGCGCGTCCTCGGACATGAAAGAACCCCCGCTGCGCACTACGTGCGGCGGGGGTTCTTTCGTCCTGCGGAGTGCGCCTGGGTGTGGGCTCCATAAGGAGCTTGGCCCTAGTGACCCCGCGCAGTTCTGTAGGAAAACCGCGCACCAGGAAGAGGTGCGTGCGCGGTTTTCCGGTTGCCGCTCGCCTGGGGTGGGACGGGGCGTACATTTTTGGGAGTTTTCAGCAGCTGGGTGCGCATGCATACGGGATTTTGGGCGAAAGTCAGGCGCCGTGAGCCGCATCCTGTAGAAAATGAGTGATCCCTGAGGTGCTGAGGGCTCAGAATCAGGGTTTTCAACGCGGTTTTGTGGGCCCGTTCCTGTTCCTTTGGGCTCCAGGATGCTGAAAACTCCAAAATTTGCACGCCGCCCACTGGGGTACCTGTGGGCAAAAAGCAACCGTCCAGCCGAAGTATGCATTCGACGGGACGGTTTATGCATATACCTGATTAAGGATACGCTGCGGATCTGTTAGAACTTGACGGTCGGTGCCTGGCGGGCAGCTTCGGCGGCCTCGAAGCCCTGGCGCTCCTTAAACTGGAAGATGCCGGCAAAGATAACGGCCGGGAACGTCTGGATGGCGTTGTTGTAGCTGAGCACGCAGTCGTTGTAGCTCTGGCGCGCGTAGCTCACCTTGTTCTCGGTGTCCTCGAGCGTAGCCTGGAGCTGCATAAAGTTGGTGTTCGCCTTAAGGTCGGGGTAGGCCTCGGCCACGGCAAAGAGCTGGCGCAGTGCACCGGTCAGCACGTTGTCGGCTTCCATTTTGGCCTCGGGGGTGGTGGCGCTTACGGCGGTGTTGCGCGCGTTGATCACGGCGGCGAGCGTGTCCTGCTCGTGCTTGGCGTAGCCCTTGACGGTCTCGACCAGGTTGGGGATCAGGTCGTTGCGGCGCTGCAACTGCGTGTCGATGTTCTGCCAGGCGTTATCGATACGATTGCGCTTGGTAACCATGTTGTTGTAGATGCCGGCGATGGCGCAGACGATCACAACGACAACAACGATACCGATGATGACGGGAAGCATGATGTCTCCGTTTCGAATGGCAGCGGCGTTTTGCGCCGGCCGTTGTTGGTATAACGTATCTAGTATACCCGCAACCTTTGGCGGTGCCGAACTTTCCGGTAAGCGTTTTGTTTCAACCAGGGAGGGGGCGCCAATATCGAACGGTTGGTACAGGTGTAAGATATGCGACAAATTACGGAATGCTGTCTACGCCTTGAGGATGGCGATACGGATGGACCTTCGCATCAAGAAAACCTATCGTGCCCTGTTCGACGCCTTTACCGAGCTTTTGGAAGAGTATCGGTTTGAGGATTTGACGGTTGCCATGCTTTGCGACCGGGCCCTGATTCGCCGCACGACGTTCTATAAGCATTTTCGCGATAAAAACGATTATTTTGCCTTCTATATCGATGAGCTTATGACGGGCTTGCCGCAAAACCAGACCGACGCAGCGGACGCGGAGCCGCTTGTGGATGTACAGGCGCTTCGCCATGAGGTCTTTGACGATGCCATGAATATGGTACTGGCGCATGAGCAGCTCATGGATAACCTTTTGGCGAGCAGCATGTCGGGCATGCTGACCGGCATGATTTGCGACCGCATCGCGCGTTCCATCCGTGAGCGCGTGATGCGGTCGCTTGCCGAAGACGCCCTGGCGCCCGTTTCGCTCGAGACGACATCGGAATTTATCGCCGGTGGCATTATTCGAGTGTTCACAAATTGGTGGGAATCGGGCCACGATCTTGAGCGTCGACCCGAGATGGCCGACGTGGTCGATGCGCTGTTTGAGCGCACCATGACGCCGGTGAATCACTAAGGTGGCGGAGAGAGGGGGATTCGAACCCCCGGAACGCTCTCGCGCTCAACGGTTTTCAAGACCGCCGCATTCAACCGCTCTGCCATCTCTCCGTGAGTCGTAATGATAGCATCGTTTTGAATTTGCAACAGGGAAGGCGAACGATGACGATCACCGAAATCGACGAGAAGTTCATGCGCGAGGCGCTGGCGGAGGCGCGTGCCGCTGCGACAGTGGGCGAGGTGCCGATTGGTGCTGTGGTGGTGCGTGCGGGCGAGATTGTCGCGAGGGCGCATAATCGCCGTGAGCTCGACCAGGACCCTTCGGCACATGCCGAGTTTTTGGCCCTGTGCGCCGCCGCTCAGACGCTTGGGCGTTGGCGCCTTTCCGATTGTACGGTCTACGTGACGCTCGAACCCTGCTGCATGTGCGCGGGGCTTATGGTTAACGCGCGCGTGGGGCGTTGCGTGTATGGTGCGGCCGATGCCAAGGCGGGCGCGGTGGGCTCGCTGTATGACCTCAATGCCGATTCGCGCCTGAACCATCGGTTTAATGTGACCGCCGGCGTGCTGGCAGACGAGTGTCGTGAGGTGTTGAGCGGCTATTTTAGTGGGCTGCGTGACACCGATGGTGCTGTCTGCGGTTGTGGGGCCGATCTTGAGGCGCATGTCGCTCATGCCAAGGCACTCACGTGTGCCGAAGATATTGCCGTTGAGGCGGTCGATTTTGGTGTCGCGTGCCGCCGGCCCCGCCGTGTGCTGCTGGCGATCGATTCCTTTAAGGGCAGTTTTTCGAGTGCACAGGCGGAGTCGGCGGTTGTCGAGGGTGTACGCCGCGCTTGGCCCGATGCCGATGTGTGCACATTGCCGCTGGCAGATGGTGGCGAGGGAACGCTCGATGCCGTCGCCGCGCGCGGCGGCGAGCTTGTGACCTGCGAGGTTGCAGGCCCCTTGGGCGACCGCGTGTCTGCACGGATGCTGGTGGACGGCGAGCACGAGTCGGCTGTAGTTGAGATGGCCGAGGCGGCGGGCATCGGGTATTCGCCCTGCACGGAATCGGCGGCGTTGGCGGCCACAACCTATGGCGTGGGCGAGCTCATGCTTCGCGCGGTCCGTGCTGGGGCAAAGACTATCTATATTGGCTTGGGCGGCAGCGCTACCAACGATGGCGGCGCCGGTATGCTGCAGGCGCTGGGCGCGCGCGTGGTCGATGATCAGGGCTGCGATGTCGCCCCCGGTCTTGCGGGCCTTGAGCAGGTATCGAGCGTTGATTTGGCGTCGGCGCTTGAGGTACTGGGCGGCGTGCGTGTCGTGGTGCTCTCCGATGTCGAGAACCCACTCGTGGGGCGCCGAGGCGCCCTGACGGTGTTTGGCGGGCAGAAAGGCCTGCCGACGGGTGACGTCGAGGCGCTGCGCGGGTACGACGGCTGGATGGTCGGCTACGGTCGTCTGCTCGATGCGGCGATTTTCGAGATGCGAGCCCAGAAGCTTCTGCGCGCGCCCGAGGGTGCACGGTCATTTGGCTCGGTGCTTGGTGTGCCCGGTGCCGGTGCCGCCGGCGGCTTGGGTGCCGCGCTGCTGGCGCTCGGTGCGGAGCTGCGCTCGGGCGTGGAGACGGTGCTCGATTTGATTGGGTTTGACGAGTGCGTTCGCGATGCCGACCTGGTCATAACGGGCGAGGGCAATATGGACGAGCAATCCGCCGCCGGTAAGGCGCCGGTGGGCGTGGCCCGTCGTGCAAAGCGATATAGCAAGCCGGTGGTCGCCGTCGTGGGCGGTCGTGCCGACAACCTGGATGCGGTGTATGGACAGGGTATCGACTTGGTTCTGCCGGTCTGCCGCAGACCCATGCCCCTTGACCAAGCGCTCGACCCCCAGGAAGCCACAACTAACCTCATCTGTGCCGGCGAGGCAGCCGCTCGAGCCTACGACCTCGGCCGTATTTAAGTTTATCCAGGCAAGTCTCAATAAGTTGCGGTGGAATAGTTCCTGTTTTTGGCCTTGGGCCGTAAAGCAGGAACTATTCCACCGCAACTCAAAAGTAGTCTTTTTGGCCCCGTCCCAAATTAGCTACCTTGCCCCATCGGGCAGGAGCGGGTAAGATATACCGAGCGCCAAGCGCGCTCGATGGGTTCGGATGACGACATGTTCCGAATCTGGTCAGGTCCGGAAGGAAGCAGCCATAAGGAGCCTCTGTCGGGCATCCGAATCCATCGAGCGCACGGGCGCTTTTTGGTGCCGCGAAGTGGTCCCGGTGCCGGCGGGCTGTTTGGTGTCTCGCTGGTCCTCGGCTTTGCCTGCGGGATCGCTCGACTACCAAACAGCCCGCCGGCACCGGGACCACTTCGTCCAAAAATCACCCGTAGAGGGCGCATTTATCTGAACAATTCAATCCCGTGCTTAGCGCCGCTCGCTGGCGTTGCCAAAACATCGGCTGCTACATGCCTTGGGCGCTAGTGACCGTCGCCCTTACATCTGTAACGAGTTGCTTACGCATCTCCAGGGCTCGCCGTACTATCATGAATCAGATTGAAGAGAGATGATGATAGGGAGCGCCTTTTTATGATTGAGCTGCTCAGGCGTTTTGGTGGTAAGTTTCGCCGGTATATGGTGATTGGCCCTGCGTGTAAGTTGATCGAAGTGATTTTTGACCTGCTTACGCCGCTCGTGATTGCCCAGATGATCGATAAGGGTATTGGCGCACGCGATGTCAACGCCGTCGTCCACTACGGTATGGTGCTCGCCGCCATGGCTGTGATCGGCATCTCGTTTACGCTCGTCTGCCAAAAGATGGCGGCGCTCACCTCGCAGGGCATGGGCACCGACATCCGCGGCGCACTCTACCAGCACATCAATAAGCTGAGCTATGCCGAACTCGATCGCTTTGGCACGCCGTCGCTCATCACGCGCATCACCAACGACGTCAACCAGGTGCAGCTTGCCGTGGCGCTGGGCGTGCGCATGCTCATCCGCTGGCCCTTCCTGGCGGTGGGCTCCATGTGCGCGGCCCTTGCCATCGACCTTAAGCTCGGCGTGATCTTTTTGATTTGCACGCCCGCCATCGGCTTGGTGTTTTGGTTTGTCATGGCGCGCTGCATTCCGTACTACAAGCAGCTGCAGGCAAAGCTCGACCGCATCGCGCTTGTCTGCCGCGAGGGGCTTTCGGGCGCCCGTGTGGTCCGCGCCTTTGTGCGCGAGGATCACGAGCGCGAGCGCTTTGCCCTAGCCGCCGATGAGCAGGCGCATGTTGCCATCGCGGTGGGCAAGCTCTCGTCGATTCTTAACCCCGTCACGTTTTTGGTGATGAACCTAGGCGTGTGCGCCATCCTGTGGGTGGGCGGCATCCAGGTCAACGTGGGCGAGCTTACGCAGGGCCAGGTTATGGCGTTTGTGAACTACATGACGCAGACGCTCACCTCCATCGTGTACGTCGCCAACCTGGTCGTGGTCTTTACCAAGGCGAGCGCCAGCGCGTCGCGCATCAACGAGGTGTTCAATTGTGAGCCGAGCATCACCGACGAGGGCAACCAGCCGGTCGCGCTGCCCAAGCCGAGCGAACTGGCGGGTGGCGCTGTTCCGGTTCCCGCACTGAGCTTTGACCATGCGAGCTTTTCGTTTGGCGCCGGCGCTGTCAACGCCGTCAACGATGTGACCCTGGAACTGCCGGCGGGCAAAACGCTCGGCATTATCGGCGGCACGGGTAGCGGCAAGTCCACACTCGTCTCGCTTATCCCACGCCTGTACGATGCGAGCACCGGCAGCGTGAGCGTGATGGGTGCCGACGTGCGCACCTGGCCGCTCGACCAGCTGCGCCGTGTGGTCGCGACCGTTCCGCAGCGCGCGTCGCTGGTGAGCGGCACCATCCGCAGCAACTTGACCTGGCGCGACGAGGCGGCAACCGACGAGGAGCTGTGGGCGGCGCTCGATATGGCGCAGGCCAGCGAGTTTGTGCGCAACAAGCCGCAGGGGCTCGACGCCCCGGTCGAGGCGGGCGGTAAGAACTTCAGCGGTGGCCAGCGTCAGCGCCTGACTATCGCGCGTGCCTTAGTGGGCTCGCCGCAGGTTCTGATTATGGATGACTCCGCGTCGGCGCTTGACTTTAAGACCGACGCGGCGCTTCGTCATGCCATTCGCGAGCGCAGCGTGCGCGGTGCCGCCGAGGGCGGGCTGCCGCTGACGACTGTCATCGTGAGCCAACGTGTCTCGACTGTTCGCGATGCGGACGTGATTTGCGTACTCGACCACGGCTCGGTCGCGGGCTTGGGCACGCACGATGAGCTGTATGCAAGCTGCCAGCTCTACCGCGAGATTTGCCAGTCGCAGCTTCGCCGCGAGGAGCTCGAGGGTCAGCAGGGGGGTGCGGCGCCCACGCCCGCTCCAAGCCCCGCGCCCGTCCCAGGCGCCCCGACCGCCCCCGCATTCGTCTGCGCAAAGGAGGGCTGCTAAATGAATCCGTACACTTCCTCCGGTTCGGTCGCCACGATGACGGCCAACGTGTCCGGCAACGATAACCTCAACGACCTGGGCGACGGTCCGCGCCAGCCCGGCGACCCCGAGCGCTATCCCGTGGGCGCGGTAACTCGCCGCCTGCTGGGCTATGTTCGTCCGCACCTCATTTCGTTTGTAGCGTCGTTTGTGAGTGCCGCCGCTTCGGTGATCTTGCAGCTCTACACGCCCATCCTCGTCGGCGAGGGCATCGACCTGATCGTCGCCGCCGGGCAGGTGGACTTCGACGCGCTGCTGCCGCTTGTCACCAAGCTCGCGATTGTCGTCGTAGGTGCTGCGGCTTTCCAGTGGCTGCAGGGCTACTGCGTCAACCGCCTGTCCTACGAGACGGTGCGCGACATGCGCGTGGAGGCGAGCGACAAGCTCAGCCGCATGCCGCTCAGCTTTATCGACAGCCATGCCCACGGCGACCTTATGGGCCGCGTGGTTAACGACGTCGATCAGGTGGGCGATGGCCTGCTGCAGGGCTTTACCCAGCTTTTCACCGGCGTTATCACCATCGTGGGCACGCTCGCGTTTATGCTTTCCATCAACCTGACCATGACGCTCGTGGTGGTGCTCGTCACGCCGCTTTCCATTTTTGCAGCCGGTGCTATTGCCAAGCTCTCCAACAAGAGCTTTACGGCACAGCAGCGCATCCAAGGCCAGCTCGGTGGTCATATCGAGGAATACGTGGGCGAGCAGAAGCTTGTCGACGCCTTTGCCTATGGCTCCAACGCGCAAGCGAGCTTCGATGCCCTCAATGTCGAGCTCTACACCGCGGGCGAGCGCGCGCAGTTTATGGGTTCGCTCTCCAACCCCGGCACGCGCTTTATCAATAACATCATCTATGCCGTGGTCGCTGTGATCGGCTGCGTGGGCGTGATCACGGGCGTGCCGGCGGCGCTTACGGTGGGCGGCGTGCAGATCTTTCTGTCCTATGCTAACCAGTACACCAAGCCGTTCAACGAGGTCACCAACGTTATTACGCAGATCCAGGCGGCGTATGCCTCGGCGCGCCGCATGTTTGCGCTGCTCGATGCGCGCGAGCAGGAGCCCGACGCGTCGGACGCTATAGAGCTTGCCGCACCGCAGGGCGAGGTCGCCTTTGAGCATGTGGACTTTAGCTACGTGTCCGACCGCAAGCTGCTGCAGGATATCTGCATCGAGGCCAAGCCCGGCATGCGCTTTGCCCTGGTCGGCCCTACGGGCTGTGGCAAGACAACGCTCATCAATTTGCTGCTGCGTTTTTATGATATCGATGCCGGCCGCATTGCGGTCGATGGCCGTTCCTCGCGTGACTACACGCGCGCAAGCCTGCGCCGTGCCTTTGGCATGGTGTTGCAGGATACGTGGCTGTTCGAGGGCACGGTGGCAGATAACATAGCCTACGGCTGTCCCGATGCCACGCGCGAGCAGGTTATCGAAGCTTCCAAGCGCGCGCATGCGCACAAGTTTATCGTGCAGCTGCCGCAGGGCTACGACACGGTGATTGGCGAGGACGGCGGCACGTTTAGCCAGGGTCAAAAACAGCTGCTGTGCATCGCGCGCGTCATGCTCACCGACCCGGCGATCTTGCTGCTGGACGAGGCGACCTCGAGCATCGATACCCGCACCGAGCTGCAGGTACAGGCGGCATTCGACGAGCTCATGGCCGGTCGCACAAGCTTTGTGGTGGCGCACCGCCTGAGCACCATTCGCAACGCCGACTGCATTCTGGTGATGCGCGACGGCGAGATTATCGAGCGCGGCACACACGACGAGCTGCTGGCGGCAGACGGCTTCTATGCCGATCTTTACCGCAGCCAGTTTGCCCAGTAGGGGCCACCGATTAGCGGCAGGTGGTTTACATCTGTCACGTTGGTACTAAGATATTCATCTAATAAATTGCATTAGTGGCTTTAGTTTTGGGGGAAACGAGGCAACGTGACTATGACGTGCTCTTTGGTGGTTAACAGCAAGAGCGGTAATACCAGGATGGTTTCGGGCGCGATCAAGCGCGCTCTGCAGGCTGCGGGTGTTGAGTTTGTCCATGCCGCGGCGTTGAGCGACGATGCGGATGCAGATCAGGTTGCGCTCGAGGCGCAGGGCGCCTGCGCGGCCGACACGGTGCTCGTCGGTTTTTGGTGTGACAAGGGCGCGTGCACGCCTTCGGTCGCGGCGTTGCTCTCCACCTTGTACGGCAAGCGCGTCTTCTTGTTTGGCACCTGCGGTTTTGGCGCCGACCAGAGCTATTATCAGCAGATTATCGATTGCGTGACCTCCAATTTGGCCAATGATGCCGAGCTTGTAGGTTGGGCGATGTGCCAGGGCAAGATGGGCCCTGCGGTCAAGCAGCGCTACGAGGCCATGCTCGAGCAAGATCCCGACAACGCCCGCGCTAAGTTGCTGCTCGACAACTGGGTTGCCGCGAAGGACCATCCGACCAAGGAAGATCTGGACAACATGGCGGCAGCCGCCAAGAAGGCCGTGCTGGGCGAGTAGGTCTATCGCCGTCGTGCGTGCGAAATAATACAGAAGCGCAAGCCTCGAAATCCTCGAGGCTTTTTCTTGACACTCGCGGGAGCAACCGTGGCAAGCGTGTGGGGCGACATTTTCCATCACCCCGATGACGAGGCCGTCCTGGAAGACACGCTCTCCTGCATCCGCTGGATGTATTGAGCGTGGGACGGGCTTTCCAGATGGGCAGGGTTTCGGAAAGTGCGTCCCGGAATCGGCGCTCAGACTGGGATACACTTTCCGCTTTACGCCTTGTCCGGAAACTGTGTTCCGGAATTAAGGCTTGGAATGGGATGCACTTTCCGGTTGAGAGCCTTAGCGGAAAGTGCGATCCGGAATTTACTCGGGACTGCGGACGATTTCTTGGACCGTTACGCGGCCCTTCCCAGCGCGGCGCGGAACTCGGCCGGCGTGCGGCCGCCGAGCGCATCGCTGCGCCTCTCCGTATTGTATCGG
>NZ_JBQKGH010000023.1:0-18226 GCF_052118905.1 Collinsella sp. LCP21S3_A3 | reverse complement strand
TCTCTGCCGAGGTGATGTCGTGAGCGGCGACTGGATGACCCGCGCCGAGGTGGCCGACCTGCTGCGCGTCAGCCTCACCACCGTCGACCGGCTCGCCGCCGACGGGAAGCTTCGCCGACACAAGCCGTCCAGCAAGCGAAACGGGCGCGTCTTGTTCTCCGCCGCGCAGGTCAACCGGCTCATCACCAGCTCCAAGACGCGCTGACCCCACCAAACAGATCGGCCCTCACCGCTGACACGGCGAGGGCCACGTACCCCAGGAAGGGGCACATCTCATGACTGATCCTATTACTGTCACCACTCAGGCCGAGCTGGACGCCGCTATCGCCGCAGGAGCGCGGGTCATCGACATCCGCTCCGAGCCCGGCTCATACATCACGGTCAGGGCCTGCGACTCAACCACGGTCACGGCCTGCGGCTCAACCACGGTCAGGGCCTACGGCTCAACCACGGTCATGGCCTGCGACTCGGCCACGGTCATGGCCTGCGACTCAACCACGGTCACGGCCTACGACTCGGCCACGGTCATGGCCTGCGACTCAACCACGGTCACGGCCTACGACTCGGCCACGGTCACGGCCTGCGACTCGGCCACGGTCACGGCCTACGACTCGGCCACGGTCGCGGCCTACGGCTCGGCCACGGTCAGGGCCCACGACTCGGCCACGGTCACGGCGAGACCTCGGGTCGCTGTCCACTGCCACTCTAGGCGCGCCTCCATCGTAGGAGGCGTCATCATTGACCACACGCAAGAGCCGACAGACCCGGACGCATGGTGCGCCTACCACGGAATCGAGGTCGCTGACGGTGTGGCGACCGTGTACAAGGCCGTCGGGGACAACTGGATCAGCCCGCACGGCACCAGCTACGCGCCCGGCACGCTCCCGGAGGCCGCCGACTGGCGCGACGACAACGACTGCGGCGGGGGGCTGCACTTCTCGCCCTCCCCGGCGGAGGCGACCGCATATCACCGAGAGGCGACGCGCTGGCTCGCGGTCGGGGTGTCTGTCGCTGACCTGCGCCCGATCCTGGGCGACACCCCGAAGTGCAAGGCACCCCGCGTGGCGACACCCTGCCGACCCGTCACGATCGACGGCGACCCGATCGAGGTGCAGTCATGAGCCATAAACTGCTGGCGCAACTCGCCGAGGTCGACGCCTCGACCACAGCGATGGTAGAGGCCAAGGCGCGCCTCGAGTCCGCCATCGATGGCCTGGAGCTGGCCAAGGTCTGGCCCTACGGCGACATCTACATCGATGGCCTGGAGCTGGCCAAGGTCTGGCCCTACGGCGACGGTTATAGCTACGGCACTGGCGACGGCACTGGCTACGGCTATGGCGACGGCACTGGCGACGGCAACGGCGGTGGCGACGGCGACGGCAGTGATGACGATGACTGACCGCAACCACACCGCCGAGGTGCTCATACTCGCCCTGATCATCATCACCTCTTGCCTGCTCGTCTTCGCAGCAGGCATCTACGGAACCCCAGATTGGAGCTGGCAGCTATGACTGACTACCTGACCGACGAGATGGTCGAGTCCGCCGCCGGTTGGATCGCTCGCCGCCGCGCCCTGCTGGACGCCGCACCCCCCGCACCTTGGCGCTACAGGGAGGGAGCAGAAGGTGACCCCACCAATGGCCCCACCTACACCGCCATTGAAGCCGAGCACCCCGAGGCTGGCTGGTCGCCTATCGCGACTGGCGATTACGACGCGTGGAGCGGTTGCGGCCTGATTGCCGTCGAGGATGCAAGCACCGCCCTACCGAAGGCGCTCGACGCGCTGGAAGCGGTACTGCGGGAGCATCCCCGCGTCGGCATCTTCGAGCCATGCATCCCGGGTGAATGCGATGACCACGAGGTCAACCACGACCACATGGAGACCGACGGGGGCGAGTGGGTGCATGTCGATGAGCGCGTGGGATGGGCTTGCACGATCTGCCGCTACGACGATGGCGAGCCCTTCGATTGGCCATGCACCACGGTCCGTGTAATCACGGATGCGCTGGGGGTCGCGACGCTCACCGAGCCGATGCGTGCCGCCGGGATCGACTTCGCCGCGCTCGGCGGTGCGTCATGACCCGCCGCATCGTGCTCGACATCATCGTGCCCGTCATCGCGGTCCTGCTGTCCATCGGCGTGGTCTGCGTCGGGCTGTGGCTCGGGACGGAGGTCCGGTCATGAGCGCCTGTATTGAGCCGGACGCCTGCCCCCACGACGGCGAGATCGACGTGGAGACCTACGGCTGCAATGCGTGGCGGGTCTGCGGCGACTGCGGCGAGATCCTCGACTCCGCTGCATGGTGGGAGGCGGGACTGTGACCCTACTCTGCACCTACCCGCCGAACACGCCCGAGTGGCATGAGGCGCGGCGCTGGCGGATCGGCGGCTCCGAGATCGCCGCCGCCTGCGGACTGTCCCCATGGACCCACCGCGACCAGCTCATCGCCGACAAGATCGCCGGCACTGTCCACCCCCAGACCCCGGCGATGTGGCGCGGCACCATGCTCGAGGCTGCTGTCCTCGGCATGGTCGCTGAGCGGCGATCCCTCACCACCTCATGGCCCACGCCTCTCATCTACGACGACGCGATGGCGGGCACCCATGTGCATCCCCGCCACGACTGGGCGCTGTACAACCCAGATGCGGTCACCACAGACGGGGTGCTGGTCGAGGCGAAAACCGCCGACCGGCGTGCCGTCCTGACCGGTGACGACTGGGACGACCCCCACCGCCCCGCGCACGCATGGGGACGGGCCGGTACCGATCGGGTGCCGATGCACTACCTGTACCAGGTGCAGTGGGGCCTCGGTGTCCTCGGTCTGGACCGGGCTGTGCTGGCTGTCCTCGCCGGCGGCGAGCGCGGCTTCGACTTCGCCACCTACCCGATCCGCTTCAACCCGACGCTGTCCACCGCCCTGCTGAGGGCTGGGCAGCGCTTCATCACCGACCTCCACGCCGCACGAGACGCGGCCACCACAGAGAGGACAGCAGCATGACCGGCACCGAACTGGCAACTATGCCCCAAAAACTCGAGTACGCCCGCACCCTCGCAGACGGGAACCTGCTCCCCAGGCAGTACTACAAGCAACCCGCGAACGTGCTCATCGCGATCGAGTACGGGGACGCGCTCGGCATCCCGCCTATGCAGGCCATCAACTCGATCCACGTGATCGAGGGTAAGCCGACCGCGTCGGCCGACCTGCTCGCCTCACTGGTGCGCCGGGCCGGGCACAAGCTGCGCATCCGCGAGGAGGCCACCGAGCATGGCCCGGTCGTGACCGCCACCCTGATCCGCGCCGACGACCCCGACTTCGAGTTCACGTCCTGCTGGGACAGGACGAAGGCGAAGGCGGCTGGACTGTCCGGCAAGGGCAACTGGTCCAAGTATGAGGGGCAGATGATGCGCGCCCGCGCCATCACCGAGGTGTGCCGCATGGGCGCATCCGACGCCCTGTACGGCGTCATCTACACCCCCGAGGAACTGGGGGCCGGCACGCCACCGGAGCGGGTCACGGTCACCCAGCAGCAGCCGACGCCTGACCCGGCCCCGACCAACGTCGATGCTGCGATGGAGGCGTTGCGCGGCATGGCTGAGCCGATGCTGAGCACCGAGCAGACCACCACCATCGGCGGACTCGTCAAACAGGCCGGGCTCACCAAGAGGCAGGCGCTGGACTTCGCCGTCGAGGCTGTCGGACATCCGCTCACGTCCGCGACCGACCTGACGGAGACCGAGGCTGCTGCCGTGATCGCTGCCCTTACCGAACTGGTCGCCGCCGAGGCTGCTGTGGCGGAGTCGCTGGCCGATCCCGACACGGGCGAGGTGTACGAGGCGGAGCTGGTGCCCGACGCCGAGCAGGAGGCCACGGCATGACCGTCGTCATCCCTACTACGAACCCCGGTGGCTACACCGGCTGGGGCATCGCCACCGAGCGCGGGGGCGTCGAAATCTGGCAGCGAGACGCCACGAACCGCGCACACTACCGCGAGATCGTCATCCATTTCCGCCGCGACCACGACCAGCGCGTAACCCACGAGCAGGGCACGACGTGCGAGCTGTTCGACTGCGGCTCCCACGGCCAGCACGGCGACCGCCGGCATCGGTTCTTTGACTACGACGGCGACAAGCGCCGCATCGAGAGCGACCTGCGCGAGATCGTCGCCGCCTGGTTCTCCGACCACAAGCCGCACATCTGGCGCGACACGCCGGACCACTGGGTGTGGCGCTGCGACTGCGGCCACATCGGACGCTGGCGACCCACCCACGCCGCCGCGCTCCGTGAGGTCGGCGACCACCTCGCGCACATGGCCTACCTCGCCACCGATGAGGGAATGCGCGCCACCTACGCCAACCGGGTCGAGAGCGCGGTGGCCGCATGAGCACCACCCGAGTCGCTGCCGGGGCGGGTGACGACCGCCGAGCCCCCGCCCCGGCAGCCTGCTCCGCCCTCCACATCCTCACCGGCGCGATGGGACTAGACGACCACCGCCAACCCATCACCCCACGACACCTGTACCGACACGGCCGCTGCACCCACTGCGGCCAGAGAGAGGACCAATCATGAGCACCAACACCATCACCATCTGCGGCAACCTGACGGACGCGCCCGAGGTCCGCTTCACTCAGGCCGGGGCCGCCGTCGCCACCATGACGGTCGCCCACAATCACCGCCACTACAACAAGAAGACCGGCGACTGGATCGACGGCGACACCACATTCCTGCGCTGCACCGTCTGGCGCGACATGGCCGAGCACGCCGCCGACACCCTCCGCAAGGGCATGCGGGTCATCGTGACCGGTGAGCTCCAGTCGCGCACCTACGAGGACAAGGAGGGTCAGCGCCGCACCACCTTCGAGCTGTCCGTGGACGACATCGGACCCTCGCTGCGCACCCAGACCGCCATCGTCAACCGCAGCCAACGCGGGCAGGCGACGCAGGTACCGCAGCCCCAGGATGACCCGTGGGCGAGCCAGACCGGAGAGGCACCATTCTGATGCTCACCGCCGTTGACTTTTTCTGCGCCGACGAGCAGACCGAGATCCTGACCGTTCACGGTTGGCGACTGCATGACGAGGTTGAGGTCGGTGACTTGGTCGCCAGTCTGAATGTCGAAACCGGCATCGCTGGGTTTGCCCCCGTCGAGCAGGTTCACCGATTCGACGCGACCGACGAGCGCATGCTCAGAATCCACGGGAAAGGCATCTCGGCGCTCGTTACGGCCGACCACCGGTGGCCCACCTGGGAGCGTAATAGGCGCGGCGGCAGCGCCACGATGCGGTGGCGCACAACCAGGGACCTCACGTCGGAGTCCATGGTCAAGCGCTCAGCCCCGTTCAACCTGCCGAAAGCCTCCGGTGTCCGCAACGAACTGGTGGAGTTGGTCGGATGGGCATGGACCGAGGGTAACTTCCGCGCCCATGGACGGCTACACATCTATCAGTCGCGTAGCCACAACCCGGACAACTGCCGGCGGATCACTGCGGCACTCACCGCCCTATATGGGCCCCCAGGACGCCGCACCGATGGCCGCGCCTACTGGACGGTGAGCGACTGGGGAGACCAGCGCTGCTGGAGGCTGAACCGCGCTGCCGCCGCGCCAGTTGCGGGTGCACTCGTCAACAAGGCCCCTGCTCACGAGTGGATGCTATGCCTCACACAGGCGCAACTCGACCTTCTTATCGAGGTCTCGATGCTGGCGGACGGGACTCGTCGCGTTCGTGACCTGACCCATGAGGCGACTCTGACCCAAGGTGACCCGGATCGGTGCGATGCGTTCCAGTTCGCCGCCATCCTGGCCGGGCACTCCACGTCAGTGCGCACGTGGCACCAGCGGTATCGCGGGACCGAAGTGCCAATGTGGACGGTAGCCCTCATGGGCCGCGACACCGCGAAACCCCTGCGCCAGAACCGGGTGGAGTGGGTCGACCACACGGGCGTCGTTTGGTGCCCCACAGTCGAGCACGGGACGTGGCTGTGTCGTCGCGACGGAAGGGTTCACTGGACCGGCAACTGCGGGATGGGTGGCAGCTCCACCGGCCTCCGCAGCGCCGGATACGACATTAAGGTCGCCGCCAACCACTGGCAGCGAGCGATCGAAACCCACTCCGCCAACCACCCCGACACTGAGCACTTGTGCGCCGACATCTCCGCGATCGACCTGCGCTACCTGCCACGCACCGACGTTCTGTGGGCAAGCCCCATCTGCACCGAGGTATCACCGGCCGGTGGACACCGCAAACGGACGCGACAACTCGACCTGTTCGAGGAACACGGCCACGTCCCCACCGAGGCGTTCGAGCGGACCCGCGTCACATTCTGGGAGGTGATCCGCGCCGCCGAAATCTTCCGCTACCCGCTCGTCATGATCGAGAATGTCGTGGAGGCAGCCCAGTGGGAGTTGTTCGATACATGGCTGGCGGGCATGACCACCCTCGGCTACACCGCCCAGTTCGTCTCCGTCTCCGCAGCTCACATCGGCTCCGACACCAACCCGCCCGCACCGCAGTGGCGAGACCGTATGTACATCGTCTTCAACCGCAAGGGCGTGCCCGCCCCCGACGTGCGGCCGCGACCGCTGGCCTGGTGCGAGAAGTGCGGCACGGACGTGGCAGCCATGCAGTGGTGGAAGCGGCCCGGACGCCACATCGGCAAGTACGACCGCCAGTACATCTACGTCTGCCCCGAGGGCGATCACGGCAGGGTCGAGCCCTACGTCAGGCCCGCCGCATCCGCGATCGACTGGACCGACGTCGGCACGAGGATCGGCGACCGCACCCGACCGCTGGCAGCGTCCACGATGCGCCGAGTCGAGACCGGCCTGGAGATGCTGCTACGCGGCGACTTCGACCGCGACTTTGTGATGAGCGTCAACAACGGCGGGAGCTGTGGACGGCACTTCGGCCCAGCATCCCGACCACTCCCAACCCAGCTCGGCGTCGTGTCCTACCTCATGGGCGGCGCAGGTGACCAGAAGGGCACCAGCGTGCATGCACCGATGCGCACCCAGCGGGCCAGCGGCGCCGACTTCCTCGTCACGCTCCGCAGGCACGCCAAACCATCCAGCACGAGCGACCCACTGGCAACCTTCACAGGCGCTGGCTTCCACCACGGACTCGTTATCCCCTTCCGGCGCGGCTCTCGACCCTACCCCGCCGTCGCCGACCCGCTATCCACGATGGCGACACGAGACCAGCACGGCGTCCTGACGCCGGCGATCAACGTCGAGGACTGCTACTTCCGCATGCTGAAGCCACGGGAGGCAGCCAACGCCCAAGCCTTCCCGAGGCACTACATCATCCACGGCAATCAGGGTGAACAGCAGATGCAGGCCGGGAACGCCGTGGCCGTCAACGTGGCCCACTGGCTGGGTCTCTGTGGCGCACAAGCGCTGGGGGCAGCGGCATGACCACCGCCACCTACGAGTTCGAGCTGCCCCGCGCACTCATCGTGACCGCCAATGACCGCAAACACTGGGCGCGGCAGGCCAGCCTCGTGCGCAACCTCCGCCAGATGGCGGCTGTCACGCAGGGCCACGACCCGCACCAGATGCAGCGCGCCCACCTGACCGTGCACGTCGCCTACCCCGACCGCAGGCGGCGAGACGCCCACAACCTCAACCCGACCATCAAGGCGCTCGTGGATGGTCTCGTGAGCGGCTGCGGCTGGCGTCCGCACGGCTGGGTGCCGCTCCTGCCCGACGACGACGACACCCACCTCATCGGCCCCGACTGGCGACCGCAGGCCGAGCGGTGCAAACCGGGGCACGTCCGGCTGACGCTCATCTTCCAGGAGGTGGACGGATGAAACCCCCCATGCCCCGGGTCGCTGACGGCCCCGACTTTGTCGTGCGCAGAGACGACAACATCGACAGAGAGGACGAGACGCCATGCCAGTGACGAAGCGCACCCGATTCGAGGTACTGCGACGCGATGGCTACCAGTGCCGATACTGCCACCGTAAGGACAATGAACTAACCGTCGATCACGTCACCCCTACCAGCCTCGGGGGCGCAGACACCCCAGAGAACCTGGTCGCCTGCTGCATGGACTGCAACGCCGGGAAGGCCTCCAGTCACCCGGACACACCCCTCGTCGCCGACGTGAGTGAGGACGCGAAACGGTGGGCTGAGGCCCGCAAGATCGCAGCCCAGCGCGTCTCTGAACGGCGCGACAGATGGTCCAAACAGTGCCAGAAGTTTCGCAAAACGTGGCGAGTTTGGGACGAAGATTGCACGTTTCTGCCCGCCGATTGGAAGCAAAGTGTGGTGCGTTGGCTCGATAACGGAGTGCCTTACGACCGTATAGCTGAGGCGCACAGCATCGCAATCGAAGCCTACGGCGTCCCAAGTCGCACAGTCTTCCGCTACATGGCGGGCGTCATCAAGAACATCGTGAAGGAAATCGAGGCCGAAACTGCCGCGATCCTGAGAGCGGGCGACGATGGCTAGAGAGTTCGCACGCTACCTCGTCTCGACCCACCGCGACCCAGATTGGGCCACGCTGACCACCACCCAACACGACTGTTACATGGCGCTCCTGTCCAGCCCAGACCTGTCATGGGCCGGGGTTGTCCCCTACTTCCCAGCCAGGTATGCAGGCAACGCCGCCGACCTGACACCCCGCAAGGTTGCCAAAGCGTGGGACTCGCTCGCAGACGCAAACCTGCTAGTCATCGACCATTCAACCGGTGAAATCCTCGTGCGCTCATTCCTGAGGCACGACAAGGTGTTGACGAAACCCAACGTGACGAAAGCATTCTGCCGCGCCCTCGACCGCATCGCCTCGACCGCTATCCGCGACCAGATCACCGCCGAGGTGGCACGCATCTGGAGCGAGGAGGGTGACGCGCTCGCCTCCAGTTGGGACGTCATCGCTGACCTGTTGCCACACATGTCCGAGCAGATCGGGATCACGCCATGACCACAAAACCATTCCCGAAACCATTCCCCGAACCGTTCAGGAAACCATTCCCGAAACCGTTCAGCGAATCATTGCCGAAACCCTTCGGCAAACCCATCCCCAACTACCTACAAACCTACAAACCTTCAAACCGCCCGCGCAGCGCGAGTAACGCTGAACCCTTGCGTCTATCTGTGGTTGAGAATTGTGGTTCAGCAAGCAAAAAAAGTCCGGTAGGTAGGGGCTCGCGATCTTTGCTTGCCGACCTCGCTACGCGACAAAACCGGGACGCAGCATGAGAGCCCCCGCCGACTGGTGCCGCGACCTCGCAGCACTCACCTGCCACACTCGCGCCGCGATGCGCTACCCCGACCGACAGCCATGGCTCCAGCCACCCGTCGCCTCCATCCTCGCCAGCCTCGACACCGACAGCCTCGCCGACCTCGCATGGGCAGCCATCGCCGCCGCCTGCAACCACGACCACAAAACCCCAGCAGGCATCCGCTTCGAGCTGGAGCGCCTCGCCGCACGACGAGCCGAGGCAGCCGGGCGACCTGCGACCCCGACCCTGCCGACATGGCAGCCGGAGCAACGCACCGACCTCGCCACCCCCGACCAGATCAGAGCCCACCGCGAGCGCCTACGCCAGGCGCTCCGCAACCGACAGGAGACATCATGACCTGGACCTGCTCCACCTGCGACGCCACCATTGCCGGTAGCCGCGCCGAGCACTGCGGCGCTAAAGGGCTAGCCTGCTTTGCGCTTTGGCCCGCCGTAGCCACGCCTGATCTGAACGCCGCGGCGTTTGAGAAGGCGCCAGACGGCAGATGGGTCAGCACTCAAGATCCGTCCGATCCGCTCAGTCCCATAGCCAAGCTTGTAGAGCCTCTCGGCCTCATCCCCGTCGATCCTGATGAACTTGTGGGTGGAAGCGGGCCCACTCCCATGCTCCGCATGCAGTCTGTGATGTTCCTCGGGGGACAGCACGCAGAGGTTGCTCGGATCGTTGTTGGTTCGATTCCCATCGATGTGGTGAACTTGCTCGCCGTCTTTCGCTCCGGCGACGACACGATGCTCGTATGCCTCGACGTACTCGCCGGGAAGACTCCAGCGGAGCCTGATGTACCCCTCACCGTTGATGAACCTACGGGGCTCTCCCGCCGGTGGTTCTTCGCCGTCCCTAAGTGTGCGAATTGGCTTGGCATAGGAACGAAACCGTTCCTTCCGGCAGGCATCACACCGCCTCCTTTGGTGAGCAGCTCCAGGGATGACTTGACCGCAGTCGACACAGATAACGTCCATAACCTCATTATACAGTGGTGGTGTCACGAAACCTTCACCAGCACCACCTCCGGCGACATGCACCGCACCGGGAAGCACGGGCAAATCACCGGCCCGGCCCGCCGCCGCTGCCTCACCGAGGCAGAGATGCTCGACCGGGGCATGACCAGAAACCGGTCCGGGCAGTGGACGACCGGCCTGGTGGATACTCGCTGGAATGCCGCTCATTGCTCTCACGTGGACACGGAGAGCGACGAACAGGGGCAGACTGGTACCCATGGACCCCAAGCCACTGAAAGGCCCTCAGAATCGCGCATACGGCAGCTCGCCACCATCGAGGACAGTGATGAGTGACCGCCTGTCCGAGCAGATCGCCCGTAGCCTCAACCACCTCGCCGCGATCGCCGACTCGGTGCCCCTCTCCGACGTGGCACTCCACCTCGACAACGCGGGCCGGGGCTTCGTCGCAGAGCTGACCGACCGGACCGAGCCGAAACGAAAGGAATCAGCATGATACTCACCCACCTGCGGCTACCCCGAGGGACTCCTCATGACACGCGCTGGCTCCACCAGCGGATCGCTGAGGTATCCAGCGATCCGCGCCCGCTGTGGGCATTTCCTCGCCACGGGATCGTCATCACCCAAACCCGTCTGGGGCTCGCTCCCGAGTGGGCGATCCGTGTATCACAAGGCGATCTCAAATTCTGCCCAGAGGGCGCGGTGGTGCAGATGGCGTTGATAGCGAACCCGACCCGATCTATGCGGGGCGGCGGCGGTGGCCGAGGCACGCGCAATCCGCTTGCTGAAGCTGACTGGGATGGCTGGTTCCTGCGCAAGCTGTCCAGCGCTGTCGATGTCACACACATCGCCCATCACAACCTGGCCCCCGTTGTCACCGCCAAACCGGGGCACGTCGTGACGCTACGGCGGGTGGAGTTCATCGCCTCCGGGACTGTGACTGACGCCGACGCACTCCACGCTCTCCGCATATCCGGGGTCGGATCAGGCAAGGCGTACGGGTGCGGGCTACTGCTGGCCTCCGAGGTGCGGTCATGACCGCCCCGACGCGCCTGGTATGGGAACTCGCCGGACAACCCTCGCCGGTGGCGTCCATGGCCGCGCTCCTGGGCGATGTTGAAACGTGCCGCATGTGTGGCGGCAACGACCTGCCTGCCGCACCAGTCGGCAAGGCGCTCGGCAACGACTGGACCGACCACTCATGCTGGCGCCGTCCTGACTCCACCAACGTATGTGCCGCCTGCCTGTGGGCCTGCTCGGGGAAGCCCCCTGTCACGCTGCGGATGTGGAGCATCATCGCCGCCCCAGGCAGTGACCTGCCGCCCAAACATGAGAAATGTGCCATGCCCGACGGGCCGGGCCTGACCCTGCTGAACCGGTCCAATCCAGCGCCCATCTCCGACATCCTAGCCACCCCGCCTGATGGTGAGTGGCTGGTCACCGTCGCAGTGTCGGGACAAAAACATGTCCTGCCCTACGCCCACGTCAACACCGGGGCAGGTCGGTGGCAGATGCGGATGGAGTCCACCACCGTCACATCCACCCCGGATGAGTGGATGATGGTTCGCGGGCACGCTCTGGAGTTGCGCCGTCTCGGAGTCCCCGCGTCAGCCGTCCTCACGGGAGACCCGTCCGGTATCGCGACCGCCGACAAGCTCGCCGCATGGGTGGAGCACTCCCGCCCGCTCGCCCCCTACCTCAGATCACCACTGCTCGACCTCGCGCTGTGGACCATCACGAAAGGAA
This sequence comes from Collinsella sp. LCP21S3_A3, assembly GCF_052118905.1. NCBI lineage: Bacteria > Bacillati > Actinomycetota > Coriobacteriia > Coriobacteriales > Coriobacteriaceae > Collinsella > Collinsella sp. LCP21S3_A3. The sequence goes on along the minus strand of NZ_JBQKGH010000023.1, from coordinate 6,280 downwards.
CCATGCAATGACCGACATCCTGCTCGATGCCACCCGGAAGTGGCTGTCAGCACTACTCGACTCCGCCGACGTGGACACCATCGGGGCCAGCCATTGGTGGGATCGAGCCTCTGCCGCGCTTCAAGCCGCTGCAGCGGGCGCTACCACTCTCGCCCAAGCGACGACGATCGCTGCCGCCAAACTCCAGGTCGATGTGCTCAGTGAATCGGCGTCGCGGACCGTGACTGCCCTCGCCGAGGTGATTGACCCGTCCTACACCGAATGGGCTGATCGTGTCGCCGCTGAGCACGTCTACATGGTCGCCCTCGTCCGCGTCGAGCGCACCGCCCGCCGCACCAGCAAAAACCTCCAGCCTGCCCTCGACGCCCCCGCCCCATACTGACCGAAAGAGAGACACACATCATGAGCCTCACGTACTACACCGCGACCGCTCTCACCCCGCTGCATCATGGCGCAGGCACCGCCGGGAACACCGCCCTGCTGCGGACCGAGCAGATCATCCAACCCGACGGAACCACCGCCACCGTGCCCTACATCTCCGGAAACTCGATTCGCCACGGACTCCGGTCGGCGCTGGCGTGGCACCTCGCCCGCACGCTCAACATAGAACCGGGCAGCCTGTCTAAGCCAGTGGTTGACCTGCTGTGGTCCGGCGGGGCCATCACCGAAACCGGGTCGCAAACCAACCTTGACACCCTCCGCCGCGTGGAGGAACTGCTGCCGCACCTGGCGATGCTCGGCTACTCGGCCCGCTCCGATCTGGCAGCAGGCACGGTGCGCATATCTCCACTGATGCTCGTCTGCGCCGAGAACGCGTGGCGGCTGCCCGGCCATGTCGCAGAGACCGCGCACGCTCTGAAGCGGGCCGCTGCCTACCGGTCGGAGGAGTTCGGCACCCGCCACGACATCACCACCACACCGGCCGGACGCTACCTCGACATGGCGCAGACTCTCGCATCTACACAGATGATCTACGACTGGCAGACCATCAAATCTGGCGCTGTCCTGTGTGGGTCGATGCAGCTCACCCCGGCCGCCACCGAGCAACACCAGACCATGCTGGCTGTGGCAGCGTCCCTGTGGGCGCCCGACGGTGTGGCAAGCGTCGGCGCGAAGTCCAGCACGGGCGCAGGCATGGTGCGCATCGACGGGCTTGGCACGGACCCGCACATCGTGGATGCGTGGTCGGCCCGACTCAAAAACACCCGCGCCGATATCCTCGACCTGCTCACCGAGGTGGCGGGATGATCCAGCCAGTGAGGATCACCGCCCACCTCGACAGCCTGTCGATCGGGCTCACGGAGACCCCGATGATGCTCGACGGGCCACTGTCGTGGGCATGGTGGCAGTTGCAGGGGTCGGGCCGGATTGTTCCCGGCCAACCGCCCGGCGATGCGGTGTTGCCGCTCGCCCGGTGGATGGAGGCTGGAACATGGGGGTGGTGCGTGTCCCGCGCCCACCCCCATGTTGAGGCGCACACAGCGATCGAACTGCGCCGCAAACCAGCCGCCGATGCGATGGCTCGCTACACGAAGGATCAGAAATACCATCCCGGGCTCGGGCCCCACAAAGCCCGTGACGTAACCGTAGCTGCGGCCTGGATACCGCGTGTGTGGTGGGACGCAGACACCACTGACGTGGATGCCCTGCACGCCCTGCTGGTCGACGTGACACATCTGGGGGCGCATGCCGCCGTCGGATACGGGAGGGTGTCCGGGTGGAGCATCGAGGCGGGCGTCCGTGATGGGTGGAGAGATCGACCGATGCCCACCGAGGGTGGGCAGTTGCAACGCGTCCGCCCACCCTACTGGCACCACGGCGACCGAGTGGAGTGCGCGTGAGACCACCTTTCCCCTACGTCGGCAGTAAGACGATGATCGCCGCCAAAATCATCGTCTTACTGCCGGCCCACCGGCACTACGTGGAGGTGTGTGGCGGGAGTCTCGCGGTGCTGCTCGCCAAAACACCGTCGGAGGCGGAGACCGTCAACGACCTGGACGGTGATCTGGTCACGTTCTGGCGAGTGCTGCGCGACCAGCCGGAGGCGTTGGAGCGCGCATGTGTCCTCACGCCCCACTCGCGCGTCGAACTGTACGAAGCTATCGGGAGCGATGCGTCCAGCGAGGTGGAGCGTGCCCGCCAAGTATGGGTGCGGCTGACCCAGAACACGCTCCGCACCACCGAGCAGCGGCACGATTTCTGGGTCAAGAGGATCGCCACCGGCTCCCATCCCCACACCATGGCGTCGTGGGCGTCGCGGCTCGCCCCAGCAGCGGCCCGGCTCCACCGTGTCAGCATTGACCAGCGCCCCGCCGTCGAGATGCTTGACATGTACGACAAGCCCGGATGCCTGCTCTATATCGACCCCCCATACCCCGGCAGCGTCCGCTACCCGCACCACATGGATGACGGCAACCACCTGGCCCTGGTCAACGCGATCGCAACCGTCAACCACGCCGCCCTGGCGGTGTCCGGCTACCCAGACACCGTGTACGACACTGCACTCACCGCAGTCCGGGGATGGGCACGGCACCCTATCGCCGCCCGCGCACAGGTGCCGATGGGTCGCACCGTTCCCCGTACCGAAATCCTGTGGACCAAGGAGGCCCCATGCTGACCGACTCTCCCCGCATCACCGGACCCGACCGCAACCACTGGGCCGCACTGGAACGCTACGACAATCTCATCGCCGAAGCTGATTCGGCGCGCCTCGACCGGATCGAGGGGGAAGCCATCTCCGAAATCCGCCGCTTCCTTGATGCTGACGAGGGGTTCGTGTCCATGTCGTGGGGGAAGGACTCAGTGGTGGTCGCACACCTTGCCTACCTCGCCGACCCGCAGGTCACGATGAAGCGTGCCCGCGTGGCCGATTGGGAACCACCCGAAACCGACTGGGTGCGAGACGCATTCCTCGACACCCACCCGGGCATCAACTATCACGAGGCCCTGTACGAGGGCCGTGTCCCGCAGCGAGGCGAACCAGGGTTCGAGGCGATCCATGCCGACCCCAACCGCAAGGCAACCAACATCATGGCCAAACTTATCCCCGGCCGGTATGTGTCGGGGGTTCGGGCCGAGGAGTCGGCTGTTCGTGCCGGGTCGCTGCGCTGGCACGGCACCTCCACAGAGCGCACGTGCCGACCCATCATCCGCTGGACCGCCGTCGACGTGTACGCCTACCTGCACTCGCGCCACCTCCCCGTGCATCCCACCTACGCATTGAGCTTCGGTGGCAAGTTGGACCGTCGCTGGCTGCGCGTCCACATCCTCGGCTCCACCAAGGCGAAGCGGTCGGCTGTGCACGGACGCGACTCGGAAAGCTGGGAGGAAACCTATTATGGAGACGTGTTGGCGGCAGCCCGCGCCCGCCGTGCGCACTTGTGGGCTGAGCAGTGAATCGCCGCATCTGGGAGTTCTTGCCCGCCCGACGCTCACGCGGTCGGGTCACCACACCGTCGGTGATAGCCGCCAACATCGGCGCCTCAGTCGTAGAGGTGATGGCTGCACTACTCACCATGGAGCGCGACGGGCACGTCGTGCAGGACAGGCGAGGGTCGTGGCATCGAGGGGTGCCGCTACTCCCCAGCGCTCCGACCCGTTCGCCGCTCACGTCCAGACGGCGAGGAGGTGATGATTGATGACCCTCACCCTCACTGTCGGGCGCTGGGAACTCCACCTCACCATCGCACGACACGCACCCGACGAGCATCCCCTACCCGACGAGCAGGCCCCGCCCGTCCATATCGAGACCCCCATGTCCATCTACGTCGATCCCCTCCCGCAACCCTGCGGATTCACCCGCCCCATGGAGGCATAGTGACCGCAGACACCCGCGAGCAGCTCGCCCCCGACGAGGACAAGCGCTGGCAGGCGGAGCTGCTGGTGGCGAAGGCGAGGTCCGGCGAGGTCGGCCCCGTCCAACTGGAGATGCGCACGCACTGGGCGACCATCCTGCCCGGCGACGCGCCGACGCACTCACATCACCAGGTGCTCTACCGCGACGGGCAACTCTGGCACGACCCCCACCCCTCCCGAGACGGACTGCTCGCCGTCGAGGAGGCCTTCGTGCTCCGGCCACCGCCGGCAGCCGGACACGACCACGACCCGACACCCCAGGAGGACCAGTGACCCCCACCGCGAGCGCCTACGCCAGGCGCTCCGCAACCGACAGGAGACATCATGACCGTGATTGGTAGCGCGCATGCCCCTTGCTTCAGCTATGGGGTAAGCGCATCAAGTGACAGCGAAACCTGCTACACTGTCAACTATGAGCGGCAAGGTTGTGAGGCGGGCGTACAAGTACCGCTTCTACCCGACCCCGGAGCAAGCCGAGCACTAGCCCAGCCGTTCAACCACCAGTCGGCACCGCTCGATGAACTCCGCGTCAGTCAAGTCGTTCTTGAAAGCGTTGATCAGGCGGTCGCACCAGACGCAGTTATCCATGTCTCGCGGGTCCCCGCCGCGGCTTCGGGGTATGCGGTGGTCCAAGCTGGCATTCACGCCGGGCACAAGTTTGACGCCGGTGTAGTAGCAGCGGAATCCTTGCGCTTCGAGCTTGGCCCACAATGCCGCGTACTGGTCTCCTTTGAATCCGTACTTGTTGGCGATACCCTGCAGCCAATGCACGCGGCAGTAGTTGCTCGCGTGTGTCGATGGCGCAGAGCACGCCAAGCAGAAGCCTGTACCTCGGCGACTTCGTCGGTATTCCGCGCCCCTTGCGCCGTATCGTTCCCGCGCTTTCTCGCGGCACTGGACGCAGTTTTTGTAGCGCTCATCCGGGAGGCGTGCTCCGCAGTTGTTGCAAGCGAGCCCAGTTTCCGCCCACTTGGCTCTCAGGTTCTCCTTGCGTTCCGCCTGGCGCTTGGAGTGATGATCTGCGCAAGGTCGGCAGAAGCGTGTGGTACCAGTCGGCCCCCGCTCTTCGCCGCAATCCTTGCAGAGTCCCGCCGCGATTCTTCGCGCCTGAGTTGGTTCGTATGCCATAAGGCGAGTCTACCGCATGTGGAGGCTCGCGGTTTCAGCCTGTGGAGATGGAGTGAGACCGCCTCGCTCCTAGAGCGAGGAGGCGTCCGTTGAAGAAGCAGGAATCCCCCGGCTTCAGCCGTGGGGAGCAAGTCAACGATCTGGACACCCTCAGAGTCGGGAGCCTCTTCTCGGGCTACGGCGGCTTGGATCTCGCGCTAGAGGCCGTCTTCCCGACAGCCCAGGTCGTGTGGACCTCCGACATTGACTCGGGAGCGCGCAAGGTGCTCGCGAGTCGCTACCCCGACGCCCCCAACCTCGGCGACGTGACGCGCGTCGACTGGAGCACCGTCCCGCCCGTCGACCTCATCACGGGCGGATCCCCATGCCCAGACCTCAGCACCGCCGGACGACGCGCCGGCATGACCGACGGCACCCGCTCCAACCTGTGGGTCACCATGAGAGAGGCAATCGCCCATGTCCAACCCACATACGTCGTCTGGGAGAACGTCCGAGGAAGTCTCTCCGCTAAGGCCGCTAGCGACCTGGAACACTGCCCGGGATGTATGGGAAGTCCCGATGACAGAGGGCCTGTTCTGCGAGCACTTGGACGTGTACTCGGAGACTTGGGTGACCTCGGGTTCGATGCGGAATGGCACGGCCTACGAGCGTCCGACGTCGGCGCCTGTCACCAGCGGTTCCGAGTGTTCGTCCTCGCTTGGCGACGAGATGCTGCCGACGCCGACCACGCAGGACGCCAAGAATCTGGGCGCCCCATCGCAAATGAGGCGGAACACGCTGCCGTTGAACACGCGGGTGCTGCGGCTCTGAGAATGCTCCCCACGCCGCGGTCGTCGGACACCCACGGCGCGGGCGAGCATGGCACGGGTGGGCCTGACCTGCGCACCGTCGTGACCATGCTCCCCACGCCGGCCGCTGGCGCGTTCAACGACGGCGAGGACGTGGACGCATGGCAGGCCCGCCGAGACTGCGTCAAGGCCGAACTGGGCAACGGCAACGGCTTCGGGATGCCACTGGGTATCGCCGTCGCCACGCTCCCCACGCCTTCCGTGGCCGATGCTACGGGTGGGCATGAGCGACGTGGCGGCGCGCGCGGCGGCGAACTACTACTCAAGGGCATCGCATCCCACGAGCAGTTCGGACAGTACGCCCCTGCCGTCGCCCGTCAGGAGGTCGCGTTCGGGCACCCCGCGCCGTCGCCAACCGAGCCCGGCAAGAACCGGCCACGCCTCGCCGCTGCGTTCGCCGAATGGATGATGGGTCTGCCGCCCGGATGGGTCACCGACTGTCTCTTATA
>NZ_JBQKGH010000022.1:0-19092 GCF_052118905.1 Collinsella sp. LCP21S3_A3 | reverse complement strand
CGTGCCCCCTTCGTCGGTGATTTGTTGTTTAGTCGCTAGAAATCATATGACGGGGTATGGGCCGTGTTCCGCTATGCGGTTGTCAATTTGCGAAAGAAATTATGCGTCACCGGGGCATCGACCTGCGCCGATGCCCCCAACGTGGACACACATTTTGTCCTATAAGCCTTAGCCAACAGATTGCCTGCACAAAAAACATGGCCACCCGCAAAGGGTGGCCATGTAGATTCTATCTGCAAGAAATCTTTTGCGTGCGTGGTGTGCTTTCGCGCATCAGTCCTGCGCGCCTTCGCGCTTTCACACTCTAGCACGTTCATGCGTTCATACGTTCACGCTTTCCGCATTCTCGCGTTCGCGCTTTCGTACTGGTCTATGCGCCTGTACGAATTACCACGTGCGGGAATTCATCTGGCGGAACTGAGCAACGGTTGGAGCGTGCGAATTCATGCCGCCGTCAACGTTGATGATCTGTCCTGTGGTGTAGGTACTTTCATCGGAGCCAAAATATACGGCTGCATGAGCAATGTCTTCTGGGCAACCGTAGCGGTTAACCATGATGCTACCCAAGAAGATATCTTTGAGCATCTGAGGAACCTTCGCCTCGTTTTCTGGCGTAACAATCAGGCCTGGACGGATGCAATTGCAGCGGATGTTGTCTTTGCCGTATTGCAAGGCAACGTATTGCGTGAAGATGTCTACGCCCGCCTTGGCGCATGCATAAGCGGTAGAACCTAAGTCGCCTGCACATGATGCCATAGAGCCAATGTTTACGATTGCGCCGCCACCAATTTCTTTCATGTAGGGGATAGCGCACTTCGTTGCATAGAAGGTGCCGCGCAGGTCGCTTTCCAAAATAGCGTCCCACATTTCAAGGGTGAGCTCGTCAACACGACCGTCCTTGAGGGCAACGTTTGCTGCATTGTTTACCAAAATATCGAGCTTGCCGTATTGCTCTACAGTGTCTGCAATAAGCGCTTCGATGCTTGCTGGTTCGGTAATGTCGAAATAGTGGAAGCTTGCCTTGCCGCCTGCTTCAACAATTTGATCAACTACAACTTGGCCTTTTTCGGCACGACGACCACTAATAACAACCGTTGCGCCCTCGGCTGCGTATACCTTTGCGATACCGATGCCAATACCGCTGGTGGAACCCGTTACGATAGCAACTTTGCCTTCGAGTCTGCCCATTGTGTTCCCTTTCTCGTTCAAATAATCGATAAGGTATTTGTATTCCTTTTTTGCGTGTTTGTGAATATTTGCATAGAAAAAGCGGATGGCAGGCGTGTGGATTTCGGCAGGAAGGGAAGGGGCCGGCCGCGTTGCGTGCACTGCCGTATTCTTTTCTGCAGGAAAATATGTTGAGCTGCTCGTTTTTCTGTTTGAATAGTAGGCAGATTTAGCATGGTCAGAGGCTGCTAGCAAACAATTTACCCCCTCAACAAAACGCTTGCTCTCTGACATGCCATGCTCGCGCACAAAGTTGGGGCCTTCCCAGACGGGAAGGCCCCTTTGCTGATTATCTTAGCGCTTCATTTCAATGGAGCTGCACCAATGGTATCCGTGCTTATTTATAGTTGTTGCGTTTTCTGAACGTGAAGAGCGCCCCAGCACCGGCAGCGATCGCAACGCCGCAGATGCCCATTGCATAGAGGGCGGCGCTATCGCCGGTGTGAGGGAGATTGGATGCAGACTTATCGGAGTCGACCCCGACGATGGTCAGCTTGGCATCGTCGATGTTCACGGTGAACTGGTCGGTCACATCGTTGCCGTCGGAATCGATGACGACAGCTTGGCCGGAAACCTTGACAGGGTACTCGCCTGCATCGGTGCCCGTTGCAGAAGCCTCAACGCCGGAAACGTAGAAGGTCTGACCATTGACCTGGAACTCCAGGGTCTCGAAACCGGATGCGGACTTCTCGGTGCCGTCGTAGGCCACGGACTTGGAATTGGGAGTGAGGGTGATCTGGTACTTCTCGCTACGGTCGGTAACGGTCAGGGTTCCGTACGTCTTGTTGATCTGATAGTTGTCCAGATTGGTTCCCTCGTTGGGGATGCATTCGAATGCATTCTCGGAGGAGCCGACGATCTCCTGCGAGCCGGTGAAAGAATAGGTGGCACCTTGGCCATCGACCCAACCAGTATCCCGGGCAGCCTCCCCAACGGTGACCTTGTGATTGGTCAGGGGCTTGCCGTCGTACTCCTTGGAACCACTCGCGGAGGTCAGGGTGACCACACGTGGTGTGATCTCCACTATACCTGTTTCAAACTTGGTAATATTGTAAGAGTCGGGACTACCCTTAATAAATATTATCTCAAACGTATTATTATTCGTTATGCCAACATTGGTCCGAGAACTAGTCGATATGCAATAAACATCGTCAAACGTAGCAAAACCAGGATCAACTGATACGGGACAGGCAAGAGGTTCGCCGTCATAGGTTTTTGAGACGTTTGTGGACTTAAGAGTTACGTTACGCTTTGTAATCTCGATTTCGAATCGTTCCTCATCCACATCACCTCCCGAAACCACCAAGGTCACGTGGCCGACTTGAGTTCCCATTACAGAAACGGTCTTGTGATTAGGATAAAGATTATCAAGATACGAGATTGCGACATCTCCACCGTCATTGTCACGAATATAATCCCATTTATATTCAGACCTTGATGTTATATTGGTATATTGTGCAGCAACGCCGTACTGAATCTTATCAGGGCCTTTGAATGCATTGCCAACGGGATCGCTTACCGCCCCGCCCCCATCAGCGAAAGCTGCGACGGGCAGAAAAGATGCTGCCAGAACTGCCGCCAGCATCACCCTCGCAAATCTTTTCGCAAGCGATTGGGAGAAAACTGCAGTTTCGACCTCTCCCCATTTGGAGAATTTGGAATCCATGAAGCTCATGTCTGCTCCAATCGCATCGAATTGAACCAACGTAAAACGCAACACGACGTACAGTGTGTTGCTGCGTTTTTTCGATTTGGTAAAGAATAACCGAATCTTTGTTGGCTATGCGTCGGTTGAATGTAATTACCCCTCTAATAAATCATATTTGTTACTTTTCTGCGCCACCAAACCAGATTCTGCCTCCTTCGAATTAGGCACCCACCCCATCAAGACCACGAAGCATCCCCGTCCAGAGCAAGCCCGAGCCGAGCAAGGGACATGCCCGAAAAGAATTCTCTGTTAACATGAAATGCAATGTTGCAATAGGGAACGCACGCTTGAATTGGAGGATACGATGAAGATACAGGTTAAAGAGACCTTGGCCAGGCGCCGGACGGTTTTCGTCCTCACGCTCGCAGCCATAGTCGGCGTTTGCGCTTTCACCTTCTCCGGCGCCCAGAATTACGCTTGGGCTGAAGGCGAGGGACCCATTGCCACTTGGAATGAAGTCAAAGCGCCGGGATATGGCGTCGTTAAAGCAAATGAAAAGAACCTTTCGCTTGAAATAAAAATAGATAGCTCGAACGATCACCTGGAGGCCCATTTCACGAATAACGGCGGAGATACAATTCACCCATCTGTCCTTGAGTTGACAACGGAAGATGGATCAGTATTAACCGCCTATTTTGGTGAAGATATTCTTCCTACCAATCAAGCAGCATCTTCCATTGAAGGCTCGAAACCCACTACCCGATTCACTAAAGCAGAGCTTTACGAAACCGTCACCGTGACCTTCAATATGAACAGCCACGGAGCCCAGATTGACCCCATTAAGGTCAAGAAGGGGACGTCCGTCACCCTGCCCGAGCCCACCGATACCGACTATGACTTCGGCGGCTGGTTCACCGATGAGAGCCTCACCACCTCGTTCAACGGCACCGCCGCTACAAGCATGACCGTCTACGCCAAATGGACCGAAAAGGAAAAGGTCACCGTTTCCTTCGAATCCGAATTCGGGACCGCACCTGAAGCCGTGACCGTGAACAAGGGCCAAGTCGTCGAACTCCCTGACCTCGGCACTGACGGCGACTACAAGTTCGTAGGCTGGATTCCTAAGGGCTCCGAAGGCACCGATCCCTTTATCGGCGAATACACCGCTAAAGAAAACATCACCTTCACGGCTGTCTGGGAAGCTCCCTCCACTCCCATCATCGAAATGGTCGATGTCACCTTCGACATGAACGGCCACGGCGACAGTGTGACCAAGCAGACCGAGAAGGGCAAGCCCATCACCCTTATCGATGATCCCACCGCTGAAGGCTACACCTTCAAGGGCTGGACCTACGACAAGGAAGGCAAGCAGGCCTTCGACCCCAAGAAGAACGCAGACCAGGACACTACCCTGTACGCCCAGTGGGAGAAGAATGCCGACTCCGCTCCCACCAACTCAACAATCCCCCGGACCGGTGACAACCAGATGGCACTCCTGGCATCCCTTTGCTTCAGTGCAGCAGCCCTGATAGCAGTCGGCATCGCGTTAGCCGCGTATCGCAAATGCAAGCACGTATAAAGCATACGTGACGTTACCGTTCTAATTCTCGATCTAAACAGAGGGGAGTCCCGCGGGACTCCCCTTCCCATTCGCGTACCTAATTACGCTGTTCCTACTAAAATTGGGAATTCTATTCCCAGTTTTCTCCTACTCCCACTCAATGGTCGCGGGCGGCTTGGACGTGATGTCATAGCACACGCGGTTGGCGCCGGGAACCTCGGCAACGATGCGGCCGGAAATGCGGGCCAGCACATCGTAGGGCAGCTTGGCCCAGTCGGCGGTCATGGCATCACTGGATTCGACGGCACGCAGGATGATCGGGCGCTGATAGGTGCGCTCGTCGCCCATAACGCCAACGGACTTGATGTCGGGCAGGACCGCGAAATACTGCCAGCAGCTGTGCTCGGAGTTGCGCTCGCCGGTCTGCTCAAACAGGCGCTGGTTGTAGGCGTCGAGCTCCTCGCGCACGATAGCGTCGGCGTTTTTGAGGATCTCGAGCTTCTCCTTGTCGACCGCACCGATAATGCGGATGGCCAGACCCGGGCCCGGGAAAGGCTGACGGAACACGATATGACCCGGCAGGCCCAGTGCCAGACCAAGCGCGCGGACCTCGTCCTTAAAGAAGTGATCAAGCGGCTCAATGAGGTCGAAGTGTACGCCCTCGGGGAACGGGATCAGGTTGTGATGGCTCTTGATGGTGGCCGTCTTGCCGCCCGTCTTGCGAGCGCCGGACTCGATGATGTCGGGGTAGATGGTGCCCTGAGCCAGGTACTTGACCGGCTTGCCATCGGTCTCGAGCTGCTGCGCCACGGCGAAGAACTCTTTCCAGAACTGAGTACCGATGATGCGGCGCTTCTCCTCGGGCTCGGTCACGCCGGCCAGAAGCTCGGCATAACGGTCCTCGGCGTGAACGTGGATAAAGTCGACATCGAACTGCTTGGTGAAGACCTCCTCCACCTGCTCGGGCTCGCCCTTGCGCAGCAGGCCGTGGTTGATGAACACACAGGTCATCTGCTTGCCCACGGCGCGAGCGCCCAGCGCAGCCACGACGGAGGAGTCGACGCCACCGGACAGGGCCAAAATCACGCGGTCGTTACCGACCTTCTCGCGGAACTCGGCTGTCATGGTCTCGACCAGGTTGTCCATGCTCCAGTTGGGCTCCAGGCCGCAGATCTCAAACAGGAAGTTGCTCAGCAGCTGCTGACCGTACTCGGAGTGCTTGACCTCGGGGTGGAACTGCGTGGTGAAAATCTTGCGCTCGGGGCACTCCATGGCGGCAACCGGGCACACGTCGGTGCTGGCGGTAACGGTAAAGCCCTCGGGCACCTCGGACACGGCGTCGCGGTGGCTCATCCACACGGTTTGCTGCATGGGCGTGGAGTTAAAGAGCTTGGCGCCGGCAGTGCGCGTAATAGTGGCGCGGCCGTACTCGCCCACCTCGGAGTGACCGACCTTGCCGCCGAGCGTCACGGCCGTGATCTGATGGCCGTAGCAGAAGCCCAGGACGGGAAGGCCCAGGTCAAAGATGGCAGGATCGATGGACGGAGCGTCCTCGGCGTACACAGAGGCCGGGCCGCCGGAAAGGATGAGCGCAGAGGCGTTCATCTCGCGAATCTCATCGGCCGAGATGTCGCAGGGAACAATCTCGGAATACACGTTGAGGTCGCGGACGCGACGGGCAATGAGCTGACCGTACTGCGCACCAAAGTCGAGTACGAGGACCTTTGCGGAAGCCCTTTGATCCATGGTTTCCCCCTCTTGTTGGCGGGGAGCCGATGCCCACCCGCGCGAATAAACGAGAATAACTTTCATAGTGTACACGTTATATGGGGTTTCTCGTCCCTCGCAGCCATCAGCGCACGGCAAACGCACGACCTGGGCCCCTATTTGACGGCAATTGAAGTGTTACCAAACGTTACAGATGATGTAATACGTTTGAACATTGGACGCCCTGTGCCACAATACTGCCGAACGACTCCGCCTCTGGGGCGGCAAATACGATAGGAACACCAACATGAAGCGCATCCTTCTCATCGCCACGGGCGGCACCATCGCATCGACCGAGGACGGCAACGGCCTCTCCCCCGCCCTGACCGGTGAGGAGCTCGCCCAGAGCGTCCCCGAGATCTCGGGCCTCTGCGAGCTCGACGTGGTGCAGCCCATGAACATCGACAGCACCAATATGCGTCCCAGTGACTGGATGCGTATCCGCGACGTCATCGTCGAGGGCTATACCGACCACGACGGCTTCGTGATTCTGCACGGCACCGACACCATGAGCTACACCGCGGCGGCGCTTTCTTACCTGATTCAGGACAGCCCCAAGCCCATCGTGCTCACCGGCTCGCAAAAGCCCATGGGCAACCCCTTTACCGATGCCAAGCTCAATCTGTACCAGAGCCTGCTCTATGCGCTTGACGAGCATTCGCACGACGTCTCAATCGTGTTTGGCGGCGTGGCCATCGCCGGCACGCGCGCCCGCAAGCAGCGCACCATGAGCTTTAACGCGTTCATTAGCGTCAACTATCCGCCCATTGCCTACATCCGCAACGACCGCATCGTGCGCAACGGGCTCCACGGCACCCACCAGAATGAGAGCCCGGTTCGTTTCTACGACCGTATCGACTCGCGCGTGTTTGTCCTTAAGCTCACGCCCGGCGTGAATCCAGGCATATTGGACGCCCTGACCGATAGCTACGACGCCGTAATTCTGGAGACCTTTGGCATTGGCGGTATTCCCGAGTTTGGCGAGTCCGGCGAGTCATTCCAGGAGGCGATTTTCCGCTGGGTCGATTCGGGTCGCACCGTCGTTATGACCACACAGGTCCCCGAAGAGGGCCTCGATCTGGGTGTTTATGAGGTCGGCCGTGCCTACGCCGACCATCCGGGTATTTTGCGCGGCGACGATATGACCACCGAAACGCTCGTGGCCAAGACCATGTGGGCGCTCGGCCAGTCACGTGATGCGGCCGAGATTCAGCGCCTGTTCTACAGCCAAGTCAACCATGACCGCATCCCGATGGTGTAGCTAAAACAAAATCCGCCTCTTTGGGCCTTGTAGGGCACGTGGTACCTCTCGGAACGTGCAAAAAGCGGAGTTTTCAGCACCCGCCCCTTCCGGAAACGTTAAAACCGCTAGCTGTAAATCGCTTTTCGGTTCGATAGGCTCGTCCCACGCGTCTATTATTCCTCATAATAATGAATTTTGTGGATAATCCAAAACAGCAAGCATCGTATTTGCGCCTTCGGTTGCTGTCAATTTATTGAGGGATGCTGAATACTCGGGTTTTTGCACGCCGCCGTCGGGGGGACCCGTTCAGCAAACGACAAATCTAGCAAAAACGCCTACTCAATGCCCTCGAGAAGCTCTGACACCGTCATGCCAAGCGCGGGCGCAAGTTTAAATAAAATCTCGAGCGTGCTGTTTGCCGTTCCGCTTTCGATTTGATCGAGATAAGGTCGGCTGATTCCAACCGCCACGCAAAAATCGACCTTGGAGATACCAAGGGCCTTGCGCGTCCGCTCGACTCGCTCGCCAAGAATCTGTTTCGCATGTTCGTTCATGCAGACGAGTTTGAAATGGAGCAAAACAAAAACGTAAACTATAGTTTACGTTTTGCCCAATATACAGGAGTTTTCTATGTCGGGTTCTTCGGTCCGCATGTACCGAGCCACGCTTCGCACAAACAGCGCACCGCCCAAGCTCGTCGTCGTTGAAGCAGAATGCCTTTCGCCCGATGAGCGCACAGCATTTGCATTGCTATCAAGTCGCGTCGCCGCCGTTTTGGTCCCTTGCCCGGCGCAAGGTGAACTTGCCATCCAATGCCAAGCGCACGGCTGCTCACTCAATCAGGCTGCCGTAATAGCAACCAGCCGGCGTGGCCTGCCCCTTCTCTTGGAAGCCGGTATCGCGCTCTGCCTTCGCGGTGCCGGATACGAAAACGAGGCCGCCGCCGATGTGGTCTTTCAACCACGATCGAGCGGCGGCCTCGCAGCAGCCATCGAATATGCTTGCAGGCTCGTTGCCTAAACGCGCAAGCTAAAAGCCCAGGCCAAAGCCTGTGCCGGTAATCGCCGAATACATAAAGTAGACGTTAATTACGTTGAGGAATACGCCCGTGATGCAGCCGTTTCGCAGGTAGCGCTCGCACACGATGCGCGCCATGGCGGCGGAGTCCTCATTGTTCTTTGCCTGGCGTCCCGCCGTAAAGTACGTCGCCACGCTCAGCAGCAGGTTGAGCACCGGCAATGCCAGCAGCTCGTAGCTCTTGCCCCAGCGCGTCACCTCACCGGCGGCATTAAACTTTGTTGCCACCTCGGGACCAATGTTGGGGATTACAAACGCTGCGACCACCAGCGGAAGCACTGCAAGCACCAGCAGCGCGATGCCCATGTAGCCAGCTTTTTTTCCATATTTAAACATGCTCGCCGTCCTTACACGTTAAAGCGGAAGTGCACGACGTCGCCATCGGCCATGACATACTCTTTGCCCTCGATGCGCAGCTTGCCAGCAGCCTTGGCGCCTTGCTCGCCACCGAGCTCGATGTAGTCGTCATAGCCAATGACCTCGGCCTTAATAAAGCCGCGCTCAAAGTCGGTATGGATGACACCGGCGGCCTGCGGGGCGGTCGCGCCCTGACGCACCGTCCAGGCCTTGACCTCCATCTCGCCAGCCGTAAAGAACGACTGCAGACCGAGCAGCTTGTAGGCTGCCTGCGCGAGCACGTCCAGGCCGGGCTGCTCCAGGCCCAGGCTCTCCAGGTAGTCGGCCGCATCCTCGGGATCGAGCTCGGAAAGCTCGGCCTCGATCTTGGCGCAGATCGGCAGTGGCTTGACGCCATCGATGGGCGCCAGGTCCTCGTTGAGCATGTCCTCGTCCACGTTGGCCACATACAAGATGGGCTTCATGGTGAGTAGGAACAGGCCCTTGGCAGCGGCGCGCTCCTCGTCGGTCATCTCCATGGACGCGGCGCGCTTGCCCTCGTTGAGCCAGGCGAGCAAGCGCTTGGCGACCTCAAACTTGGGCATGAGCTCCTTGTCGCGCTTGGCCTCCTTCTCGAGCTTAGGCAGCTGCTTTTCGAGCGTGCCCATGTCGGCCAGGATAAGCTCGGTCATGATGGTGTCGGCATCGCCGGCGGGATCGACGAACTCGCCCGTGCGACCCACCTCACGCATGACGTTGGGATCCTTAAAATAGCGCACGACCTCGCAGATGGCGTCGGTCTCGCGAATGTTTGCCAAGAACTGGTTGCCCAGGCCCTCGCCCTCGTTGGCACCCTTCACCAGGCCCGCGATGTCGACAAACTCGACCGTAGCCGGCACAATGCGGCCAGGGTTGACAATGTCGGCGAGCTTTTGCAGGCGGCTATCGGGCACGTCAACGATACCCACGTTGGGGTCGATCGTGGCGAACGGGTAGTTGGCGGCAAGGCCGGTCTTTTTGGTAAGCGCGGTGAACAGCGTCGACTTGCCCACGTTGGGCAGGCCCACGATACCGATGGAAAGGGACACGACAGCTCCTTTTGGTACAGGTACTTCAAACTGCATAAGTATAGCGCCGCCACAGCATCCGGGCGAATCCGGACACCGCGGCGGCGCAAATGAAGCAGAGATTGGGGTAGCTGGCTAGTCCGCGAGCTTCTCCACCTGGTCGAGCATCTTGTCGAGCTTGGCCTTCGCCTCGGCTTTTACCTTTTGGGCCTCTTCGTGGGCTTTGGCCTTCTGAGCGGCCTTTTCCTCGGCTTCGGGGTCGACGACGACCAAGTTGGACGCATCGTGTTCGACCAGCTTGAGCGCATGTTCGGGACAAACCTTGACACAGGCACCGCAGCCCAAGCAATACGTGGACTCCAACGCGAAGCGGCCGCTTCCCACCAAATCGCAGGCGAACGTGGGGCATACATTGACGCACTCGCCACACGATGTGCACTTGTCAAAATCGCACTCAGGCGTACTCACCTGCATGTTCTGGGCAAGCTCGGGATGGTTCTGCAGTGTCGAAAGCACCAGCTGCCGCCCATGCGTGAGCGAACGGCGACGCTTTGCCGTCGTGGTGCCGCACATGGTGTTGAGCGTGCGCTCCAGCTGGGTAATCTGATGGCGATGGGCCTTCAACTTCTGCGTCACCGAGGCCAGCGCCGCCGTCGCCGGGTTGAGCTTGGTCACCGTCAGACCCGTCGTGCGGGCAATCTTTTCCATGTACTCCTTGCGCTCGTACTCGCGAAGCTTATGGCACTTGAGGCTCTTGGGGTCGACCTCCAGGCCCATACCCGTGCCAGACCACTCCTCAGCCTTCGCAATCGCTTCGCCCAGGATATCCTCGCCGCCGGTGTTGCGGCATTTATCGCACACGCCCAGGGGCAGGTACACACTCACGTTGGGATAGTCCGCCAGTACCGAGAACCAGGTCTCGGCCGTAATATCGCCCACGCAGGCAACGACGACCTCGTTCTCGCGCGGCATGCGCTTGAGGGCGCGCGTGCAGGTGACGTAGGCGGTCTCGTGGCTCGTTGCCGCCGAGACAATGTCGTCATACAGGTTTTTGGGCGCCAGGCGCGGCGAGATGATTGCCTCGGTCGGACAGGCAGCGGCGCACAGGCCGCACTTGCGGCAGGAGTCGAGAATCTCGATGGAGTCTTCCTCGACCTCGATAGCGTTGACCGGGCACACATCCATGCACGCGGAGCAGCCACTCTTTTCGTTTTTGCAGGTCAGGCACGGAATGGTGTTGCCGCGCGGACGCTCCTTGTAGTCGGCGGGATTCCACTGCGGCGCCGACGGATCGAGCGCATCGGTCACACCGCCAAGCGGGTTTTTAAGAAAGTCGAAACCCTTGCTGATCTCGATAATGTCATCAAACAGATCGTGTTCCTGCGCCATGCGCGGCCCCTCCCTGAGCAGTGCAAACAAGCAAGAGATAATGATACGCCATCGGCCCACGCCTCGGGCAAATTACATGCGGCGCATCATTGAGACAAATAGCCTATGGCCTATCGCCGCCTCGATTGAACAAGGTCAATCAAGCGCCAAGCTATGCCTCGCACATGAGCTGCACGAGCTTTTGTTTGGTCACCTTGGCCTGTTCGTTAGCCATATTGCGCTCGTTCTTAAAAGTTGCGTCCGCAACGCTCAGCAGGTCATCATCGGAAATCTCACCAAGGCCCAGCTCCTCGAGTGTCGTCGGCAGACCCACGCGCTGGCAAAACTCGAGCACCTGATCAAGCTCGGGCGCGCGCTCCAAACGAAGCTGCACCACCAGGCCAAATGCCACGGCCTCACCATGCATGGCCTTGCACTCGGGCAGAATCGTCAGGCCGTTGGCGATGGCATGGGCAAGCGCTAGGCCACCGCTCTCAAAGCCAACACCCGAGAGCAGAATATTGCACTCGATCAGACGCTCAACCGCCGGCGATATACGACCCTTTTTAAGATCGCGCTTGGCAGCGACACCAAACTCCATAAGCGTGTCATAGCAGGCACGAGCCGCAACCAAGGCCAAGTGTCCCGGCGCGCCACCGTGCTCGTTGGCGCCGTGCGCCGCGGCGCACGAACGCGCCTCGAAATACGTTGCCAGTGCGTCGCCCATGCCAGCGACCGTCATACGCAGCGGGGCTGCCGCGACCACGCAGGTATCGACCACAACCAAATCTGGATTCTTTTCGAGCATCAGGTAGCGGTCGAACGATCCATCCTCGTGATACAGCACCGAAATCGCGCTGCACGGGCCGTCCATCGAAGCCGCCGTGGGGCATACGCACAACGGCAACTCGGCATAAAACGCAACGGCCTTGGCGATATCGAGCATCTTGCCGCCGCCAATACCCACCACCATGTCGCAATACTCAGCCTGGGCTTCCTTGGCCATTTCGACAACGGCCTCTTCCGTACACGGACCGTCATAAATCTTAAAGAACGGCTCGCTTAGATCTTCGTCCAGAAATCCATCGACGATCTGCCTGCACAGCCGATCCTCGGTGCCTTGGTCAAACAGGACATAGGCGGAGCATCCCAACCACGACAGGTATCTGCCCTGACGCGAAAGTTCGCCCGGCCCCTGAACATACCGGCCGGGACCGCCATAAACCATAGGAAGCGCCATACGAGAATCCGCCCTTCATCAAACAACGATTGGTGCAAAGCCACCTGTCCCCTTGTGGCAACTTGGCGCATTGAGGACAGGTTAGATTGCACCATAGAAAAAGGGTCCCGCGCACAGAGCGCGAGACCCTTATCAGAACAATGTGTGCCGATTAGAACGTGACCGGGGTGTCGGTGTAGACGCACTCGAGCAGCTGCTCCATCTCCTCCTGAGACGGCTGGCGCGGGTTGGAGCCCGTGCAGGCGTCGAGGATGGCGTTGGCGGCAACGTCGTGCTTCTTAGCCTCGAACTCATCGTAATCGATGATGGACTCGTCGGCCTTCACGCCCTTGGCACCGTAGTTCTTGATGCCCTGCGGGATGTCGAGCTTGTCGTTGAGGTCGCGAATCTCCTGGACCAGAGCCTCGACCAGCTCGTCCTCGGTCTCGCCGGCGAGGTGCAGGATCTCCTTGGCGATGAAGGCGTAGCGGCTCTTGGCGCGAGCGTCCTTGGCGTTGAACTGGATGACCTTGCCCAGGTACATGGCGTTGGCGCAACCGTGGATGATGTGGTCGCCCTCAAAGGCGGCACCGGTCTTGTGAGCCATGGAGTGGACAATGCCCAGCAGACCCGAGGAGAAGGCGATGCCGGCGATGCACTGGGCGTCGTGCATGTGCTGACGGGCCTCATGATCGCCCTGATAGGACTTGGGCAGCCACTCGACGATCTCGCGGATAGCATGCAGGGCGTTGGCGTCGGTGTACATGGAACCAGCGGTGGAGACGTAGGCCTCGATGGCGTGAGTCAGAGCGTCCATACCGGTGTGAGCGCACAGCTTGGCGGGCATGGTGTAGGTGAGCTCGGGGTCGACGATGGCGACATCAGGGGTGATGTTGAAGTCGGCCAGCGGGTACTTGATGCCCTTGGCGTAGTCGGTGATGACGGAGAACGCGGTGACCTCGGTAGCGGTGCCGGAGGTAGAGGAGATGGCGCAGAAGTGAGCCTTCTGACGGAGCTCCGGGAAGGAGAACGGGACGACTGCCTCCTCGAAGGTCTCCTCGGGATACTCGTAGAACAGCCACATAGCCTTAGCGGCATCGATGGGCGAGCCACCGCCAATGGCGATAATCCAGTCGGGCTGGAACTCGGTCATGGCCTCGGCGCCCTTCATGACCGTCTCGACGGACGGATCGGACTCGACGCCCTCGAACAGCTTGACCTCGAAACCGGCCTCCTTGAGGTCGGCCTCGACGTCCTGCAAAAAACCGCCGCGGCGCATGGAGCCGCCGCCGGTCACGATGATGGCCTTGCTGCCCTTGAGGTTCTTCACCTCGTGGCGAGCGCCCTCACCAAAGTACAGATCGCGAGGATTGGTAAAACGTCCCATACTGTGCCTCCTAAACAAGCCCCTCTTAGACTTGCGTATATAACGGAGCACCCGATTGGCTCCGTTAGGACCGTTTTGCGCGTTGCCGGCGATGACAATGCGCGATGTCTAAACGTCTCAACGCTCAGACAAATAGTATTTTACCGTTCTGGTTGGTCAGTTATTTACCGAAAGTCGACAATGATGAAACGTTTTTTCTATCCCTGAAGACCCTTATGCGGCATTCATGCTCCCAAGCTGGGCAAACGTTTTATCAAGGTTGACCACATATCCAGGGCAGGACTGTGCCCCTCCAAAAGACACACCGTTCGCCGCCAAAAATCGACCGTTTGCGGCACCGTGATACCACTCGGTCGTCCAAGGTGCCGACATTTGTGCGACATCCGTCTTCGTGGTGCAAAGGTGCATGTCCAAGTGCGGCACTCCCAATGTGCCTCATGCGGGTAAACTAGAACCTTATATAGAGACATTTGAACCCTAACCGCAGCAAAGGAGGCCCCATGGCATTCGATCCCATTCAAGAAGATTGCCATCGCCTCGTTCTTGAGGCCTTGCGCCGCGACAATATCCCGCTCACCGACGGCCCTGCCGTAGAGCGTCTGATGGAACAATTCACCCGCAACCCCGCGCCGCTCATCGTGCACGACCGCGACCGCGCCGGACATCTGATTGCCAAGGTAGTCGAGGCTGTCGACTACCGCATTCCCTTTATCCCTGACGATACCCAGGCAGAGCAAGAAGAGACCGCTGCCGAAAACATGCTTCGCGAGGCAGCCGCACTCGACCCGACCAACTGGGACGCTCAGCGCATGTTGACCGCCCTCACCGCTAACTCCAACGAGGAGTACGTACAGTACTTGGTATCCAAGCGCGATGAAGTCGAGCACGACCTGGCACTCAAGATCGCCTCGGCGCAGGACCCCTACGAGCGCGAGGCCGCAGGCGACCTTACACGCCGCCCCTACCTGCGCTGGCTTGCCGCCCTTGCGTCGCGCGCCCTCATTAGCGGCCGTTACCGCCTGTCGCTCGAAACCGCAAACCGCAGCCTGGACTTTGCCCCCAACGATCCGGCCGGTGTCCGCCACACTGCGATGCTCGCCATGGCAAAACTCGAATACCCCGCCGAGGAGCTCAAACGCTTTCGCTCTGCCCACTCCGTCCCCTATCTTGCCAACACGCCGCTGCGCCGTCGTCCCAAGGACGCGGAGCGCGACTTAGACCCGTGGACGCTCATCGCGCTGATGAGCGCTGCCTGGCGCGAGCTGGACTACGAGGGCGCCGAACACTACTTGCGCATCCTTGCGCGCTCGTGCCCGCACGCAGCCGAGGCGCTTTACTTTCAAACCGAGTTTCCCGATGGCGTCTATGCCCGCGTCAACGTGGGCGTGGGCTCCACCGACGAGCTTGTCCTTGCGCTGTCCGAAGCGACGCCGGTACTGCAGGAGGGCTTGGGCGCCCCCGACAACGCCAGCTTTGCCGCCTGGGTCGCCACCAACGATATCGTGCGTTCCCAGATTGACGAGCGCATCCTGCGGGCGGCCGAGCAGGGCTTGCCGTTTAAGGGAGGAGACCTCTAATGGATCCGAGCGTCTACATCCCCGCCTACCTGGAGCGCGCCTACGTTGCGTCGCACCCCGAACTCACCGATGCAGCACGCGATCTTGTCCATAACGACGTAAGCGTCAACCCTCATAAGTATGCGCAGACCGAGCATGCCCAGGCACTGCTTTCCTATGCCGGTGTTCACCGCCACCTGCTCGACGAGCTCCATCGTATCGAGGATATGGGCAGCGATGAGGAGTTTGAGCAGACTCGCAACCGCCTGTTCGACGATATGCGCGATGAGCTGCTCAAGATCGTCCGCGTCGATGCGTATGTCTTCGATGCCCAGCTGCTTGCCATCATTTTGGCGGACACGCCCGTCGACGCCTGCCTGGGCGACCTGATGAAGCTCGAGGCGACCACAGCCGATTACTTACGGCAAAGCGTGCCCGGATTCGATATGGAGGCCCCGCACTACTGGACCAACAAGGTGCTGGCAGACGGTGTGACGGCGGCCGATCTCACCGTGAGCGAGCCGGCGCTTATCGGGTGGCTCCACACGCTCGAGGCCATCTCGCAGCTGTGCATGGCGAGCGCTCGCTACCGTGCTGCCGTCAACTACTCTCGCCGTGTTCTTAAGGCGGAAGGCTATCCCACCCGAGCTGCCGGCACCGTGCTACTCGCCCTCGCTCGTCTGGAAGACGAGGACGGCTTTTTTGCCCTGGCCCACCAGCTCGAGGAGCAGATGGGGGCCGATGCCCTCGAGAACTCCCCCTGGTACCTACTCGCCCGCACGATCCTGCTGTTCAAAACAAACAAGATGCGCCCGGCGACACGCGCCCTGCGTGAGTTTGCCAACCGCTGCGAGGGCGGCGCGTTCTTTTTGCTGAACCCCATGTATCAGACGCCGTACCTTCCCTGCCGGCCCGAGCCGCACGACCCCTGGGACCTTTCGCACCAGGCAGTTTGGGAGGCCGACGGTATCATCTCGGATACTCCCGACTTTGCCCCCTGGGCCAACGCTTGCGAAGACGTATCGCAGCTTGCCCAGGAATTTGCGCGCCGTTATGGCTTTTAACGGCACGATCGCCACGACCATGTCATTCACGTTAGGAACGGCTTCATGAACTTCCGCTCATCTCTCGCCTGCACTTCGAGCGATATCGCCCGCTGGGGGCTGCGCTCCATCCTTAAGCGCCAGGGCGGCGTACTCCCCGGCCGTATCGCCATGAAGATCGACCCCGAGCTGCTAAGCGACCTCGCGAGCCTTGTCGACCGCAGCGTGGTGGTCACCGGCACCAACGGTAAGACCACCACCTCCAACCTCATCGCCGACGCCGTTGCCGCCAGCGGCGCCACCGTGGTATGCAACCGCGCCGGCAACAACATGGAGCCGGGCGTGGTGGGTGCCCTGCTCGAGGGCCGCAGCGATCTTAAGCGTGCCGGCAGCGGCAGGCGCGTGGGCGTCTTTGAGTGCGACGAGCTCTACACGGTGCGCGTCTTGCCCAAGCTCAAGCCAACGTACTTTGTGCTGCTCAACCTGTTCCGCGACCAGCTGGACCGCTACGGCGAGATCGACCACACCCAGGACGTCATAGCCCACGCGTTGGAGCTTTCGCCGGCAACGACGCTCATCTATAACGCCGACGACCCGCTCTGCGCCTCGATCGCCGCACGCGTCCCCAATACGAGCATCGCCTTTGGCATCGACGGCGCCACGGGCACCGAGTCCGATCGCATTAGCGACTCGCGTTTTTGCTCGCAATGCAACGCGCCGCTGGAGTACGACTATGTGCAGTACGGCCAGCTCGGCGCCTATCATTGTCCTTCGTGCGGTTGGAGTCGCCCCGCGCTGGTCCGTCGCGTGACAGGCGTTGAGCTCGGCTGCGACGGCTACGGCTTTGACCTGACCTTTGGACCCGAGGCAAAAGCGCCCGCAACGCACATCGCCACGCGCTACAACGGCCTGTACATGGTCTACAACGTTGCCGCCGCCTTCTTTGCGGCGCGCGAGTTGGGCGTGGACGCAGCGCATCTGCAGCCCACGCTCGATGCCTACGTCCCCGCCGGCGGACGCATGGGCCGCTGGGAGATTGCCGGCCGTACCGTCGAGGCAAACCTGGCCAAAAATCCCGTGGGCTTCGATCGCCAGATCCAGTCCATTAAAACGGCAGGCGGCAGACTCTGCGCCTTCTTCCTGAATGACAACGACGCCGACGGCCACGATGTCTCGTGGATCTACGACGTCGACTTCGAGCGCATCGCCGATACCCCAGGGCTTGTCGCCTTTGCCGGGGGTACGCGCGCGCACGACATGCAGGTGCGCCTGAAGTACGCCGGCATCGACGCCGCCATCATCTCGAATATCGAGCAGGCGATCGGCGCCGTGGCAGATGAGGCAGCCGATGACACCTTCTACGCCGTCGCCAATTACACGGCATTCCCGCCGTTGGTCAAAGAGCTCGACGGACTTAAAGACGCCGATGCGAGCTCGGTTGCCTCCTGCGCCGTAACACGCACCGATGGCAGCGCCGTCCCCACCGATATTGCGCCGGTCGAGCTTCCGCGCCCGCTGCGCATCGTCTATCTGTATCCCGATGCCCTCAACCTCTATGGCGACGGCGGCAACGTCATCGCCCTCGAGCGCCGCTGCGCCTGGCGCGGCATTCCCGCGCGCGTGGACGAGGTCCGCATGGGCGAGACGCTCGATCTTACCGACGCCGACATCGTCATGATGGGCGGCGGTGCCGACCGCGATCAGTTGGCTGTGGCACACGAGCTGCTCGCTCAAAAGGACAAGGTTGCGACATATGTTGAGGACGGCGGCTCGTTGCTCGCTATCTGCGGCAGCTATCAGCTGCTCGGTCGTTCGTACTATATGGGCGAGAATCGCATCGAGGGTCTAGGTGTCATCGCCGCCGAGACCGTGCGCGGCTCCGACCGCCTGATAGGCAACGTCGCCGTCAAGACCGACCTGGCACCCGAGCCCTTTGTGGGGTTCGAGAACCACGGCGGCCGCACCCTGCTCGATGCAGAGGCCACGCCGCTCGGAACATCTGTCGTCACGGGCACCGGCAACAACGGCGACGATGGCTTTGAGGGCCTCATCTACAAGGGCGTCATCGGCACGTACCTACACGGACCGGCACTGCCCAAGAACCCCGAGCTCGCCGACTGGCTCATCGCCCATGCCCTCGAGCGCCGTGGCGATGCACAGGCCGCCGCCCTGCTGCCGCTCAAGCCCCTCGACGACACCTACGAGCACGCCGCCCACGACGCCGCGATGAAGCTCCTCCCCTAACGCCCCGCCACCACAAAGGGACAGGCATCTTTGTGGTGGTTTTGACCCGTCCCAGCGGTTTGTCTCAATCTGTAACATCTAGACCACCAAAGGTCGTCTTACTGTTACAGATTGAGACGTTCGTCCCGACGCCTGCATTTTGTCTCAATCTGTAACAGATAAGGCCGATTTACCCGCCCAGATGTTATAGATTGAGATTTTTGAAGATCGGGGGGAGAGGGCCAGCTCCTGTGTGGTGGGTTGATTTCCGATCTCAACCGAACACATTGAGCTGATGGCTCGCTCCCGCAGTTAACCGAACGCCCCCGAGGTCCTATCCGGGACCCGGGGGCGGCATTTTCCCAGTTGA
>NZ_JBQKGH010000021.1:0-19398 GCF_052118905.1 Collinsella sp. LCP21S3_A3 | reverse complement strand
CGCCCGGTCCCGTTCCGAACCCGGAAGCTAAGCCCCATCGCGCCGAGAGTACTGCGGGGCCAGCCCGTGGGAGGCCAGGGCGCCGCTGACCGGTGGACGGCACCGAGCCGTGCGCTTGGACTGAGAAGGGGGAGGCCTCGCGGCCTCCCCCTTTTTTGCGTTTGGGCGTTGTAAACTTAAAGCCCCTACGGCTTAATTGTCTTTTCTATTTGAAGAAAATAAAACGAATGACCAGCGCGATTGCCGCGATGGCAATGATCAAGAGCGCGATTTGGAGCCGATGCTGTTTGCGTCGTCTGCTAGACGATATAAATATCGATTTTCCTTGCTTCGGCGTCTCTAAATAGCGGGCAGAATGCGTTAGGGTCTGCTTAGGGCGAGGCTCTCTTCGTTGTTGCTTAGCGGGTGTTTGGGCCTGCTCCTGGTTGCATGCGCTGTTTTTGGATAAGGGGGCATCTTTGAGATACGCCGATTCGCTCGGTGCGACGCCCATATGTTTGCGACCTGATTGAGATTCTTCAAGGGTTTGATAACGATTGCGAGTTACATATTCAGGCTCTGTATCGTCAATAGGCTCTTGGGAAATATGGGGACGATGGTAGCGTATGGTCTGCGGATAGGTTGATTTATCGTTCTGCATCTGATCATACGAATTGTCGGAGGCTTGATCGTCCATGATGCCCTTAGGTTGTCATTAATATTGTGTATACGCTCATTGTAAGCCCCAGCTTTGTTTAGCTAGGGCACATTTGGTATTTAAGGCGCGGTTCAAAGAACCTTGACCTCATTAAACCTTAGTCACACAGACTTAGATATGCTTATAGATAGAGACTCAAAAAACTTTATATCAAAATGTATATATAAGAAATGGATGGGCATATATTAAAGCGTCAAAAGAAGTCCCTGCCACCTAGAAGATGGCTCGGCAGTCCCTTAAAGGAGTGGTAGTCATGGCAAGCATGGTTCCTTATCGTTCGGTTTTTGGTGTTCGTCCCTCTGCTAGCTCGTTGTTCGATCTGTTTGATGATATGACCGATCTGGCAAACAACTCGATCGCCTCCAAGGCGTTTCCCGTTGATGTTGAGGACAAGGGCGACGGTTACGAGGTCAAGGCTTATTTGACCGGCGTCGCGAAGGACGACATCGACGTTGAGCTCAATGAGGGTCGTCTTTCCATTAGCGTGAATGTTGAGGAGAGCGAAGAGAACAAGGACAAGAACTACCTGCAGAAGGAGTTTTGCTCTTACAGCGCGACGCGCGGTGTGTACCTGAAGGATGCTTCGAGCGAGGGCCTTTCTGCAAAGTATGCTGACGGCATCCTTACCGTTACGGTTCCTAAGATTGTCGAGAAGAAGAACGTTACGAAGATTTTCATCGACTAACGTTATCGGCTATTAACATCGGTGCCTGAGTTAAGGGGGCTGGGAAGCGATTCCCGGCCCCCTTTTCTATTTGAGACAGCTTACTGAATGGTCATGGGCCGATATTGCCCGGCGGGACGTATTGTGAGTTTATGTGGCCCCTCAACGCGGGTGGCGGTGCTACCAAGCTCGTTGTCGAGTGTTGCCCCAAGTGAGCTTGCGTAGCTTTTGACGGTAAGGTTTGGGCGATTGTTGTCTTGGCTAATGTGCATCGCGATAAGCTGCTCGGTGCGATCGGTTACCAGCGCGCGTGCGGCCTCGGCGGACTGATCGTTGGAGAGATGCCCTTTTGCAGACAGGATGCGTTCCTGAAGAAAGCGAGGATAGTCTCCTTGACGCAGCATGGCTACATCGTGGTTGCTTTCGAGCGCAAGAATGCGACAGTCCCTGAGCGTATCGATGGCATGCTTCGACAACTCGCCGGTGTCGGTGGCAAAGCCAACCGAATCACCCTGGGTATCAAAACGGTAGCCGACAGGATTGACGACGTCGTGCGATGTCGAATACGTTTGAATGTGGACCCCGGCAATAGAGAGGGCGTCACCTGGGTCGAATTCCTCAACAGACAGATGTGCAAGGCTTTCCTTTGATGCGAGCGTGCCCCTGCTGGAAAAGACCGGTCCGTTCCAATGTTTACACCACACCTCAAGCCCCTTAATGTGGTCGCTGTGCTCATGGGTGACAACAAGGGCGGACACGTCGTCTGCCGAAAGGCCGAGCTCAGCCATGCGTTTGAGTGTTTCGCGGCGGGACAGTCCGTCATCGACCATAATGAGCCCCTGCGGGCCCTCGATGAGTGCGCAGTTGCCTTTAGAGCCGCTGCCGAGGATATGAAGGTGCAGGCGAGACATAAGATTCCAAAGGATACAATGAGTGCTGACGAATAGAGGAGGAAGCGAATGCCAACGGTATCACAGCATTACGGACACCATGCCGTACCTGGGGCAGTCGATGAGACCCGGACGAGGCAGCAGGCTGCTCCTGTGGTGCTCATGGTATCAGGCGGTGCGGACTCGACGGCACTGCTTCTTATGGCGTGCACATCAAAGCTGGATATCCAAGATGGACGCGGCGTTGCCCCCATTGCTCGCGAGCGCCTACATGTGCTTCATGTAAACCATCACCTGCGAGGCAAGGCGTCCGACGGCGACGAGGCCTTTGTGCGCGAGCTCTGCGCACAGTATGGCTTGCCGCTGTGCGTGGAGCACGCCTATTTTGATGGGGAGTCGGGCAATATCGAGGCGGCTGCGCGCGAGGTGCGTTATGCCGCGGCGCGAAGGTATGTTCGCGAGCTTTGTGCCAAGATGGGGGCGCCGAGAACGGCGGCGCGCATCTGCACTGCCCATACCTCTTCAGACCGCGCGGAAACATTTTTGATGAACGCCATTAAGGGGTCGGGCCCTGCTGGGCTCTCGAGCATTCCCCGCCGAAGGAATATTGTGGTACGCCCCTTGCTCGACCTAACTCATGGCGAGCTTGTGGGCTATCTGCAGGTGCATGGTCAGCCGTGGCGCGAGGACGAGAGCAACGAAGACATCACGTATCTGCGAAACTACGTTCGCCACCGGGTAATGCCAGTGCTGGCGCAGCGTAATGCGAGCGTGTGCAAGACGATTGGCGCCGCCTGTGAGATTTTGGGTGATGAGGATGCGTTTCTATCCCAGTTGTCGGCACAGGCGTTTCGAAGCTGCCTGCGCAAAGAGGCAGCGGGCGCGCTGGTGCTTGATGCCAGACGCCTTGCTGCGGCCGAGGTGGTAATCGCGCGGCGCATCGTGCGACTGGCGATTAAACGCATCGATCCGGACGCTCGCCCAGAGATGCGCCATGTGGAGCGAGTCCTCTCCTGTGTTGCCGAGGGTGCGGGTTCGGTTACGCTTCCGGCGGGGATTGACGCACGTGTTGAGTTTGGCATGCTGGCGTTTAAGGCGCCGGCGGCTCGTGAGGGCTTGGTTGCGGACTGGATTACCATACCCGGCCGTATGTCGTTGGGCGGGGGACGTATGCTGGTCACAGAAGCGATAGCCGTTGAGCCGGGATGCGATATCGTGCGCCGCGCCCGTGAGTTTGCGGCTGCTGGGGAAGTGGCAGCTTTGGTGGACGCGGCTGCCCTGGGTTTTGCCAACAGCGATAGCGAGCGGATCTTGGCGGGCTCGCGCGGCGAGGTTCCTGCCGAGGGGCGATTGGCGCGCCTGTGGGTGGACGGTCCCGCACCGGGAGACGTGATGTGCCCGTTAGGCATGAGTGGCCGAAGCAAGAAGGTATCCGACTTGTTGTGCGAGGCTCGTATTCCCGTTTCCGAGCGCACCGGCGTGCCTATGGTAAGGACGGCACCGGGGGGTGTCGTGGTGTGGGTCGCCGGAGTTCGCGCGGACGAACGCTTTAAGTGCACGGCGGCGACGCGTGTGGCCTATCTGCTTCGCGTGGTTGACGCGGATTAGCCCCTCGCACCAGTTTTTCTGTGCGGCGTTGACGGTATTCCCGCGCTGATGGTGCACGGGCTGGAAAAAATACCCCGTGCGCTGCTAGAATGTGTAGTTCGCGTCCATACGGCGGTGTGTGGGCGATTAAGCACAAGAAAGGGTTGTCATGGCTTCTCAACATCCGGATATCGAGAAGGTTCTGTTTACACAGGAGGATATCGACGGTATCGTCTCTCGCCTGGGCGAGGAGATTACGCGCGACTACGCGGGTAAGGATTTGGTGCTGATTGCGGTCTTGCGCGGCGCCGTGGTCTTTATGGGCGACCTGATGCGCAAGATTGAGCTGCCGACCAATATCGATTTCATGGCCGTTTCGAGCTATGGCGACGGTGTGAAGTCCTCGGGCATCGTGCGTATCATCAAAGACCTTGATATCGATATCCGCGGTCGTGACGTGCTGATCGTTGAAGACATTCTGGACTCGGGCCTGACGCTCAAGTATCTGATGAAGAACCTTGAGAGCCGCAAGCCCGCTTCTCTGGAGGTCGCCGCCTTCCTGTGGAAGGACGTTGAGGATCGCATCTCGGCCATTACGCCCAAGTATGTTGGAACCCATTGCCCCGATGCCTTTGTGGTGGGCTACGGCCTCGACTATGCCGAGCGCTATCGCAACCTTCCGTATCTGGGCATTTTGAAACCGGAGGTTTATTCGTAAGATGCCCGACGACCGTAACGACTACAATTCCCAGACACCCCGGGACCCTAAGATTCCGGGGATGCCCGGAGGCAAGAAACCCACACGTACGGGCTGGCTGTATTTTCTTTTGGCTTGCGCACTTCTGGGCTACGCCTTCTTTAATATGGGCTCCGGCTTTGCCAGCTCCAGCAATACCGTTAAGCTCGCGACGAGCGAGATGGTGAGCGCTATCAAGCAGGATCGCGTCGAAGATCTGACCTATACGGTTCAGGACGGAAGCGTGACGGGTCATTACTGGAAGGCGAAAAAGGACAAGGGCGACACGAGTGAGCTCAAGAGCTTTTCCTCGACCTATGTCGGCTCCGATTCGCTTGCCGAGCTCATGGCGGAGCATCCCGACACTAAGTACATCGTCAACACCAACGACCCCGATTTTTGGGGCGACTTGGCGATGAGCGTACTGCCGACGATTGCCCTGATCGCCATCATGTTCTACTTTATGCGCCAGATGATGGGCGCCAATAATAGGAACATGCAGTTTGGCAAGACCAACGCCAAGACCAACGAGGCTACGCGTCCCAAGGTCAAGTTCGAAGACGTTGCCGGCGTGGACGAGGCTGTTGAGGAGCTCGAAGAGATTCGCGATTTCTTAAGCGATCCGGACCGTTATCGCAAGCTGGGTGCCAAGATCCCGCGCGGCGTTTTGCTGGTGGGCCCTCCGGGTACCGGTAAGACGTTACTGGCCAAGGCCGTTGCCGGAGAGGCCGGTGTCCCGTTCTTTAGCATCTCGGGCTCTGACTTTGTCGAGATGTTCGTGGGCGTCGGCGCCAGCCGCGTGCGCGACCTCTTTAAGGAGGCCAAGTCTCAGGCTCCGTCGATCATCTTCATTGACGAGATCGATGCCGTGGGACGTCAGCGCGGAGCCGGTCTGGGCGGCGGTCACGACGAGCGCGAGCAGACGCTCAACCAGCTGCTGGTCGAAATGGACGGTTTTGAGGAAAGCGAATCGGTCATCCTGATCGCCGCGACCAACCGCCCCGATATTCTGGATCCGGCATTGCTGCGCCCCGGTCGTTTTGACCGCCAGGTTACGGTCGACCGCCCGGATGTGAAGGGGCGCGAGCAGATCTTGCGCGTGCATGCCGAGAACAAGCCAATGGATGAGGACGTTAAGTTTGAGAAGCTCGCCCAGATGACCGTTGGCTTTACCGGTGCCGATCTGGCAAACCTGCTCAACGAGTCCGCACTGCTTGCCGCTCGCCGTCATCGCTCCGTGATCTCGATGGACGAGGTCGAAGAATCGATGGAGCGCGTGATTGCAGGACCGCAGCGCAAGGGGCGCGTGATGACCGAAGCCGAGCGCACCACGATTGCCTACCACGAGAGCGGTCATGCTCTGGTGGGTCACATCCTGGAGCACTCCGATCCGGTTCACAAGATTTCGATTGTCAGCCGCGGTCAGGCTCTGGGCTATACGCTGCAGCTTCCGCAGGAGGATCACTTCCTCAAGACCAAGAACGAGATGCTCGACGAGCTTGCCGTGTTCTTGGGCGGTCGCGTTGCCGAGGAGCTCATGTGCGATGACATTACATCGGGCGCGAGCAACGATCTGGAGCGCGCGACCAAGATGGCGCGCGAGATGGTTACGCGTTTGGGCATGAGCGAGGAGCTGGGCACGCAAGTGTTTGGCGAGGCACAGCATCAGGTGTTCCTTGGTCGCGATTATGCCGATCACCAGGATTACTCCGAGGAGACGGCGCGCCGCATCGATATCGAGGTTCAGCGCATCATGCGTGAGGCCCATCGCCGTGCTGTTGAGATTTTGGATGCCCGTCGCGATCAGCTCGATCTGATGGCGAAGGTGCTGCTTGAGCGCGAGACCGTCGAAGGCGACGCCGTGAACGCCCTGCTCGACAACGACTGGGATGCCTACCTTGAGCGCGAGGGCGACATTCTGGCAGCCAAGGAGGAGCGCAACGCCAAGGCGGGCGGCGTGCCGACCAAAAAGCGCACGCCTCGTATGAGCGAGGAGGAGCTGGCGGCTGATGCCGCAGCTTTTGCGCAGGCGGCCATGCAGGAAGATGCCGAAGTCGCATCCGATAGCGCTGACGATGTCGAGGCTGCTGACACAAAAAAGGCCGATGGCGACACCGAGGCCGACGAGTAGTCTTTGTCGCGAGAGCCTCCGCGGGGAAACCTGCGGAGGCTTTTTTTGAGCGATATGGGGCCATCTGTTGATTGGGGACAGACTTAAATGAGCGTTTTCACGCATTTAAGTCTGTCCCCAATTAACATTGCTGCGGTACTTTGCTTGACTAAAGCGTACAATACCGCCTATGCGAAAGGGGAACAGATGATCAACGAAACCATGTTTGCTCGCGGCGCGGAAAGCTCTATCATCCGCGAGATCTTTAGCTATGGACTTGAACGCAAGGCACGGATCGGTGCGGAGAACGTATTCGATTTTTCGCTGGGCAACCCGAGTGTTCCGGCGCCCGCTGCCGTGGCGGAGTCCATCAAAAAGGCCTTGGAGCTGCCGAGCGACCAACTGCACGGATACACGCCCGCACCAGGCCTGCCGCAATGTCGTGTCGCTGTGGCCGAGTCGCTCAACCGTCGTTTTGGCACGAGCTATGAGGGTAAAGATGTCTTTATGACCGTGGGTGCGGCGGCTTCGCTCACCTGCACGCTCAACGCTGTTACCAACCCCGGTGACGAGGTCATTGTTATCGCCCCGTACTTTCCGGAGTATCGCGTGTGGATTGAGAAGGCCGGCTGTACGTGTGTCGAGGCACCCGCCGATGAAGACACGTTCCAGTTGAGTGTGGGCAACGTGCTCAAGGCGATTACTGATAAGACGGCGGCCGTCATTATCGACTCGCCCAACAACCCGACCGGTGCCGTATATACGCGCGACACGCTGACGCGACTGGCCAATATTCTGCGCGAGGTCAATGCCAAGCGTGATCCCGAGAATCCGATTATGCTCATCTCGGATGAGCCGTACCGCGAGATCGTGTACGGTGCCGAGGTGCCCTGGGTACCCTCAATCTACGAGAACACCGTCGTGTGCTATTCGTATTCCAAGTCGCTGTCGCTGCCGGGTGAGCGTGTGGGCTGGATCTTGGTTCCCAACACCAATCCGCAGGCTGCTCGCCTTATGCCGGCCGTCGCCGGTGCCGCCCGTACACTGGGTTTTGTGTGCGCACCGGCGCTCTTCCAGCGCGTGATTATCGACTGCATCGATGAGCCGAGTGATGTCGAAGCCTATGCTCGCAACCGAACGGCGCTCACCGACGCATTGGCGGAGTACGGCTACACCTACGTTGAGCCGGACGGCGCTTTCTATCTGTGGGTGAAGGCGCTCGAGCCCGACGCAAACGCTTTTTGCGAGCGTGCAAAGAAGTACGAGTTGCTCGCGGTGCCTTCGGATAGCTTTGGCATGCCGGGTTGGTTCCGCTTGGGTTATTGCGTGAGTTACGAAACGATTATCAATTCGCTACCCGCTTGGAAACAGTTGGCGGACGAGTATCGTTAAAAGCAGAGCGCTCTGCCTACAATGTTTTACGTGAAACGGGGTTTGGTGTTAAACCGGACCCCGTTGTCATGGACGTTGTGTCTTTGGGATGGAGCGGTTTTACGACTATCGAAGGCTATGCGTACAATGAATATACGCGACGGCCATACCAGATAAGGAGACCTGATGCCCTACCTGCTTTCCTGTGACATTCATACCCATACGATGTTCTCTGCGCATGCATATTCGACCATTGAGGAGAATGTGTACTGGGCGGCAGAGCGTGGCCTGCAGGTGCTTGGATCTGCCGACCATCTGAGCTCTATGGTTACGGCTTGCCCCAATGACCTGCGCAGTTACCAGTTCTTTATCAACCAGGATATATGGCCGCGCATTTGGAGCGGCGTGTTGGTGCTGCGTGGCGCCGAGGCCGATATCGTTTCGCTGGACGGAAGCCTGTTTGGCGAGGACACTCCTGTCACGCTCGATATTGCCGGCGATTCGTACAGCCGTCAGCATTCGCTGTTCGATCGGGTTACGCGTAATTTGGATTATTTGGTTGCAAGCGTGCATAATCCGCAGTTCGCTGAAGGCGCGACGCTGGCCCAGACGACCGAGATGTATATCAATGCCCTGGAGCACCCCAAGGTGTTTATGCTGGGGCATACGGGTCGATCGGGCGTGCCGTTCGATATCGACGAGGTGTTGCTTGCTGCTAAGGCTAAGCACAAGATCATCGAGATCAACAATCACAGTCTTGAGCATGGCGCGGATGCCGAGCATTGGGACGTGTGCCGCAAGATTGCCGAGCGGTGCGCCGAGCTGGGCGTGGGGATTGGCGTCTCGACCGATGCGCACATTGGTATGGCAATTGGTAAGCTCGACCAAGCGCGCAAGATGCTCGACGAGATTCACTTTCCGCTGGATTTGATCGTGACGCGCGACCGCGAGACGCTACTGCGCGAGATGGCGGCAGCCGGCGTGTGTGACCTGCGCAAGAGGATGTAGCGGAGTTCATAAACCAAGTAAGGGGGCGGCCCAGACGGGTCGCCCCCTTCTTGTACCGGTGGATTAGCGGCGCTCGAGGACCGCTACAGTTTCGGTGTGGTCGGTATGGGGGAACATGTCGACGGGCGTGATCTTGAGCAGGCGATAGCCACCGTCGAGGAGCTGGTGCAGGTCACGCTCTTGGGTCACAGGGTTGCAGCTGATATAGGTGATGCGGCGAGGCCTAAGCGCGCAGGCGGCTGCGAGGAACTCGGGGGTAGAGCCGGCACGCGGCGGATCGATGGAAAGGACGGTGACGCGCTCGTTGTTGTCGGCGGCATCTAGGATGTAGTCGGTGGCATCGTCGGCCATAAACCAGGCGCTGCGGGTAAGACCGTTGAGCTCGGCGTTGCGGCGTGCGTCGGCAATGCCCGCCGGGTTGCGCTCCACGCCAAGTAACATGATGCCGATGCCCTTGTTCTGAGCTTCTTTAGCTGCGCAAAGACCGATGGTGCCGCTGCCGCAGTAGGCATCCATGAGAACATCGCCCTGGTGCAGATCCATACCGTCGATAGCGAGCTGGTAGAGCAGCTCGGTCTGCTGCGGGTTGGTCTGGTAGAACGCAGTGGGGGAGATATCGAACTCGCAGCCGAGTAGCTGGTCGCGCATGCATTCAGCGCCATACACGATGTGGGTTTCCTCACCCAGGATGGCGTTGCCAGGGCGTCCGTTGATGTTTTGGGCGACGGTGACGATACGCGGATCGAGTGCGGCGATGGCCTCAAAGAATTCCTGCGCATGCGGCAGGTCGCGCTGGGCGGTAACGAGGGTGATCATGATCTGGTCGGTGCGCCAGCCGCAGCGAACGACGGCATAGCGAAGCAGGCCCAGATGCTTGTCCTCGTTAAAGGCGGGAATGTGCAGGCGCTCGGCCTCACGCGCAATGCCGTTAAGAATCTGACGGGCTCCCGGCGCCTCGACGGGGCATTCGGGAACAGCGACGATTCTGTGCGTGCCGCGCTCAAAAAAGCCGCAGCGGACAGCGCCCCCTTTGCCGGGGGCAAAGGGAGTGGCGGCCTTATGGCGAAAACCACGCGGCGCAGGATATTTGCCCGGGTCGCCCAGAGTAACGTCCATACCGCGAATGGGATCGACGGTTATGCCCTCACGCTCGCAAAGAGCAGCAAAAAGTTCATCCATAGCAGCCTGCTTGGCCGCCAGCTGCTTCTTATAAGGCCTGTTGAGCGCCGTGCATCCACCGCAAGCTTTCATGATGGAACAGGGCGACTTGGGATCAACGGCCTTATGAGCGGACCGGGACGACTCATTATGCGAGCGCTTGGAACGAGCTTGAGGCGCCTTATCCTCGCCCCGACGAGGGCTGGGACGCTTGGTCTTAGCCTTGCCCTTGGCCGACTTACCCTTCGTGTCCTGAGACGACTTGGATTTCTTGGAAGATTTTTTCTCTTCCGACCCCTCAGCCGCCTCGATCAAAGCACGACGAGCCTTACGCTCCGCACGAGATTCTGCCATGAAGTAACCCCACTAATTTATAAATTGAAATCTGAAAGCATTGTACCGTGCCAGGCCAGCGGACGATATGCAAGCGCCCATTTCATGTCAGTGATAAGTCCAACAACGTTTGCCCGCCGGGCGCCGGGGCAGGGGTTAAGTTTATCGCGAGTTCCGCACGAACAGGAGGCCACTTAATGTGGCCTCCGTCGTGAGCAGGACTGTAGAGCAGGAAACTTAACCCCCACACCCCTCACGCGGCGGGCAAACTCGCCTTGTGCTCTATCACGCTAAAGTGTATGATTCTGAACGTTACATGACTCACTTTACTTAGCTAAAGTGCCATCAAGGGGGAATACCATGAATACCGATATGTCTCGTCGTCAGTTTGTTGGTCTAGCCGGCTCGCTCGCCACGGTGCTTGGCCTTGGTCTTGTCGGCTGCGGCGGCGGTGCCGACAAGGGTTCCACTGCCGGCTCTGCTGCGGCAAAGGACGCCAAGGGCGCTGTGGAGTCTAAGAAGCTCGTGGTGGGCTTTGACAAGTCCTATCCTCCGTATGGCTTTGTGGGCGACGATGGCGAGTACACCGGCTTTGATCTCGATTTGGCCAAGGCAGTTGCCGATAAGCAGGGCTGGGAGGTCAAGTACGAGGCCATCGACTGGGACGCCAAGGACACGCTGCTCAACTCGGGTGCCATCAACTGCATCTGGAACGGCTTTACCATGGAGGGCCGCGAGGACGACTACACGTTCTCCGAGCCGTACATGCTCAATGAGCAGGTGCTGGTGGTCAAGAAGGATGCGGGCATCAAGAGTTGGGACGACCTTGCCGGCAAGACCGTGATTACCCAGACCGATTCTGCCGCGCAGGATGTGCTAGAGGGTGACCAGAAGGATCTGGCGGCGACGTTTGCCACGCTCGATACCATCGGCGAGTACAACACGGCTTTTATGCAGCTCGAGAGCGGCGCGGTCGATGCGGTGGCTTGCGACCTTTCGATCGCCCAGTATCAGCTTGCCGCCAAGCCCGATGCCTATACGCAACTTGACAAGCCGCTGTCCAGCGAGCACTACGCCGTTGGCTTTAAAAAGGGCGACACCAAGTCGGCCGACGCCGTGACCGAGTCGCTCAAGGCGCTCTATGAGGACGGTACAGTCAAGGACCTGTGCGACAAGTATGCGAGCTATGGTCTGTCCTTCGATAACTGGGTTTTGAAATAGCCACAGCACCCAACCTTGCGGCTCCAACCCTCCTCGCGTACCAAAGTACGCTTCGTCGGGCTTGTCGCTCGCAATCTTGGGCACTGTGCCTATTTCAATTAACACCTGCTGTTCTGTTGCTGTGAAAGAGAGCTTGGGTTGTCTATTCAGGTCATGATGCAGATGCTTGGCCAGGGTTTCTTGGTCAGTTTGCAGTTGTTTGTGCTCACGCTGTTGGGCTCGATTCCCTTGGGAATTCCCGTGGCGTTCATGCGTATGAGCAGAATCGCGCCGCTGCGTTGGATTGCGCGCATCTACATTTCGGTCATGCGCGGTACGCCGCTCATGCTGCAGATGTTTGCCATCTACTTTGCTCCGTATTATGTCTTTGGTATTTCGCTCACGCCCGATTCCAAGTGGACAGCGTGCGTCGTGGCATTCATCATCAACTATGCCGGCTACTTTGCCGAGATCTATCGCTCGGGTTTGCAGTCTATCCCGCGTGGTCAATATGAGGCCGCCGAGGTGCTGGGTTACTCACGCCTGCAGACGTTTTTGTACATTGTGATGCCGCAGGTCGCCAAGCGCATTTTGCCGGCGATGGGCAACGAAATCATCACGCTGGTCAAGGACACGTCGCTGGCGTTTGCCATCGGCGTGGGGGAGATGTTCTCGACGGCCAAGGCACTGGTTGCCTCGCAAGTGAGCATGGTGCCGTTTGCGATTGCGGCACTGATCTACTGGGTCTTTAACTTTGTGGTCGAGATGCTGCTGGGCGCCGCCGAAAAGCGACTTGACTACTACCACGACTAGCCTGTTCCGTCGTGCTTTTCAACACATGGAGGTTCCCGTGTCCGGAACGGTAATGAATATAACGAGCGCGCGCAAGGCGTTTGGTGGCAATGAGGTGCTCAAGGATATCTCGCTCGAGGTAAAGCGTGGCGAGGTCGTGGCGATTATCGGACCTTCGGGCGGCGGTAAGTCAACGCTGTTGCGCTGCGCCACGCTGCTCGAGACGCTTGACGGCGGCTCGCTTTCGTTTGGTGATCTAGCCGTTGCGACGGATGCGGGATCGGGCACGGTGTATGCGAAAGGCGATGTGCCCAAGCAGGCGCGCTCGCGCTTTGGCCTGGTGTTTCAGAACTACAATTTGTTCCCGCACTATACCGTGATGAAAAACATTACCGACGCTCCGATCCGCGTGCTCAAGCGCCCGCGCGAGCAGGTCGAAGCACGCGCGCGTGAGTTGATCGCGCAGATGGGGCTTACGGGCAACGAGAACAAGGTGCCATGCGAGCTTTCGGGCGGTCAGCAGCAACGTGTGAGTATTGCGCGCGCCTTGGCGCTCGATCCAGAGATCTTGTTCTTCGATGAGCCGACCTCGGCACTCGATCCCGAGCTAACGGCCGAGGTGCTGCGCGTCATTAAAGACCTTGCCGCGCAGAATATGACGATGGTGATCGTGACCCATGCGATGCAGTTTGCGCGCGATGTTGCCGATCGCGTGGTCTTTATGGACGGCGGTCGCATTGT
The DNA here is from genome assembly GCF_052118905.1 of Collinsella sp. LCP21S3_A3. Lineage (NCBI taxonomy): Bacteria > Bacillati > Actinomycetota > Coriobacteriia > Coriobacteriales > Coriobacteriaceae > Collinsella > Collinsella sp. LCP21S3_A3. The sequence continues at coordinate 6,111 of NZ_JBQKGH010000021.1, read as the reverse complement.
AGAGGAGGGTCCTGCCGAGCAGGTTATCGGCCATCCGCGCGAACGGCGCACGCGCGAGTTCCTGAGCCGTATCGAGGGCTAGGCTCAAGTAGACATTGAGGCGAAGCCGCTGCAGGTCTTATGGCCTGTGGCGGTTTTTATTTGCGCCGATGGGGCTTAATAACCGCCTCAGGCGTTTGCCCCCTCCTCTCGCCGTCCGTATTCATACGTGCGCCGAAAGGTGTGCATGGACAGTCGCCCGCGAGGGTAGGGTGGTGGCATAGGACATTTGGAGGGTGAGCCGGATCGGCTGCCGACCATGCTGCTCCCGGGACGGCATCGACCGCGAACTCTCCCCGTTGGCGTCGCGCATTGCGCGCGGCCCTGCAAGGAGGTCATCATGGGTGCTCCCAAGACCGGTAATGTAAGGAACGTGGTGCTCGTAGGCCAAGGTGGGGTGGGCAAGACTTCACTCGCCGAGGCCATGCTCCACCTTTCCGGCAAGACCGCCCGCCTGGGCGGCCACGACGGCACCAAGCCCACGCTCGACTATGACCCCGAAGAGGTCAAGCGTGCGTTTTCCATCTCGACGACCATTGCACCGATCGACTGGAAGGGTGCGCGCATCAATGTGCTCGATGCCCCGTGCTACCCCGATTTTATCGGCGACGCCTTTGCCGCGATGAGCGTCTGCGAGACGGCTCTGTTTGTGGTCGACGCCGAGGCCGGCCCGCAGCCTACGACGGTTAAGCTCTGGTATGCCGCCGAGGACTTGCGTCTGGCGCGTGCGGTGTTCGTAAACCGCCTGTCGCGCTCCGAGGCCAGCTTTGCGACCACGATGGACCTGCTGCAGGAGCGCTTTGGCACGCGCCTGGGCGCCGTGACCCTTCCCTGGGGCGAGGGCGAGGACTTTGACGGTATCATTGACCTGGTGCGCATGAAGGCGCGCCATTGCAACGGCGCCGAAGCCGTTGAGTCGGAGATTCCCGAGGAGTATCGTGCCCAGGCCGAGGAGGCCCATGACCATCTGTGCGAGCTGGTGTCCGAGGCTGACGACGAACTGATGATGAAGTACTTGGAAGGCGAGGAGACGCTGACGCAGGAGGAGCTTGAAGGCCTGCTGTCGAAGGCGATCGCCGAGCGCATCTTTGTGCCGGTCTTTGCGGGCGATTGCATTAAGGAGCAGGGCGTCAACTCGCTGATGGACGACATCGCCACGTACTTCCCGGCGCCGACGGACTACGGCGAGATGCCGCTCATCGACGGTGATTCGCTCAAGATTTCGAGCGATGATGACCGCCCGGTGGCGTTTGTGTTTAAGACCCTGGCCGATCCTCAGCAGGGTCGCATCAGCTTCATCAAGGTGCTGACGGGCACGCTTGAGCCGGGCCTTGAGCTGATCAACGCGCGCACCCGCAAGAGCGATCGTCTGGCTCACCTGTATGTGATGTGCGGCCGCGACATGACCGAGGTCGGTCACGCCTATGCCGGCGATATCATCGTGGCGCCCAAGCTGGCGGCCGAGACGGGCGATACGCTCTCGATTACCGGCAAGGTCGAGGCTGCGGCGTTTAAGTTCCCCAACTCTCAGTACCGCATCGCCATCGAGGCCGAGAATCGCGGCGACGAAGAGAAGCTCTACACGTTTATCGAGAAGGCATGCAAGGCCGATCCGACCATGAGCATCGACCGCGACGAGGAGACCGGCCAGACCATCATTTCGGCGGTGGGCGAGGCGCAGGTTTCGGTCCTGCTCAATCGTCTTGAGGACCGTACCAAGGTCGCGGCCAAGAGCGTGCCGATTCGCATCCCGTATCGCGAGACCATTCGCCGCACGGCAACTGCCCAGGGCCGCCACAAGAAGCAGACTGGCGGCGCCGGACAGTATGGTGACTGCTGGCTGCGCGTAGAGCCGCTCATTGGGCCCGACGGTACGAGCGACGGCTATGAGTTTGTGGACGAGGTCGTAGGCGGCCGCATTCCGCGCTCGCTCATTCCCGCCGTGGACAAGGGCGTTCAGGAGACCATGAAGGACGGCATCATTGCCGGCTACCCGCTTACGGGCATTCGCGTGGCTGTGTACGACGGCTCGTATCACAGCGTCGACTCCAACGAGATGGCGTTCCGCGCGGCGGCTCGCATCGGCCTGCGCAAGGCATGCGCCGACGCCGACCCGGTGGTGCTGGAGCCCATCGAGGAAATCACGGTGACTATTCCCGAGAGCTACGCCGGCGCCGTGATGGGCGACATCTCGGCCTCGCGCGGTCGCGTGACGGGTATGGAGACCGATGAGCGCGGAGACACCGTGGTCATCGCTCAGGCGCCTCTCGCCGAGCTGACGGATTACTCGACGCGTCTGCGCTCCATCACGCGCGGCACGGGCGACTTTACCATGAAGCCTGCGGGCTATGAGCAGGTGCCTTATGACGTTCAGGCCAAGCTGGTCGAGCGCTATGAGGAGGGCCGTGCCAAGTAGCGTTGGGCGTTGCCTGTAACATACATGCCGATGCAAGGGCCGCTCTGGCCAATCCAGGGCGGCCCTTTTTGATCCCTGGGGGATGGAGGAAAACGGTTCATTTTAAGTTTTGGGGCAGCTTGGCCGGCCCTAGTCTCCCGAGGCCTGATTGCGGCCGGTAGCGTAGTCGATCTGCACATGCGGCTGCAGGTTGTAGCAGTACACGTGGAAGCACAGGGTCTTGCCGTGGTCCTCGACCGATTGCGCCTCAAGACGCACGCCACGGCAGACGAGTTCCTCTTCGTTGTACATGGGCGTGACACGGTAGAGCACATGGTTGCCCGTCTCGCGGATGTAGCCGAGAATCTGCTCCTCAAATGGCAGCATGCCCGTTTCGTTGAGATAACGCGTGCCGGTGAGGAGATTCTTGCGGTTGGCGTTTTCGCCGCAGAGCGACCAAGCGATGAGATGGCAGCGGTTGTAGAGGCTCTGGCCCGGAATAAAGTCGTAGCGCTGCTGGCGCCATCCAGCGGGATGGATACGCGAGATATCGCCGCGCTCGCCTTGACCGAGCGATTCGGGGCCCACGCAAGCGAGCGCTTTGCGGGTGCGGCCCAGGCTGTCGAGCTTGGAGAACTTCTTAAAGCAGCCCTCTTCGGCGGCGTGCTCGTATTCATCGAGCGTGAATGATGGTGTGCCCAACGGGTGCGTGCTGTCGGCTCGCAGGGCAACATAGGGGTTGCCCGCGTAGTCAGGAATGCTGCTGAGGTATACGCCGCGGGCGCGGTCGAGATTGGGGTTTTCGACCTCGTCGATGGGGGTGGCGGCGCTGTCCGCGGAAGCGTCATCACCGGTGTCGGGTGCGACGGAATGTGGCTTGTCGCCAGAGTTCGGGCTGTTTTGGGAGTCTGTGGAGTTTGCCGTTCCCGATTCGAGTCGGGCAACCAGGTCTGCCTCGTCGTCGGTGCGGCTGGGACTCTCGTCTTGCTTCTCGGCCAGAGCCGCCGCCTGTTCATCACTTTGCGGCGAGAGCAGTCTGGGCGCCCCGTCGAGCGATCCCGTAAACAGCGCAAATCCCAGCACCACAGCGGTGCCGATAGAAAGTGCTTGCTTGTAGGCGGACTTGCGCGACATGGTGACTCCTGGACGGACGGTTGGGAGTCTACCAGTCTAGCAGGAGCCGGCAGGGGCCGTTCTGTCGAACAAATACTTAAGATTTGGGACAAACGCTACGGATTCATTTGCCTCATATGGAGCTGCAGCGGTTATACATGTGGGGCTATTCGGCGTTTCCCCAGATAAAACCTGCCAAAATAAACCTGTCCCTTTTTGGCAGGCTAATCGTGAGTTATTTCACCGCAACTTAGGGCACGGTTAGGAAGTGTGCACCTTAAAGAGTGGAGCCCTTGATTAGAGAGATTGCGCTCGTCTCTCTAAATATCTCTTTAAAGAGAAGGTCAGTTAAAGAGATAACATTAGGAAATCTAGCAGTGAATTTGATGCAACTCTCTAAATTTCTCTCTAAAATAAGATGCCTATCTCTCTAAAGTTAGAGAGATATACTATACTTTAGAGAGATAAATCTATCGTTTTAGAGAGACGGAATGCCAATGCTGCTGGATGAACCTCTTGGCCTTATTGTTGAGCGTCTTCGCAGGCGGGGGACTGATGACGAATCGGTAGAAGTTAAAGCCTGCACGAATAAATTGAGCGCAGACGTATGGGAGACAGTGAGCGCTTTTGCGAACACTGCGGGTGGGCTCATTATTTTGGGCCTGAACGAAGCCGAAGGATTTGTTCCTTCGGCTCACTTTGCTATCGATAGGGTGCGCGATCAGTTTGTTTCGGGTATCGGAGACGGAGGCTCAGCGGCGGTGGTGACCCATGCGCCGCGGTACGAGCTTGATCGAGGCGAGGTCGACGGGCTCCAGGTGCTTCTGGTGCGCATCTTTGAACTTGAGCTTAAAGCGAAGCCTTGCTATATCGGCGCGCGCGGCGTGCAGAACGGTAGCTACAAGCGCGTGGATGATAAAGATATCAAGATGTCACCCGCTGAGCTATATGAGCTGCAGAGCGCGTTGCTTCCGAGCGATGCAGACGGTACGGTGGTTTCGGAGGCAACGGTCGAGGATTTGGATCCAGATGTCGTGCGGTCTATTATCGCAAATCGCCGGCTGCAGACCCCGCGCGTTTTGCGCGGGGCCGATACGCTGGAAAAGCAGCTGGTCAGACTCAATATCACTACAAAGGATGGCGCCGTGAAGCTCGCGGGGCTTCTGTCGGCGGGAATTTACCCCCAGCAGTTCTATCCCAAACTGATGATCGATGTCGCCGTTCATTCCGATGTGGAAAAATCTGCACCCGGGCAACCCCGGTTTATTGACCGCCAGTTGTGCGATGGCCCGATTCCGGCTTGCATCGAAGATGCCCTTGCCGCGATTGGACGAAGCTTGCGCAAAGCGACGATAGTGCAAGGCGCTGGCAGAAGGGAGGATTGGGAAGTTCCCCAGGAGGTTTTGCGCGAGGCCTTGGCAAACGCCTGCATCCATCGAGAATATTCGCCCATGTTTGTGGGGCAGGCCGTGAGTGTCGATATCTATCCAGACAGAATAGAGATCAAAAACCCCGGTGGGCTTTGGGGTGGAAAGACGGTGGACAATCTTGCAGACGGGGAATCGCGCTGCCGAAACCCAAAGCTCATGAGCCTAATGGGGGCGACGCCGTTAGAGCATGCCGAGGGGGCCGTTGCAGAAAGCCAGGGATCTGGTATCCCGGCTATGATTCGCGAGATGGAGTCTCGTTCGCTTGGAAGGCCGAAATTTATCGTTAAGGCCGATTCGTTTACGGTGCTGCTTTCCCGGCACGGGGCGGAGCTTGCTGAAAACCGCACGTGGATTCAGAGCCATGTGGGCACCGAGCTGACGGATCGCGAGGAAACATTGCTCATGTTTATGCGGGAGCATGGGTGCGTATGCGATGTTCAAAAAATACGAGAGGCCCTGAAGTGGGATTCGGATGACATTCGCCTGATCTGCGGGGATCTTGTCGATAAACATGTCCTGTCAAAATGTGGCAAAGACACGTTTGAGATTATCGATATGAGCAGAGAACCGTCAGCTTCGACGGCGGATAGGATCCTGGAGGCTCTCAGCGCCGAAGTGGATATGACGGCGCGAGAAATAGCGGTTGCATCGGGGGTCAAAATTTCGTCCGTCCGCTACCATCTGCCAAAAATGGCGGATAAAGGGCTCATCGAAGTAATGGGTTCATCGACGAGCCGCAACCGCCGCTATCGGAAGAAGTAGATGCAGCCGAATGCCCCTCTATCGTCTCTCGAAGTTTGATGGGTGCTAGAGGGGCGACTGCCTCGCGATATTTTCCCAAGATAAAACCTGCCAAAACAAACCTGTCCCTTATTGGCAGGTCTGCGGGTTAATGCCCGCCAAACGAAGTTGCGGTGGAATAGTTCCTGTTTGGGCCCGATGGGCCGCAAAACAGGAACTATTCCACCGCAACTCTTCGGGATGCGCTACTGGTTCATGTTGCCGTGGATGTAGGGGGTGACCTCGGGGGAGATGTGGGCGCAGCCCAGCTCGCGCAGCGCGGACTCGATGGCGGCGGGCAGCGGGGTCTTGCCCTCGGCATTGACGGTAGCACCGCCGAGAGCGGCAATCTTG
>NZ_JBQKGH010000020.1:0-19860 GCF_052118905.1 Collinsella sp. LCP21S3_A3 | reverse complement strand
GGCGCGGCTGCGCCTATGGCACTTCAACATCATTGTCGCAGCCCCGACCCGCGGTCACGAGCGGGGGCTCCTATCTTTTTAGTGCCCTCGGATTGGGTCATAGTGTCTGTCCGTCCTCTACCTGCGGCAGGTAGTCATTGGGGACTTATGCTCAACCTGCGGCGCCTCAGAGGTAGTCATTGGGGACGTTCTTAAATGACTAGGTTGGGTAAATCACTTTTCGAGTTTATTTAATCTACTTTGTTGGAAATTAAGCTGCCTGCCTACTCAAAGTAATTAACAGCCTTCATCTGCAATTGAAAATATTGCTCGAAAAATCGTCCAAGAAGTCGCGGGGCCCTTTTTGGTGCGTCGCACGTCAAGTGATTTGGCAAGTTCTTGGTTAGATATTGGTTAGTTTTGGGGCAACCTTGCCAAAAGCTTGACGAATGCAAATCTAGACGTCGGCGAATGAACACTTTGAGCGAGCCCGGTGCAAAATTCTGGGCTGATTCTCGATAATCGCTTCCAATCGTCTCTCGCCGCGTGCCGCCCTCGCGTACAATCTGCTCCGACATTCGCGCGCCGCCCGGCGCTTAAGAGGGGAGGACCCATGGCAAACGAGATCTGGACCATCAGGCGTTGTCTCGAGTGGACCAAGGAGTACCTAGCCGAGCGCGGCGAAGAGCACCCCCGTCTTTCTGCCGAGTGGCTGTTGTGCGCCGCCACGGGCCTAGCGCGCATCGACTTATATATGCGTATGGACGACACGCTCGATGCAGCGCAGCTCGAGACCATGCACGCGGCGGTTGTCCGTCGCGCCAAGGGCGAGCCGCTGCAGTACATCACCGGCAGCACGCAGTTCCGCATGATCGACGTCGCGTGCGCCCCCGGCGTGCTCATTCCACGTCCCGAGACCGAGATGCTCGTCGAGGAAGTCCTCAATTATCTGGATGCCGAGGTTCTGAGCCCCGAGGCTGCCACCCGCCAGCGCGTAGAGTTGCCATGGAACGACGAGGTCGAGCAGGCGCGTAAAGCCGAAGTCGCATTGGCTGACGAACGCGCGACTGCCGAGCGCCGTGCCGCCAACCTCACGGCTGCCGATGAGGCGGCGTTGGGCGGAGACGTGCTGGGCAGCCGAGCTTATGCCGAGGAGCTGGCCGATCGTGAGGCCGAGGAAGCCGCCGCGCAGGCAGCTGAGGCCGAGACCGCGGAAGTCGCTGAGCCCGAGCTCGACGAATACGGCATTGCCATCGAAGGCGTCGAACAAGAGACGGCCCTAGTGCAGGATGCCGCCGCGTCTGTGCCTGCCGACCCCCGCATTGCCCGCGTTCTCGAGGTCGGCTGCGGCACAGGCTGCATTTCGCTCTCCCTTGCTTGGGAGCGTCGCGGCCATGTCGCCTGCACCGCTACCGATATCGAGCCGCGCGCCATCGACCTGGCCACCAAAAACCGCGATGCACTCGGGCTGACGTCCGATGAGGTCGCCTTCAGCCTCACGAACCTGGTGAGCTCTATCCCCCGCGAGGAGTGGGGCACCTTCGACGTGCTCGTTTCCAACCCGCCTTATATCCCGACTGACGTCATGCGCTCGCTGCCGCACGAGGTCAAGGACTTTGAGCCCGATTTGGCGCTCGAGGGCGGCGCCGATGGCCTTGATATCTTCCGCCGCCTGCTCAATGCGGCGCCCTATATGCTGCGCGCCGGCGGCCTGTTTGCCTGCGAGCTCTATGAGGGCGCCCTCGACGCCGCGGCCGAGCTCTGCCGCCAGGCGGGTCTTTCGGACGTACGCATCGTCCGTGACCTCACCGATCGTCCCCGCATCGTTCGAGCTATCGTCACCGAGCCCAAACAACGTCAGTAAAGTACGAAGCGTATTGGCGGCGCGGCGGCGGGAGCGCTGCGCCGGAAATGTAAAGAGGCTTGTCACGGCTCAATTACCCCTCACTTTCACCGACTGCTATAGCCGCTCACCAAACCAACATGCGCTGTGGACAAATAGGTTAAACGTTTCGTGCGAGAATGCCCCTCAGTAAACAAACTTTCACCAGAGCGTAAGGGGCTGGCATACACATGCAGACGGTCTATCGGGTATTCGAGGGAGCGCGCGAGCCGCATCGGCTCGCCGTCGAGCGTACGGCCGAGGTGCTCGGCCGTGGCGGCCTGGCCCTAATCCCAACCGAGACCGTCTATGGCGTCGCTGTGGCAGTCAACGCCTTCTCGGACGCCGTGCCCCAAGATACAAGCGAATCTCTGCCGTGGCCGCGCGATCCGCAGGCTGCCGTCAACGGCGCCGCGGTGCCCGCGCTCGGTACCGGCTACCGCCGCATCTTTACCCTCAAGCAGCGTGAGCTCACCCAAACGGTCGCCTGGCTGGTCGATGATGCCGAGGCCCTCGACCGCTACGGCGTGGATATCCCAGAAGAGGCACGCATACTTGCCCGACGATGCTGGCCGGGCGCCCTGACTATTGTGGTCAAGGCGGCTCCCTGCGTGCCGACCTTTATGCGTGCCGCCGACGACACGGTGGCTCTCCGCGCGTCGGCCTCGCCCGTGGTACAGGCGCTCATCTGCACCTGTGGCAGCCCACTTGCCTGTACGAGCGCCAATACACACGGCGCGCCCGCGCCGGCAAGCTTTGCCGACGTTGAAGACCGCATTCTAGAAGGGGTCGACGTGGCCGTCGACGCGGGCGAGACGCCGTGCCGCGACGCTTCGACCATCGTGTCGTTCCAGCACGGCGGGCTCCAGATCCTGCGCCAAGGCGCACTTCCCGCGTCAGAGATTGAGCGGGTCCTGTCCGACCCGATGCAACAGAAAGGTGTAAGCGATGTCGTTGAATCTGGGCAGCCTGGGCATGGAAGATGCCTCGTTTGACTTTGGCGGTTCCTACATCATGGCGCTCGACTGCGGCACCACCTCGGTACTTGCGACCATCGTCGACGAGTACGGCTGCATCGTCGCCCAAGCGCGCCGCAGCGTCAAAACCAGCTTCCCGCGTCCCGGTTGGGTGGAGCAAGACCCCATGGCGGTCCTTGCCAGCCAGATTGCGGTCATGATGGAGGTTCAGTTTAAGAGCGGGATTCATTCCGATCGCATCGCCGCCATCGGTATCTCCAATCAGCGTGAGACCACGGTGGTCTGGGACCGCGTGAGCGGCCAGCCCATCTATAACGCCATCGTATGGCAGTGCCGTCGCACCGCGTCTCTGATCGATAATTTGGTTGAGCAGGGCGCAGAAGAGCTGGTGCGCTCCCGCACGGGGCTTACGCTCGACCCGTATTTCTCGGCCTCCAAGGTGCAGTGGATTCTCGACAACGTCGACGGCGCACGCGAGAGCGCGGCGGCGGGCGACCTCATGTTTGGCACCATCGACACCTGGCTCATCTACAACCTCACCGGCAGCCAGGTCTTTGCCACCGACTACACCAATGCCAGCCGCACGGCACTCTTTAATATCCATACGCTCGATTGGGACGACGACCTGCTGGCGCTCTTTGACGTTCCGCGTTCCATGATGCCCGAGGTTCGCTGGAGCTCGGGCGACTACGGCCGCGTCGCGAGCGACATCATGACCAACATGCCACCCATCATGGGCGTGGCGGGCGACCAGCAGGCGTCGCTGTTCGGCCACTGCTGTTTCCATCCCGGCCAGACCAAAAACACCTATGGCACTGGTTGCTTTATGCTCATGAACACCGGCGACGAGGTCGTCGAATCCAAGAACGGTCTGGTCTCCACCATCGGTATCGCCGCGGACGGGAAGATCAGCTACGCACTCGAGGGTTCCATCTTTGCCGCCGGCTCCACCATGAACTGGCTGCGCAACAACATGGGCATCATCTCGAACGTGAGCGAGTCTGCACAACTCGCCGCTTCGATTAACGACAACGAGGGCTGCTACTTCGTTCCCGCCTTTGCGGGTTTGGGCGCCCCCTGGTGGGACCCGCGTGCCCGCGGTATCGTGTGCGGTCTGACCGGCGCCTCGAGCCGTGCGACCATCGTACGTGCCGCCTGCGAATCCATGGCGTATCAGAGCTACGACGTGCTGCGCGCCATGGAGCAGGACGTGGGGCTTTCGATCGAACGCCTGTCTGTCGATGGCGGCGCGTCGCGCAACGAGTTCATCATGCAATTCCAGGCCGACCTGCTGGATATCCCCGTGCTGCAATGCGAGACGGTGGAGACCACGGCAATCGGTGCCGCGTACTTGGCGGGCCTTGCCGTCGGCTATTGGGAAGACCTGGAAGAGCTGGAGCAAAATGCCCAGATCGTTAGGACCTTCCTTCCCCACATGTCCGCCGAGCGTCGCGAGCAAAACCTTGCGGGCTGGCGCGATGCGGTCAAGCGCTCGCTCAGTACCGCACAGTAGGGCTGCGACGGGCCACTCGATACAGCAAACCGCTAAACTTGTGTATAGCGCGCGGCGGCAACATCGCTGCGCGCCATGCCAGCAAGGTCGTTTTACGGCCGCAACGAAAGGGGCAATCAACTCATGACCGTTACCTACGATGCGTCCCGTGTGACGCTTGTCGATCATCCGCTCGTCCAGCACAAGCTGTCGATCCTGCGCGACAAAAACACCGGCACCAATCAGTTCCGCCAGCTCGTGCGCGAACTCGCGCTTTTTGACGGCTACGAGGCCATGCGCGACCTGCCTATGGAAGACGTCGAGGTCGAGACCCCCATCACTACCGCCACGTTCAAACAGCTCGCCGGCAAGAAACTCGCCATCGTGCCCATCCTGCGTGCGGGCCTTGGCATGGTCGACGGCATCCTCGACCTGGTGCCCTCCGCTCGCGTGGGACACATCGGTATGGAGCGCGACGAGGTTACTCACGAACCGCATGAGTATTACTGCAAAATGCCCAAGGATATCGACCAGCGCATCTGCCTGGTTGTCGACCCCATGCTCGCCACGGGCGGTTCGGCCGAGATGGCCATCAGCTACCTGCGCGAGCGCGGTGTCAAGGACATCCGCATGCTGTGCATCGTCGCGGCCCCCGAGGGCCTCAAGTCGCTGACCGAGAAGGACCCAGATGTGCATATCTATACCTGTGCCATCGACGACCATCTCAACGAGGCTGCCTACATCGTTCCCGGCCTCGGCGACGCCGGCGACCGCATCTACGGCACGCTCTAGTCGCCAGGCATGGGCAGCTGCACGTGCTCATTCGTGCATGATTGGTGCGTGCGGGTGTACGAGTGACGCCTGCACGCATATTTATGAGTGTCGTCGCAGCCACCGAGGGCCCAAAACGCGCTATACCGTAGGTACGGTATAAAGAGTGTCTTAAGAAAATGTACAGTTGTGTATTAACTTACGTTTTCCCACTTGTCATTGCGTATTCGGTTCGTACAATAGTCAACAACGCTGTCGTGCTGCGCTTACGCGGGTGCGGCGGCGTTTGTCAAGTACGCTCGTCGGCCATCGCGACCCATTCGTCCTCAGTGCTCGGCCTTTTGTCCGTTTGACACCCCAAGGGGCTAAAGACGCGATTAAGGTTGGGTAACAGTGCATTGATTTTGCAATCACGCGCCCTAAAATACTAGGACGATGTGAGCGGGGTATGGCTCCATGTGGGTTATATGTCGCGAGAAGGGAACGCACATGCCGGTTGAGCTGGCAGGCCACGTGCCGTTCATCGCAACGGGATTCGTCGTCGGTCTTGTTGCATTTTTGCCGTTGTACCTTGCGCTTGCTTCGGTGCTGGCGCATCGACGCGATGCCAACATGACGGTAGGCATGTTGGGTATCATGGTGTCGTTTGCGGTGCTCTTTATGGGCGTCGTAATTGTGCACCTGGTAGCCCCCGTGGCGCTCATCGCCTTTTTGTGCGGCGAGCTCGCCGGGTTTTTGATTTGTTGGATCGTGATCGCCTGCATGGTGATTATGAAGGATTAAAGGCGTTGCCCCACCTTGGTGCGGGCAAACAGGGAAGGTGGAATCTTGGACGCATTTGCCAAGTTACCCAGCGCGATCGCCGAGCTCGTCGCTGAGTTCTCCTCGGCTCCGGTCGTGGGTGACCTTAACGCGGGCCTGACGCAGTACTCGTTCTGGCTGCTTATCGCCGCTGTCGTCATGTTCGTGGTCTTTTTCGCGTTTACTAAGAAGCAGAAGGTTGTCCCCGAGGGCTTCTTCGTTAACGGCGTCGAGTGGGTCATCGAGTACGTGCAGGACGATATCGCCAAGGGTGTCGTTGGCGACAACTGGAAGAAGCACTTCCCGTTTTTGGCCTCGCTGTTCTTCTTTATCCTGATCAACAACTTTATCGGCCTCATCCCCGGCATGAAGCCCGGCACCGGTGCCATCGGCTGTACCGCCGCCCTCGCACTCGTGTCGTTTGTGTACTTCATCTATTTTGGTATCAAGAAGCACGGCTTCTTTGGGTACTTCAAGAGCCTCGCCCCTGCGGGCGTCGCCTTCCCCATGAACGTCTTCGTGTGGGTCATCGAGCTCTTCTCGCTGTGCCTGCGCCTGGTCACGCTCGCCGTCCGTCTGTTCTGCAACATGTTCGCCGGCCACATCGTCATGGGTTCGTTCGCCATCATGGCCACGCTCTTTGCCCAGCCGATGCTGGAGCACTTTACGGCCATGAACGCCGTGGGCGCCCTGCCCAGCGTGGCGTGGGTTTTGATTCTTTTGGTAATCTACGCCGTCGAGCTGATCGTTGCCTTTGTTCAAGCATACGTTTTTACGGTCCTCGAGGCCGTGTACATTCAGATCGCAGAGGCTGACGCCCACTAGCGGTCGCATTTATTTGGTGTTCGGAGGCGCGGCACCCGCGTGCGCCTCTACAACATAGGTATTTATCCTGCGCACACGCGCACGACAAAGGAGGAATCGTGGGAGTTATCGGATATGGTCTCGGCGTTATCGGTGCCGGTCTCGCAATTGGTCTTGCAGCACTCGGTGCTACGGGCGCTATGGCTCGTCAGCCTGAGGTCCAGGGCCGTGCCTTCACCGTCTTCATTCTTGCATCTGCATTCACCGAGGCTCTGGGCCTGATCGGCTTCGTCGTTACGCTGATTTCGTAATTGAGCACGAAGGTAGTCGCCATGAAGCATTTCAACCACGCGAAAGTCGCTGCTGCGCTGACGGGCGCCATGCTCGCCATGCCGGTGTCGGCATTCGCCGAGGAGTCTGAGAACAAGGCCGAGATCCTCGTCCCCAAGATGGCGGAATTCGTCCCTGCACTCATTGCCTTCCTCATCATCTTCATCGTTTTGGCCAAGTTCGCCTGGCCGCAGATTCTGCAGACGATGGAAGAGCGCGGCAAGCGCATCAAGGACAGCCTCGATGAGGCTGAGACCACCAAGCGCAAGGCCATCGAGGCCCGCAAGGAGTCCGACGCCCTCCTCACCGACGCCCGTCGTCAGGCTGCCGACATCGTGACCGCCGCCCGTCAGGACGCCGAGTCCGAGCGCGCCCGCATTATCGCCAAGGCTCACGAGGAGGCCGAGGACATCATTGCCAAGGCCCACGCCAACGCCGAGGACGAGCGCAACTCCATCTATGCCGCCGCTGCCGGCTCCATCGCCGATCTTTCCGTCTCCGTTGCGACCAAGATTGTCGGCGAGGCCCTCGAGAACGACGACGAGCAGCGTCGTCTGATCGAGCGCTACATCAAGGAAGCAGGTAGCCTGAATGCCTAACAGCCGCATGGAGAACAGGGTTCTCGAGACCTATGCACGCACCCTCCTGGAGGCCGCTAAGGCCGAGGGCCGTGTGTTCCGCGATCTTCACGAGCTTGAGGTCATCGCGAACGCCAGCCCCGAGGTGCTTGCTGTCCTCGGTACCGTGTTCGAGCGCGGCCAGCTCGATCTTCTGCCGCAGATTGCATCGGCTTATCGGATGGTAACCGCGACCGACGAGGACGTCGTAGGCGTCACCGTCACCACGGCTGTCCCGCTCGATGACGAGCTGCGCCGCACGATTACCGAGAAATGCGAGGCCGATCTAAAGCGCAAGGTGTTCCTGATCGAGAAGGTCGATCCGTCCATCATCGGCGGTCTGATTCTCGAGGCCCGCGGCCAGCGTCGCGACGTTACCGTCAAGACCCAGCTGCGCGCAGCGCGTGAGGCCCTCGGTTCCACGATTTTGAATAACGGAGGTGAAGCCTAGTTATGTCCGATACCCTCAATGCCGAAAGCATCGCCCGCGCCCTGCAGGCGAAGCTCGATGGCCTGGCGGCTACCGTCGACACGCAAGAGGTTTCCCATGTTGACGAGGTTGGCGACGGCATCGCGCGCGTCTCGGGACTGCGCAACGCCATGGCCGGCGAGCTCTTGGAGTTCAAGAGCTCCGAGACCGGCGAGACCGTCTACGGCCTTGCCCAGAACCTCGACCGCGATGAGGTCGGTGCTGTTCTGTTCGGCGCCGTCAACGTCATCAAGGAAGGCGACGAGTGCCGTACCACCGGTCGCGTCATGGATATTCCCGTGAGCCGCGCCATGCTCGGTCGCGTCGTCAACCCGCTGGGCCAGCCCATCGACGGCCTGGGCGATATCGTCGCCACGCACCGTCGCCCCATCGAGTTCAAGGCCCCCGGCGTTATCGACCGCACCCCGGTCTGCGAGCCGGTTCAGACTGGTCTGCTCGCTATCGACTCCATGGTTCCTATCGGCCGTGGCCAGCGTGAGCTCATCATCGGCGACCGTAAGACCGGCAAGACCGCCATCGCGATCGATGCCATCCTCAACCAGCGCGGTAAGGACATGGTCTGCATCTACGTCGCTATCGGCCAGAAGGCCTCTACGGTTGCCAACATCCGTGAGACCCTCGCCCAGCACGGCGCACTCGACTACACCATCATCGTCTCGGCTACCGCTGCCGACTCGGCCCCTATGCAGTACATCGCCCCTATGGCCGGTGCCGCTATCGGCGAGTTCTTTATGTACAACGGCGAGAACGGCGAGCCCGCCAGCGAGACCAACCCCGGCGGCCATGTGCTCGTCATCTACGATGACCTATCCAAGCAGGCTGTCGCCTATCGTCAGATGTCGCTTACGCTGCATCGTCCGCCCGGACGCGAGGCCTATCCTGGCGACATCTTCTACCTGCACTCTCGCCTGCTCGAGCGTGCCGTCAAGATGTCCAAGAAGAACGGCTACGGCTCCATGACGGCCCTGCCGGTCATCGAGACCCAGGACGGCGACGTTTCGGCCTACATTCCGACCAACGTCATTTCCATTACCGATGGTCAGATCTACCTGCAGTCCGAGCTCTTCTTCCAGGGCCAGCGCCCGGCAGTCGACGTCGGCATCTCGGTGTCGCGCGTCGGTGGCTCCGCTCAGACCAAGGCCATGAAGCAGGTCGCCGGCAACCTCCGTCTGGACCTTGCCGCCTACCGTGAGCTCGCCGGTTTTACCCAGTTCGGTTCCGACCTGGATGCAGCCACCCAAAAGCAGCTTACCCACGGTGCGCACATGACCGAGCTTCTTAAGCAGGCGCGCTTTAAGCCGTTCGACGTCGCCGAGCAGATCGTTACGCTGTTCGCCGGCAACGAGGGCTTTATCGACGACCTGCCCCTTTCCGAGGTGCTGCCGTTCCGCTCCGAGCTGCTCGAGTACATGAATGCTGGCTTTGGCGGCTTGCTGCAGAAGGTCCGTACCAACAAGATCGACGGCGAGACCAAAGAGCAGCTGCTTCAGGCCATCACCGATTTCAAGAACGAGTACGCCTCCAAGCATGCCTCCACCGCGAGCGCAGCTGAGGGCGCAGAGGAGAACTAAGCTCTATGGCTAACCTTCGCGACATTAAGAAGCGAATCTCCTCGGTCACGAGCACCAAGCAGATCACGCGCACGATGGAGATGGTATCTACGGCCAAGATCCGTCGCGCGCTCGATCGAGCCACGCAGGCTGAGCCCTACAAGAAGGCGCTTACCGACGTCATGCACACCGTTGCGAGCGATACAGAGACTGCCGGCGACAACCCCATGCTCAAGACGCATGAGGAGTTCAAGCGCGGTCTGATCATCGCGATCACGTCCGATCGCGGTCTGGCGGGCGGCTTCAACGTCAACGTTGAGCGCACCTGCGAGAAAATCGCTCGCGAATGGGCGCATGATGGCGCCGAGTGCGAGATCATCGCATGCGGTCGCAAGGCGAGCGAGTATTTCCGCAGCCGTGCCAACACGGTCATGCACTTCGAGGGTTCCTCGGCCGACCCGAGCCTCGAGGATGCCCGCATGATCGCGAGCTATATCTGCGACGAGTACTCCAAGGGTCAGCTCGACCGCGTCGAGATCGTGTACCATCACGCTCGCAACCGCGTCGATCAGGTTCTTCGTACCGAGCATTTGCTTCCGCTCGACCCCGAGATGATCGCCATGGCACATGGCCCGCGCAAGAACGCAGACGAGGGCCCCGAGCGCGTCTCGTCCTCGTTCAAGTTCGTGCCGAGCGCCCAGCATGTGTTGGCTGAGCTGGTCCCCAGCTACATCCTGACCGTCATTCACCAGGCGCTGATCGATTCGGCCGCCGCCGAGCAGGGTGCGCGCCGTAAGGCCATGCACTCCGCCACGGAGAACGCGTCGTCGATCATCTCGACTCTTACCCGTACGTATAACCGCGTGCGTCAGGCTTCCATTACCACGGAGATCAACGAGATCGTGGGCGGAGCCGCAGCATTGGAGGAACACTAATGGCAGATACCACCGTTAAAGCGGCGGTCGAGGAGGCCACGGCACGTCAGACGGCCGGTGAGGGGCGTATCGTCCGTATCATCGGCGCAGTTGTCGACGTTAAGTTCGATGGCGCTGTCCCCTCGATCTACAACGCGCTCACGGTCGAGGCCGATACGCCGATGGGTCACATCAGCACCATCCTGGAGGTTGAGTCTCAGCTTCCCGGCGGTGTCGTTCGTACCGTCGCCATGACGTCGACCGACGGCTTGCAGCGCGGCGTCGTCGCGGTCGACACCGGCGCACCCATGAAGATGCCCGTCGGCCCCGAGACCCTCGGCCGCATTTGGAATGTTATGGGCCAGCCTGTCGATGGCAAGCCCATGCCCCAGATCGATGAGTTTTATCCCATCCATCACCCGGCACCTCATTTCGACGAGCTCACTACCAAGACCGAGATCTTCGAGACCGGCATTAAGGCCGTCGACCTGCTCGAGCCCTACATCCGTGGCGGCAAGACGGGTCTGTTTGGCGGTGCCGGCGTCGGCAAGACCGTTCTGATTCAGGAGCTCATCAACAACCTCGCCCAGGAGCATGGCGGCACCTCGGTGTTCACCGGCGTTGGCGAGCGTACCCGTGAGGGTACCGACCTGTTCCTCGAGATGAGCGAGTCTGGCGTTATCGATAAGACCTGCTTGGTCTACGGTCAGATGAACGAGCCGCCTGGAGCGCGTCTGCGCATTGGTCTGGCCGGCCTCACCACCGCTGAGTACTTCCGCGATCGTGGCCAGGACGTCCTGCTGTTCATCGATAACATTTTCCGCTTCTCCCAGGCCGGTTCCGAGGTTTCCGCCCTTCTGGGCCGTATGCCGTCCGCTGTTGGCTACCAGCCCACGCTGGCTACCGAGATGGGCGACCTCCAGGAGCGCATTACCTCGACCAAGACGGGTTCCATCACCTCCGTTCAGGCTGTCTACGTCCCTGCAGACGACCTGACCGACCCGGCTCCCGCCACGACGTTTACACACCTCGACGCCACGACCGTTCTTTCGCGTTCCATCGCCGAGCTCGGTCTGTATCCCGCAATCGACCCCTTGGCTTCCTCTTCCGACGCCCTGGATCCCTCGATTGTCGGCGAGGAGCACTATCGTGTGGCCGTCGCAGTCCAAGAGCTGCTCCAGGAGTACTCCGACCTGCAGGACATCATCGCCATTCTGGGTATGGACGAGCTTTCCGAGGAGCAGCGCCTTACGGTCAACCGTGCCCGTAAGCTCCAGCAGTTCCTGTCTCAGTCCTTCCACGTCGCCGAGCAGTTCACCGGCAACCCCGGTGTCTACATCCGTGTCGAGGACACGGTCCGCTCGTTTGCCGCCATTGTCGACGGCGAGTGCGACGACCTGCCCGAGCAGGCGTTCCGTTATGCGTCCACGATTGACGACGTGCGCGAGCGCGCCGCCAAGATGGAGGAGAAGTAGTGGCTATGCAAATCCGCATCGTGTGTCCGGAGAGCTGCGCCTATGAAGGCGAGGCGGCATTTGTCGCCCTGCCTTCCACGGACGGCGAGTTCGGCATTCTTCCGCGTCACGCTAGCGAGATCTGCACGATCGATCGCGGCTACGTTCGCGTTTGTGATAAGCAAATGGGCACCGTCGACCACACGTTTGCTGTGGACGGCGGCTATGCCCAGGTTGCGGACGATGTCGTGATTGTCCTCGCCGAGCGCGCTTGCGATTTGGCGACCGTCGATGCCGACAAGCTTAAAGCTGATATTCAAGGTTTTGAAGAGAAGCTGGGTAATTTGTCGGAGGATGATGCACGCCGCGCCTACCTCTATAATGAAATCGCATGGTGTAAGCTCATGCTTGCCCAATAGTCAAACGATTTGGCGTTCGACCATTTGCGAACACATCATGCCCGGGATGGCCCAGCCATCCCGGGCATGCTTTTTGAAAGGGTAGACCTTGGATATTATCCGTGTTGAAGGTGGCCACACCATCGGAGGCTCCGTGCCCGTTTCGGGTGCAAAGAACTCTGCACTCAAACTCATGGCGGCAACGCTTCTGGCACCGGGGAAGACGACGCTGCAGAACGTGCCCGATATCTCGGATGTCCACGTGATGGGCAAGGTGCTCAAGGGCATGGGCGCCACGATCGATGTCCTCGACGAGCACACGCTCGAGATTGATACCTCTCAGGTTGATTCCTGGGAGGCTCCCTATGAGCTCGTTGCCAAGATGCGCGCCTCCACGGCCGTGATGGGACCCCTGCTGGGCCGTTTCCATCGCGCCAAGATCGCCATGCCCGGCGGCTGCAACCTGGGCGCTCGCAAGATCGACATGCATATCTTGGGTCTTGAGGCCTTGGGCGTTGAGTTCGATACCGCCCACGGCTACATCAACGCCAACGCGCCCCAGGGCCTACACGGTACCACCGTCACGCTCGAATTTGCCAGCGTCGGCGCTACCGAGAACCTCATCATGGCGGCCGTGCGCGCACAAGGCACTACGGTTATCGATAATGCGGCTCGCGAGCCCGAGATCGTCGACCTTGCCAATATGCTCAACGAGATGGGCGCCAAGATTGTTGGCGCCGGCACGCCCGTCGTGACCATCGAAGGTGTGGACGAGTTGCATCCCGTTACCCATCGCGTGGTGGGCGACCGCATCGAGGCCGGCACCTTTATCGTTGCCGGTGCTCTGATGGCCGATGACCGCGGTGTCGACGTTACGGGCTTTTGCCCCATTCACTTGGGCATGGTGCTCAAGAAGATGGAGCTCATGGGCATCGAGTGTGAGCGAATCGAGAATGGCGTTCACGTGAGTCGTGTCGAGCACATCAGGCCGGTCGATATTCAGACACTCCCGTTCCCGGGCTTCCCGACGGACATGCAGGCGCAGATCATGGTGCTTTCCGCTCTTGCTGATGGCAGCTCTGTGATTACCGAGAATATCTTCGAGAACCGCTTCATGTTCGCGTCGGAGCTGGTCCGTATGGGCGCGGATATCCGCATCGAAAGCCATCACGCCATGATTCATGGCGTCAAGGGGTTCTCGGGTGCACAGGTTACCTCGCCTGATCTGCGCGGCGGCGCCGCGCTCGTCGTTGCTGGCCTTATCGCCGACGGCGTTACCGAGGTCTCGGCCATCCATCACATCAAACGTGGCTATGAGCAGTTGGTCGAAAAACTGCAGGCACTTGGTGCAAACGTCGAGCACGCCACTGTTCCCGATCCCGTCATCTACTAATGCAGGTTGCCTATGTTTAATAATAAGAAGCCCTTAGCGGATACTCGAAGACCTTCAACTGGCGCACAGGCCAAGATCTACAGTCGCGATAATGTTGCACGCTACTCCGAGCGCGCTCGTCAGCGCCGCCGCGGCCAGACAATCCGTCGCGTTGCGCTTATCGCCGTGCTTGGCGTGCTGTTGAGCGCTACGACTGCCGCCGGGCTGTGGTTCGCCAGCATTATGGGCAAGCTCGGCGATTCCAATGTCATTACCGACAATCTGCGCCACATCTTGGTGGATACCGATGAGGCCAAGGATCCGTTCTACGTGCTTCTTTTGGGTACCGATGGTCGTCCGGGCGAGGACACGTATCGCGCCGATTCAATTATCTTGGCGCGCATCGACCCTACGCAAAAGCAGGCTACGCTTATATCCATTCCACGTGATACCAAGGTTGTCTATAACGGCGAAACCATGAAGGTCAACGCCTGCCATACCTATGGCGGTGCCGAGGCCATGGTTCAAGCGGTCAATGAGCTGTGCGGCGTGCAGATTTCCCACTATGCCGAGGTTAGCTTTGACGGTATGCAATCATTGATTGACTCTGTGGGCGGTATCGACATCAACGCCACCGACGATGTCGATGACCCCGAGCATCTGGACATTAAGATTACGGCAGGCCAGCAGCACATGGACGGTGCTACCGCGCTCACCTATGCCCGTTGCCGCTATACCTATGCCGACGGCGACTATACGCGCATGCGTCACCAACGCCAGGTGCTTGGTGCCCTTGCCAACCAGATTCTCAACAACTTTGATGCTACGAAGGTCTTCGACCTGGTTAATTCGCTGTCCGATATGCTTGTGACCGATATGAGCGTTCAGGACATCGTGTCTACGGTCAATGCTATGCGCGGCATGGATGTCGATGGCATCTATTCGGCGAATCTGCCTTCCTACGCAGATGAAACCACCATGATCGACGGCCAGAGCTATGTCTTTGTCTACGAGGACGAGCTTAAGGAGATGATGGCGCGCGTCGATGCCGGCAAGGATCCTAAGGGACCAAACACCATGGGCCTATCCGACGGAACCAGCTCCACAATCGGTGATTTGAGCAACCATACTTCTGACGATTACGCCTACGGTACGGCAGGTTCGTCGGAAAGCTCGGGCGATTCGAGCTATTCGGACGATTCGGATTACAGCTCATATTATTACGAGGAGCCCACTGGCGACGGCAACGGTTACGAAGCCAACTACTAGGGTTGCGCGGGCTTGCCAGTCCGCGCAACGGCTCGACGTTGCGCGCCGCCCAGAGCGACAATTTGTCATTCAAAAGGCAGGGCATGACCAGAATCAATGTCCTGCCTTTTTCATGCCAACTTGTTCGCCCTGGACGTCGCTCGCTGACGTTGATTCAACCAGCGATGCCGACTACTCCCCTTGCACCAAAAAATCGCCCCGTTCTCGGTTTTGAGGACGGGGCGATTTTGCTTACCTAGATTATTCGAGTTCCTTATGCGAAGCGGGCGACGAGCTCCTGCAAGACGTCGGTCATCTTGACGAGCGAGCTGACCGGAACAAACTCGTTGACGCCGTGGTAGCAGTAGCCGCCCGTCGAAAGGTTGGGACAGGGCAGGCCGCGGAACGACAGCTGTGCACCGTCGGTGCCGCCGCGAATCGGCAGCACCTGGGGCTCAACATCGCAGGCAAGGAAGGATTCCTTAGCGACATCGATCAGCTCTGGGTAGTCGCGGACAATCTCGGCCATGTTACGGTACTGGTGCTTGATCTCGACCGTTACGCGCTCCTCGCCCAGACGCTGGTTGAGCAGCGCGGCGGCAGCATCCATCAGATCGAGCTTCTGCTGGAACTTGGCGGCATCGTGATCACGGACGATATAGCGCGCCGTGGCATGGTCGACTGTGGCAGAAACGCCCTCGAGGTGATAGAAGCCCTCGTAGCCCTCGGTGTATTCCGGACGCTGCACGTAGGGAAGCAGGGCATTGAAGTCGCAGAACAGATTGCCCGCGTTAACCATGCGGCCCTTGGCGTCGCCGGGGTGAATGGACTGGCCCTCAAAGCTAACGGTAGCCTCGGCGGCGTTGAAGCACTCCCACTCAAGCTCGCCAACCGGACCGCCGTCGACTGTGTAGGCATACTTACAGCCAAAGTCCTCGATATCCAACAGCTCGGCACCGTGGCCGATTTCCTCGTCCGGGCAGAAACAAATACCAAGCGTGGGGTGGGGCAGGCTGGGGTCCTGTGCAATGCGTGCGACGAGCGCCATAATCTCGGCGACACCGGCCTTATCGTCGGCGCCCAGCAGCGTGGTGCCGTCGGTGCAAACCAGGTCCTCGCCCAAAAGGTTGTTGAGGGCGGGGAGCTTGGCGGTGCTCATGGATACGGGCTTGCCGTCGACGATGCCGCAAACCAGGTCGCCGCCCTCGTAGTGCACGATGTGCGGCGCTACGCCGGCGCCCGGTGCGACCTCGGTGGTGTCGAGGTGCGCGATCAGGCCCAAGGCGGGCTTATTCTCGGAGCCGGCGCTCGCGGGAATGTGAGCGCAGACATAGGCGTTTTCGGTTACATGGGCATCGGTTGCACCAAGCTCGCGCAATTCCTCGGCAAGCACATTGGCAAGATCAAACTGGACGGTGCTCGACGGCACCTGGTCACAGTTGGCATCCTCGGACTGTGTGTTGATCTGGACGTAGCGCAAGAAACGCTCGAGTACGTCGGGGTTCGTGGTGGTGTTTTCCATAGAGACCGCTCCAATCTTGGTTGTCGTGTGCATCAAGAACTCTAGCACGGTATGCCGCGGCATACCGCGACGCTTGGATGGGGTAGAATCAGCCATTGAATGCAGAAGGGACGGATGTTCATGGATACGACAAATAGCTCGCGCGAGCTACATCTAACGGTGGCGAACGAAGACTACTTGGAGTGCATGGTTCGCATCGAGCGCGAGGATGGGGAGACTAATGGCGTGCGGTCGGTCGATATCGCACAGCGCCTTGGCGTTTCGAAGGCATCGGTCAACAAGGCGGTTTCGGCTCTCAAGGCATCCGAACTTGTCGAGCAGTCTCACTACGGCAAGGTTATCCTGACCAACCGTGGGCGCGAGGTCGGTTTGGCTATCTGGTATCGCCATCGCCTGATTCGCACATTTTTGGTCCAGGAGCTCGGCGTCGACTTTGAGCGCGCCGATGCCGAGGCCTGTATGATGGAGCACGCGCTTTCCGAGGACACAATGGTCCGTTGGCTCGCCTATCTCGAAAAGCAGGGAATCAGCATCGAGGAATAGCGAAACATATATATGGATACGAGTTATTACAATCGCTTCGGCGGCGAGGAGCTTATGCGCCGACTTGCCAGCGAGACGCTGCTGGCACAGGGTCCGATGGGCAGCGTGCTGCTGAGTGAATACGGTGCTGCCGATATTCCGCCGGCATTTTGGAACCTCGCCGAACCGCAGACGGTTTCTCGCATCCACCGACTGTATGCCGCCGCTGGTGCACAGGTGCTTATTACCAATACGTTCCAGGCATCGGGTTTTGCGCTCGATCGCGATGAAATCGCTCCATCTATGGCAGAGGTCAATCGCGGGGCGGTCGACGATGCCCGCCAGGCAAATCCCCAGCTATTGCTGGGGTCCATGGGGCCTATTGCGATTGAGTGGTTTGTCGAGGATTCTTCCGAGTATCGAGAGATTCGCGCAAATGCTCGCGAGCAGGCGTCCGCCCTGCTCAACGCCGGCGTCGACGGGATTCTGGTCGAGACGATCACGTCTATCCGCAATCTGCAGCCCGTGCTCGCCGGTGTCCATGATGCCGCTGATGGCATGCCCGTTCTGGTGAGCTTTGCTATTGATGACAAGGGCGACCTGCTGGGTGATGGCCTAAACATCGAAGGTGCCATCTTGTATGCCGAGAAGCACGGTGCGAGCTCGGTTGGGGTCAATTGCTGCACCCTGACAGCGGCTACCGCTGCGGTACCAAGAATGGTCAAGATAGCCACGACGCCCGTTACCGTACGTCCCAATGCGGGAAATCCGGTCCAAACGCAAGATGGGCCCGTGTGGCACGAGGACCCCGAAGCTTTCGCGCGCGCATGCGTCGAGTGGAAGCGGGCTGGCGCCGCAATGGCTGGTGGCTGTTGCGGAACCACGGCGATCACGACGGCTGCTATGGCAGACGCGCTCGATATATAGAGTCCCAAGAAAAGCACATTCGAATTACCGCCCCAACCGGGGCGGGTTTTTTGTCTATATGCGCCCTCGACGGCTTTTGCCTAAACGGTGAATGCGTGCGCCGGCGGCTTGCCGGGCACTCGTTGCGGGTATACCACTTGCGTACCATGATCCAAACACTGCGAGGTGTCTGCGAGTGTGCGCGATAATTCATTTTGGAACTGATGGCTGGCGCGCTCGCGTCGGCGAGGATTTTAACGCTGACAATGTTGCCCGTATCGCTGATGCCGCCGGCGAGCTCTGGCAAAAGACATATCCCGGCAAGACGGTATATATCGGGTATGACACCCGTCCCCGGGCGCGCGAGTTTGCAGAACTTGCAGCTGGCGTGCTTGCGGCCCATGGCCTTGATGCCGTGCTCGCGGCCCGTTTTGTACCCACGCCTGCCATCACGTGGGCTGCCGCATACGATGGCGAGGCGTGCGGGGCGCTCATGGTGACCGGTTCACATCATCCGCAGGGCTATCTCTGTCTCAAACTGCGCATGGGCGATGGTTCCACGGCAAACCAGGACGTCATCGAAGAACTCGAGGCAACGATGGCCGCCGAACCTCTGGGGCTCGAGGAGCAGTATCGCACGGCGGATATCATTCCCGACTATATGCGAGCGGTAGCATCGTTTGTCGATGCCGATGCCATTCGTGCCGCTCGTCTGCGCGTGGTGGTCGACCCCATGGGGGGAGCGGCTCAAGGTTATCTTGCCGATTTGCTGCGCGAGCTGGGTGTTGAGGTCCATGAGATTCATGCGGGGCAAGCATCGGATTGGAGGGATATCTGTCCCGATCCCGTAGAGCCGTGGGTGGATGCCTGCGAGCGTGCAGTTATCGAAGACGGCGCGTGTGCCGGCCTGGTGACCGATGGCGATGCTGACCGTATTGGCGCGGTCGACGAGCGCGGTAGATATATACATCCGCATCAGATCATGGCGCTCGTAATGGGCGAATTGGTTCAGTTTCGCAATTTGAAGGGGCGAGTCGTCGTCAATCTATCGTGCTCGACGCTTGTACGTCGTGTTGCCGAGGCACTCGGTTGCCGCGTGACCGTAAAACCGGTTGGCTTCAAATATATAGCCGCCGAGATGAAAAAAGACGGGGTGCTTATGGGCGGTGAGGAGGCCGGTGGCATCGGCATTGCCGCGCATATGCCCGAGCGTGACGGCATCCTCGCTTGCCTACTCCTGTGTGAGCTCATGGCAAAGACGGGGGCTTCGCTGGGCGTGCTGGTCGATCAGCTCGAGGCGAGTTTTGGAAAAACAAGTTATGGCCGCCGAGATTTACGACTTGAGGCAGAAGATGCCGAGTCGCTGCGCACGCTGCTTCCCGGTGTGAATCCCAAGTCGATTTGCGGCAAGGCGCCGCAGAGCGTAAGTCACATGGACGGCTTGCGTTTGGCATTTGAGGATGATACCTGGCTGTTGGTTCGCCCGAGTGGCACTGAGCCGGTGGTGCGAGTGTACGCCGAGGGCTTTTCGGTGGAGGAGCGCGACGAGTTGCTTGATGCCGGCTGCGCTTTGGCTCGGGGCGCATATCGGCTCTAGCCATGGGGCTGATCAATATAAAGATATGCTCGGCGAGTGGTAGGTAACGACTGGCAAGCGTCAGCTGCGGGTATAAATGTGTAGGAGTTGTGTGCAACCAGATTCCCGCCCCGCGGGCCCCTCCGGTCTGGCAATATATCTCCTTGCCGCGCGGCCCGGTCGGACCGGGAACCGGCGCAGGCGTGCACCTTGAGAACCGGATACTGCGAGGATGGACACACCAGATGTGTCGCA
>NZ_JBQKGH010000019.1:0-23359 GCF_052118905.1 Collinsella sp. LCP21S3_A3 | reverse complement strand
CGGTGAGCCCGGCGCCGCGAAGCGCCCTGGCCCTCTCCACCATTCTCCTACTGTATGCCATGCGGACTCCGTTCCGGACCTCAACGGTCCAACTTTTTGTCCGCAGTCCCGTCTTTAAAGCGGGACGCGGCTTCCCCTAGGGGAAGCATCTCGTTATTTGCCGTCGTCGTCCTGGGCTTCATCGCGCGCGTAGAGCTCCAGCATGCGGCGGCGGTATTCGCGCACGGCGAGCTTGGCGCGCTCCAGGCGGCGGCGCTCACGCGGAGTCAGCTTGGACGGGTCGATCTCGTCGCCATAGGTCTTCTCAGCCAGCAAATGAGCGGCGTCCACGATACGGGCATCGATGTGGCCGCTTGCCGCCTCGGTCGAGAGGCGGTCAGCAATGGAATCAAGGGTAGGTATGCCGTCGAGCGAACGCCCATGGCCATGCGAGGTCAAAAGCTCATGCTCGCGCGCGAGCAGGCTCGCTAGGTCGTGGTGAGCGCGCAGGATATCGAGTGCGTCGGCAGGGTGCTCGGCGACCTCTGCCACGGCAGTGGCCGGCGCGGCATCGACCACGCGATAGAAGAGCTGCGCGAGCAGCGGCATCAAGAACACCGTGATGGCACCGGCGGCTACCATAACCGAGGTGACGTCTTGCGACAGCGCGCCTGCGTTGACGGCCACACTCGTCACGGCAACGATGATCGGCAGGGCCGTAGTGCAGTACAGGGCCACGGTAATGCGGCCATACGCCGAAACGTCACGTGTCGCGGGACAAATGCTCATAGAGACAAGGATCGGCACGGCGCGAATGATCAGCAACGCCGCGATAAAGCCCACGAGCAGACCCGGGCGCGACGCCACGGCCGTCAGGTCAATCTTTGCGCCTGACACGGTAAAGAACACCGGAATCAAAAAGCCATAGGCCAGGCCATCGAGCTTGGTCTCGAGCGTATGGTTGCCCTCGGGGATGATATAGCGCAGGACAAAGCCAGCGGCAAAAGAGCCCAACACGATGTCGAGGTCAAAGATGGCGGAAAATGCCACGAGTGTGACCAGGATGAGCACCGTCAGGCGCACGAACGTCTGCGACGTCGTGTCGGCCCGTTCCTCGACAAACGCAAAGAAGCGGCTGCCGACGCGCTTGGAGCGGCTCGGAACCACGGCCAACAGCACA
The DNA here is from genome assembly GCF_052118905.1 of Collinsella sp. LCP21S3_A3. Taxonomy (NCBI): domain Bacteria; kingdom Bacillati; phylum Actinomycetota; class Coriobacteriia; order Coriobacteriales; family Coriobacteriaceae; genus Collinsella; species Collinsella sp. LCP21S3_A3. The sequence goes on along the minus strand of NZ_JBQKGH010000019.1, from coordinate 22,200 downwards.
CAGACCAGTGCAAACAAGCCAAGGATCACGAGCGTCTGGATACCAGTACGAGCGGAGAGCAGCACCGACATGGCAAGCACGGGACCGAGCTCTCCCCACGTGCCATAGGCAAGGATGGAGTCACCCACACGCGTGCCGGTCAGCGAACGCTCACGCATGATGGGCACGAGCGTGCCGAGCGCCGTCGAAGTGAGCGCCAGCGTCACGGCGATACCGTCGAAATGGCTGACCGAGAACCACGGGGTAAAGCGCACGGCAAGCCAGGCGATGCCAAACGTGACGACCCACGTCGCCATACCGTAGCGTCCCTCGACGCCCGTGATGTTCTTGGGGTCGATCTCAAAGCCGGCAAGCAGGAACAAAAAGGCCAGACCGAGCTCGGACACAAGCGAGACCTCGGCATCTACATGGATGACGCCGAGCATATGAGGTCCCAGCACCGCGCCGAACACGAGCAAAAAGACCGTCTCGGGAACGGGCTTTCCGGGAATCGCCGATGCGATAAAGGGGCTTGCGAAAGCCACAAGCGCGATGATAGCGAGCGAAACGAATGCCATGTGATGCCTTTCTCTTGTTTGCGCTTCACTGTAGCACCCTCGCCGTCCTCAATACGCCATGAGCTGTCGTATCATAGTGACGTTTACAAACATGTGGCTCAAGGCGACCGCGAGGCTTGTCCCGCAAACCGACCGCTGCCGCATACCGCACCGTACGCCCAACCGATCAGGAAGGCAGGAACCAATGGTCTCTCGTATTTACGTGGAGAAGAAACCCGGGTTCGACGTCGAGGCTCAGCAGCTCAAGGGCGAGCTGACCGAAATTCTCGGCATCAAGGGCATCGAGGCCCTGAGGATCATCAACCGCTACGACGTCGAGGGCATCGACGAGGAGCTTTTCCGCTCCTGCGTGCCGACCGTCTTTAGCGAGCCCCAGGTCGATGTGACCTACGACGAACTCCCCGCAAGCGATGGCGCCGTCTTTGCTGTCGAATTCCTGCCTGGCCAGTTTGACCAGCGCGCCGACTCCGCCAGCGAGTGCGTGCAGCTCATCAGCCAGGGCGAGCGCCCCGCCGTGCGCTCCGCCAAGGTCTATATGATCTCGGGCGCTCTGGACGAAGCCGCCATCGAGGCCATCAAGCACTACGTGGTGAATCCCGTCGAGGCCCGCATCGCCTCGCTCGGCCTACCCGAGACGCTGTACATGGAGACCCCCGAGCCCCAGCCCGTCGAGGTGCTCGACGGCTTCCGCGAACTCGACGAGGCCGGCCTTGCCGCCTTTATCTCCGAGCGCGGCCTTGCCATGGACGAGGCGGACATCGCCTTCTGCCAGCAGTACTTCCGCGATGAGGACCGCGACCCCACCATCACCGAGATCCGCGTGATCGACACCTATTGGTCCGACCACTGCCGCCACACCACCTTCGGTACCGTCCTGGACGACGTGACAATCGATGACGCCGTGGTACAGCAGGCCTTCGACCGCTATATGGAGATGCGCCACGAGCTCGGTCGCGACGCCAAGCCCGTCTGCCTCATGGACATGGGCACCATCGGTGCCAAGTACCTTAAGAAGACCGGCGTCATGACCGATGTCGACGAGTCCGAGGAGATCAACGCCTGCACCGTCAAGGTGAAGGTCGATGTCGACGGCGAGGACCAGGACTGGCTGTTCCTGTTTAAGAACGAGACCCACAACCACCCGACCGAGATCGAGCCCTTCGGCGGTGCCGCCACCTGCGTGGGCGGCGCCATCCGCGACCCGCTCTCTGGCCGCAGCTATGTGTACCAGGCCATGCGCGTCACCGGCGCCGGCGACCCCACCGTCCCGGTCTCCGAGACGCTCGAGGGTAAGCTGCCGCAGCGCAAGCTCGTGACCACCGCTGCCGCCGGCTACTCCAGCTACGGCAACCAGATCGGCCTTGCCACCGGTCAGGTCAGCGAACTCTATCACCCCGGCTACGTGGCCAAGCGCATGGAGGTCGGCGCCGTCGTGGGCGCCACCCCGGCAAACCACGTGCGTCGCGAGTGCCCCGCCCCCACCGACAAGATCATCCTGCTGGGCGGCCGCACCGGCCGTGACGGCATCGGCGGCGCCACCGGCTCCTCCAAGACCCAGAACACCGATTCCATCGAAACCTCGGGTGCCGAGGTCCAGAAGGGCAACGCCCCGGTCGAGCGCAAGCTGCAGCGTCTGTTCCGCCGCGGCGACGCCTGCCGCCTGATCAAGCGCTGCAACGACTTTGGCGCCGGCGGCGTCTCGGTCGCCGTGGGCGAGCTTGCCGACGGCCTGTATGTCGACCTGGACACCGTGACCAAGAAGTACGACGGCCTGGACGGAACCGAGCTCGCTATCTCCGAGTCCCAGGAGCGCATGGCCTGCGCCGTCGCCGACGGTGACGTCGAGGAGTTCATGGGTTATGCTGCCGAGGAGAACCTGGAGGCGACCGTCATCGCCGAGGTTACCGCCGAGCCGCGCATGCGTATGGCCTGGAACGGCGTCGCCATCGTCGATCTGTCCCGCGAGTTCCTCAACTCCAACGGCGCACCCAAGCACCAGGTCGCCCACGTGTGTGCCCGTAGCGTGTGGCAACCCAGCTGGGCCGGCACCACGCTTGCCGAGCGCATGACCTCGCTTGTCACCGATCTCAACGTCGCCTCCAACAAGGGCCTTTCCGAGCGCTTCGACTCCACCATCGGTGCCGCTACCGTGCTCATGCCCTTTGGCGGCAAGACGCAGCTCACCCCGAGCTCTGCCATGGTCGCCAAGTTCCCCGTGGACGGCGAGACCACCACGGCGAGCGCTATGGCATGGGGCTTCAACCCCTACCTGATGGAGGCCGACCAGTTTGCAGGCGCCTACCTGTCCGTGGTCGAGTCCATCGCCAAGCTCGTTGCCGCCGGCTTTGAGCACAAGCGCGCCTACCTCTCCTTCCAGGAGTACTTTGAGCGCCTGCGCACCGAGCCCGAACGTTGGGGCAAGCCCATGGCAGCCGTCCTGGGCGCCCTTATGGCCCAGGTCGACCTGGGTGCCGGCGCCATCGGCGGCAAGGATTCCATGAGCGGCTCGTTTGAGGACGAGGCCGGCGAGCTCAACGTTCCGCCGACCCTGATCAGCTTCGCTGTCGCCGTGGGCCGTGCCGCCCGCGCCGTCTCCCCCGAGTTTAAGGGCCTCACGCACCGCGTCGTTCGCATCGCCCCCGCCACCTATGGCGAGGACTACCGCCCCGATGCCCAGCAGCTGCTCGCCGCGTTTGACGCCGTCGAGGCGCTCACCGCTACCGGCGACGCCCTGGCCGTCTCCACGCCCGGCTACGGCTGCGGCGCCGAGAGCCTCTTTAAGATGTGCGTCGGCAACCAGATCGGTATCGAGCTTGCCGAAGATGTGGACGTGGAGAGCCTCTTCACCCCGCTCTACGGCAGCTTTATCGTCGAGCTCGCCGAGGACGCCGAGCTGCCCGAGGTCGCCGACGGCGTTGTCGTCGAGCCCCTGGGTACCACCGTCGAGGGCTATGTCATCGACACCGGCTCCGAAGTCATCGAGCTCGCCGAGCTCCAGGAGGCCTGGGAGAGCGGTATCGAAGGCGTCTTCGCCTACCGCAGCGCCGGCGAGACCCCCGAGGTCGAGGCCATCGACTTCCGCGCCAAGGATATCCACGTGTACGGCGGCGCCAAGATCGCCCGCCCGCGCGTGATCATCCCTGTGTTCCCCGGCAACAACTGCGAGTACGATAGCGCCCGCGCCTTCCGCGCCGCCGGCGCCGAGGCCGACACCTTCGTGATCAACAACCTCACGCCCGGGGCCGTCGCCGAGAGCACCCACGAGCTCGCCCGCCGCATCCGTGCAAGCCAGATCGTCATGATTCCCGGCGGCTTCTCGGGCGGCGACGAGCCCGACGGCTCCGCCAAGTTCATCACGGCGTTCTTCCGCGCTCCCGAGGTCACCGAGGCAGTCCGCGACCTGCTCAAGGCCCGCGACGGCCTGATGCTGGGCATCTGCAACGGCTTCCAGGCCCTGATCAAGCTCGGCCTGGTGCCCTACGGCGACATCGTCGACGCCACGCCCGATGCGCCCACGCTGACGTTCAACACCATCGGTCGCCATCAGAGCCGTCTGGTGCGCACCCGCATCTCGTCCAACCTGTCCCCGTGGCTGTCGCAGTGCAGTCTGGACGACCCCTACACCGTCGCCATCAGCCACGGCGAGGGCCGCTTTGTCGCCAACGATGAAGTGCTCGCCCAGCTGATCGCCAACGGCCAGGTCGCCACGCAGTACGTGGGCGAGGATGGCAAGCCCAGCATGGATCTCTCCGTCAACCCCAACGGCTCCGCGCTCGCCATCGAGGGCATCACGAGCCCCGACGGCCGCGTCCTGGGCAAGATGGGCCATGCCGAGCGTCGCGGCGACAACCTGTACCGCAACGTGCCCGAGCATGTCCCCGGCGATAAGTTCATGCCGATCTTTGAGAGCGGCGTAGCCTACTTCGCTTAAATACGTTCCCATCGGGTACAATCCCCTCGGGTAACAACACCCGCCACCGGCACACCCGGTGGCGGGTTCTTTTTTACTTCGCGCATACAGGAAGGACATCATGGAAAGCCGCAAGCCGTATCTCGCCACCCTGCCCGGACTCATCCTGGGCTGCCTCGTCTGCTGCGCACTCTGGGGGTCGGCTTTCCCCTGCATCAAGATCGGCTATGAGCTCTTTGGCATCCCCGCGCACGATAGCGCCTCGCAGCTGCTCTTTGCGGGCTTGCGCTTCACGCTTGCCGGCGCCCTGGTTATCGTTGGGATGAGCACGGCCCAGCGCTGCCCACTCGTTCCACAGGCTCGCGACATTAAGCCCATCTGCATCCTGTCGCTCTTCCAGACTATCGGGCAGTACTTCTTTTTCTACCTGGGACTCTCGCGCGCCAGCGCCATGTCGAGTTCCATCATCGAGGCCAGCGCCAACTTCCTCGCCATCCTCTTTGCCGCTCTGGCGTTTCGCACCGAAAAGCTCGATGCGACCAAGGTGCTCGGCTGCGTACTGGGCTTTGCCGGCGTCGCATTCGTCAACCTTTCGGGTGCGGACGGCACCTTTGGCTTTACACTCGACGGCGAGGGATTTATCTTGGCTTCCACTATTGCGGGCGCCCTGTCGACCTGCCTCATTGGCATCTTCTCGCGCGAGCATGACGGCGTCTTGCTCGCCGGCTGGCAGTTTTTGGTCGGCGGTTTGGTCCTCACCGCCATCGGGTTTTTGATGGGCGGCGCGCTATTCCCCACCGAAATCGCCCCCGCCATCGCGCTCATCATTTATATGGCGCTCATTTCCGCCGTCGCGTACTCGCTGTGGTCCCGCCTACTCGCCGTCAACCCCGTTAGCCGCGTTTCGGTCTTTGGCTTTATGAACCCGGTCTTTGGCGTGCTGTTGAGCGCGTTGTTGCTCGGAGAGGGCGCTGGCACGAGCCCCGTTACCGTAATTGTGGCCCTGCTCTTGGTCTGCAGTGGCATCATCATTGTCAACAAACCTAAAAAGGCCTAACAAACCACCCCGTTTGGAAAAGGGCAGCTCTCGCTTTAGCTTAATGGAGTACACTGTATCTCGTTGATTTCGTACCGAGTCGCGGCGACAGACGCCGTCTTGCCGTAACGCGCCGGCGACATCGAGGGGATACAGATGCATAAGAAACTGGTTATGGGAAACCAGGCCTTTGCGTATGCCGCGCTTGCGGCGGGCGTTCGCGTGGTCGCCGGTTACCCGGGCACGCCGTCGACGGAACTTGTCGAGACAGTTGCCAAACTCAAGGCTCAAGGTAGTGCCGAGGGTGTCCACGTCGAGTGGTCGACCAACGAAAAAGCCGCGCTCGAGGTGCTGGCAGGCGCATCGTATGCAGGAGCGCGCTGCCTTTTTACCTGCAAACAAGTTGGACTAAACGTTGCCTCCGACCCGCTCATGAGCCTCAACTACGTGGGCATCAAGGGCGGTCTGGTGCTGTTTGTTGCCGATGATCCCGGCCCCATCTCCTCTCAAACCGAGCAGGATACGCGCCGCTTTGCCGCATTTGCGAAGATCCCCGTGCTCGATCCGCAAAATCTGGAGCAGGGTTACGCGATGATGCAAGAGGCATTTGAAATCTCGGAGCGCTACCATACGCCCGTTATCGTGCGCCCCACCACCCGCGTATGTCACGCCTCAACCTATTTGGAGGTACCCGAGCATACCGTCGCACATCCCGCTGGCACCTTTGAGAAGGATCCCAAATGGGTTATCTTCCCGCGCCGTTCGTTTGCCGCCCATGGCGAGGTTAACGAGCGCCTGCCGCAGATTGCAGACGCCTACTCCAGCGGCAAGGCCGCAGACGCGTTTAACCCCATCGAAAACCATGGCGATGCCACGCCGCGCCTGGGTATTATGGCCGGTGGCGTCTCGTATGCATACACGTGCGAGGCGCTGGCGATTATCGAGCGTCGCGCCGCCGCGGCAGACATCGCCGTGCCGCCCTATCGCTTGATGCAGGTCGGCCTTCCCTATCCCTTCCCCACTGCAGCTGCCGAGCGCTTTGCCGAAGGGTTGGGTCAAATTCTCGTCGTCGAAGAGCTCGACTTTGTCCTTGAGGACGAGATGCTGCGTCTAGCGGGCCGTACGCACGCGGCATATACCGTGCACGGCAAGCTCGACGGCACCATGCCCGGTCGCGGCGAGAACACTGTCGACGATCTGGTTGAGCGCCTGGCGGCGTTCCTTGGCATCCCCGCCCAGGCTGTTACCCCACGCGCCGACGCTTCGCTTCCCAAGCCGCCCGCGCTCCCCGTGCGCCCACCGGTACTTTGTCCCGGATGCCCGCACCGTGGCAGCTTTTACGCCGTCAAGCAGGCACTCAAAGCGATAGGCGCTACCGACGCCGTCCTTTCGGGCGATATCGGCTGTTACACGTTGGGCAACGCCGCCCCGCTCGATGCCGTCGACACCTGCCTGTGCATGGGGGCCGGCATCACTATGGCCCAGGGCCTAGGTATTGCCGAACCCGCGCGAAAGCAAATCGCTTTTGTGGGCGACTCCACGTTCTTTGCCAGTGCCATGACCGGCATCGCCAACGCTGTCTACAACGGCCACGACATCACTGTCATAGTGCTGGATAACGCCACCACCGCCATGACGGGCGGCCAGCCTCATCCAGGCACCGGCCTGCGTTTGGATGGTACCAAGTCCCAGCCCATCAAAATCGAGGCCGTGCTGCACGCCTTGGGCGTCACCTGCATCGAACATGCCAACCCGTTTGACCTAGCCCAGACAACCGAAGCCGCCCGACGCGCCATTACGCACGAAGGCCCCTCGGCGCTCATCTGTGAGGGCCTCTGCATTACGCTGAGCAAGCCCAAACCCGCGCTTTGCGTCGACGAGAGCCGCTGTACGGGCTGCAAACGCTGCATCACGCAGATCGGCTGCCCCGCTATCTCTTGGGACGCCGAGCAACGACGTGCACGCGTTAACCCGACCCTTTGCAACGGCTGCGGCCTGTGCACGCAGGTCTGCAAGTTTGGAGCCATCGGTCCAAACGCAGAGGCCGCGAAGGGAGGCGAGGCCTAATGCTCAACATCATGATTACCGGTGTGGGCGGCCAGGGCACCGTCCTTGCCGCCAAGTTGCTCGCGCAGGCAGCCGAAACCCGAAATTGGCGGGTGCGCACCGCCGAGACCATTGGCATGGCCCAGCGCGGCGGCTCCGTCGTATCGCATGTCCGACTGGCAAATCAGGACGAGCCCCGCATCGACGCGCCGCTTATCGCCCACGGCGAGACCGACCTCATCATTGCATTTGAGCCCGCCGAGGCCGTGCGCTGCCTGGGCTATCTACGTCCCGGCGGCGCCTTGGTAAGTGCTACGAGTAGCGTGCAACCCGTAACGGCGGCGCTCTCGCGTGACGCCTATAGCTCCAAGCCCTTTCTAGAGTACCTGCGGCAGACTGTCCCCAATTGCCTGCTGGTCGACGACACCGCACTCATTAAGCAGATCGGCTCGCCCAAAGCGCTCAACGTCGCGCTGCTGGCAAGCGCCGTCGCCATAAGCGACCTGGGGCTCACCGTCGAGGAACTTCGCGCAGCCATGCACGCCAGCGTGCGGTCCCAATTTGTCGCACTCAATGACCGCGCCATTGATGTGGCCGTTGCCGCCATCTCCGCATTCGCCTCCCGTTAACGCAAGGACAAAACCATGAAGATGCAGCCCGCGCAGCTTGAGCTTATTACCAAGCAGTTCCAGACCCTTAAAGACCGCTCGCCGTTTTATGCCAAAAAGTTCGATGGCATTGACATCGCAAACATTTCCACACAAGAAGAATTTGAGCAGCTGCCCTTTTCCGAGAAGGCGGACCTTCGCGAGGCGTACCCGCTTGGCATCCAGGCCGTACCAGACGAAGAAGTCGTTCGCATCCACAGCTCATCCGGAACCACCGGCACGCCCGTGATCATCCCCTACACCAAACAGGACGTGGACGACTGGGCCGATATGTTCGCCCGCTGCTATCGCACGGCCGGCATCACCGCGCAGGACCGCATCCAGATTACCCCGGGCTACGGACTGTGGACGGCGGGTATCGGCTTTCAGCTGGGATGCGAACGCCTAGGCGCCATGGCCATTCCCATGGGTCCCGGCAACACCGAAAAGCAGCTCAAGATGATGCAGGACCTAGGATCGACCGTCATCACGGCAACCTCGAGCTATGCCCTGTTGCTGGCCGAGGAAATCACCAAACGCGGTCTGCGCGACAAGCTCCACCTAACCCGCGGCGTCATCGGCTCGGAGCGTTGGGGCGAAAAGATGCGCAAGCGCATCCAAAACGAGCTGGGCATCGAGATCTTTGACATCTACGGTCTCACCGAGATTTACGGTCCGGGCATCGGTATCTCGTGCCGCGAGCACGACGGCATGCATATCTGGTCCGATTACGTGTACTGCGAGATCGTCGACGCCAAGACCGGCAAGGTCCTTCCTGACGGCGAAGTGGGCGAGCTGGTTCTTACAACCCTGCGCAAGCAAGGCGCACCGCTTATCCGCTACCGCACGCACGACCTGACACGCATCATCCCCGGCACATGCGCCTGTGGCCTTGACCACCCGCGCATCGACACCCTGGTCGGGCGCACCGACGATATGATCAAGGTCAAGGGTTGCAATATGTTCCCCGCGCAGATCGAGGAAGTTCTTAAGTTCGTCGACGGAGCGAGCTCGGAGTACCAGGTAATGATCGAGGCCGTCAACGGTCGCGATGTACTCGAGCTACTGTTCGAAAGCGAGCTGACGGGCGCCGAGCGCGATGCATGCGAGCGCGAAGTGGCTGCCGTCTTTAAGGCCAAGATCGGCTGCACGCCCAAGGCGACCGCCGTACCGCTCGGTGAGCTGCCGCGCTCCGAGAAAAAGACGAGGCGCATCTTCGACAGCCGATACTAGTCCCCGAAAGCGCAGAAGGGGCGCACGATCATCGCAACGGTCGTGCGCCCCCTTTTTTAGCGTATCTGGACGCCGACTTTCTTCTTCTCGCGCTTTACGCGGTAGAGCTCCGCGTCGGCAGCACGGAGCAAGTCTTGCCAGGTATCGACGCCATCACCAACCCGTGCGTAGCCGATGGACATCCGCAACAGATACGGAACCTCGGCGCGCGCGAGCTCGTCGTTGATTGCCGCACACAGATGCAAGATATCCTGCTCCGCCATCGCCTTTTGAAGCACCACGAACTCATCGCCGCCATAACGCGCGATAAAGCTACCAGACGCCGAGCAGACTTCTTTGAGCGCAGCGGATATGACCTGAAGAGCATGGTCGCCCTCCACATGTCCATAGCGATCGTTAATCTGCTTAAAGCCGTCGGCATCCATCATAAGCAGATACACGTCTTCGGCCTGATCCACATTTGAGAAGAGCGACAGTATATAGGTCTCAAAACGGTTGCGATTGTTGAGGCCAGTCAACGGGTCGGTCGAGATGAGCTGCTCCTGGAAGACAATGTAGAGCAGCAATATGCTAATCATTATGCCGACACAAAGGCCGGGCACCGAGTATACGACCTGAAAGGTACCGCCCACCAGGGCCGGAATGGCGAAAAATGCCAAGGTTCGATAGATGGTCTTCGTCTGCAGGCTCTCGACCCTGCGAGATTGCACAAACGCATGTAGGGACGTATGTAGAACGTAGCAGTAGCTGACAATGGGCTGGATCATATAAGCAGAGCCGCGACTATACACGCCCTGCGAATCGATATAGAACAGGGCGTGCGTCCAGTAACTGGTAAACGCCAGCACGACCACCAGAACCGTAGGCGACGCTACAAGCACCACCCTATAGCGCGAGGCCAAAAGGCGAGAACCCTGCACCGTCTCGGAATAGATAAACCAAATGAGACACACGATGGCAAAGAGCGAAAACGAAACCGCGTTGGAAATCCAGTTGACAGCAATGCCCAACGTGCCGTCCACACCATCCAATAGCACCCAGATCATATCGAATAATATGTACGCGGCAGAGGTGTAGCCAAGCATGCTAAACAATAGCTGCTGGGTGCTCGAGAACAAGGAGCGACGACTCCGCACGGCAAGCCCGATAAGAACAATCATGCTTAGCAGGAATATCTCAATCTTGAGCGCCTTAACCACCAGGCCCATCTCCCCATCATCAAACCGACAGCGCTTCTCCGAGCCGCACGCATCACCATAACTCCCCCAATACAGAGGGGAATGAGGGAATAATACCAGAGCGCCCGGGCGCTCTCACGGCGCGAGTTGCACGCCAGCATCATTGATGGGCGCCGATGGCTACTCGCCATCGATGTCGGCCGCGACGGCTTCCTCGATGGCCTCGACACCGGCGGGCGACAGGTCTTCCTTGCCCTGGCAGAACTTCTTATCGACCCAACCGGTCAGAATCGGAGCCATGATTGCCGTGATGATGACGGCGGTGGCGATCTGAGCGTATGCGGTGGGCGCAAGATCGGCATAGCGCGGCGCGGCCTCGGCAAGAGCAACCGGCGTGGTCATAGCCGTGCCGGCGATGGTGGAACAAGCCACGGCGGCTTTGCCGTTACCGCCGCACAGGCGCTCGAACGCAAAGGTGATGGGACCGACGACAAACAACGTGACAAGGCCCAGCAAGATGCCGGAAATGCCGCCGGTGATAAAGCTCGACAGGCTCATAGACGCACCGAGCTGAAATCCGATGACGGCGATCGCAGGATTGGTGCCGGGAACCAGCAGGTTCTTGATGAACGGGAAGAGGTTGCCCAAAACCATGCCAATCACGAGCGGCAGGATGGAACCGATGATGGTGCCAACGGGAATGTTGGCAAGACCAGAGACACCAAGAATGATCATGGTAACCGCAGGGCCCGCCGTGAAGAACAGGATGCCCACGGCGCCCTGCTCGGACTCGTCGCCAAACTCGCCCATGATGCCCGTGTAGAGCGCCATGTTGCAAAACGTAATGCCGCCGATGATGGAAACCGAGCTCAGGCCCAAAAAGTTGTCATTAAAGAAATACGCAACGCTCAAGCCCAGCACGGCTGCCACCACAAGCTTAGGAATCAGTACGACGATGCCGGTCTTGATGGCACCCGGCGTGGACTTAAAGCTGATGCCGGCGCCCACAAACAACAGGATCGCAGCGACGATGGTATTGGAACCGCCGCGGCAGGCGGCGGTAAAGAAGCCGCCGATCTCGAAGACCTGCGGGCAGAAGGTATTGAGCAAAAGGCCGACGATCATCGGGTAGATCATGATGTCACCCGGAATGCGCGGTACTTTGAATTTCTTTTGCTCGTTGGCGATCGCTTCCTGTGCCATGAAACCCCCATTTCCGCCGACGCAGAACAAAAGCCCACGTCATGCTTTGCTACAGTAAAGTTTGACCATGGTACCAGAAGAAGCAGATCGGCTCGGTGAGATATTCGATTCGTGGGGTCCGGACGGTAAAAGCACCCCACTCCTATACGAGGCTCAAAACGATATAGAGCCCGATACCCGAGACGCAGCACCACAACATCGACTTTGTCTTGATTGCCACCGCAACGACGCCGACAGCCGCTGCGAAAAGAGCAGGCAAATAAAGAGCGATGTGCAGACAAAACCCGCAATAGCGGTGGGAACATCGACAACGGCGCACCTATCGCAACATTGGTAAGCATCACCGGCCAGACGGTTTTAACGATTTTGAGCACCATGGCGTTCCTCGTCCCGACAAGCTTTTCGAGCCGCATTCGACGACATGGCAGAATCATCGCCCGGCGGCAACCGAGTTCACCTACAATTGCCACCGGATCGAAAGACACAGAAAGACACAGCTTTTTAGGAAGTCATTATGACAGCTATCGATCGAACGGGGGCAATCGCGGCCTTCAGGACCTACACCGATGCCTACGATGCCGCCAATCCGCGTATCGCGCTCAAAATCGAGCATACGTACCACGTTGCCGAGGCATGCGATGCCGTGGCACGCAAGCAGGACTGGTCACCGCAGGACATTGACCTGGCGTGGCTTTGTGGGCTGTTGCACGATATGGGCCGCTTTGAGCAGCTGCGACGCTGGGACACGTTTAAGGATGCCGAGAGCATGAGCCATGCGAAGTTGGGCTTCGAGGTCCTCTTTGGCAAAAACCCTGCAGACGCGCCCGCGGCAACAAGTATCCGCGACTTTATCGACAGCCCGGCAGAAGACGAGCTCATCCGCGCGAGCATCGCCTATCACAGTGACTTTCGCCTGCCGGCACAACTCGACGAGCGTACACGGTGCTTCTGCGATATCGTGCGCGATGGCGACAAAATCGACATTATGCGCACCATCGCCGACAGCACCGTCGACACCATCCTCAAGGTGGATGAGGACGCATTTCTCGCCAGCCACTTCTCGGCGCCGACGTTGGCCGCCTTTGACGAGCACCGCTGCGTCGCACGAGATGAACGCGACGAGCCCGCGGACTACCTAGTAGGACTCATCTGCTTTATGTTTGAGCTCGTCTATCCGGCGAGCCGAGCGCTGACGCGCGAGCAGGGCGATATCTACCGCCTGCTCGACGCGCCCTTTGGTATTACCCAGCCCTTTACCGACCCCGCCACACAGGCAACCTGGAGCCGTCTTAGGGAAGAGATGCGCGACTGGCTGGCGAGCGCCTAGCGCTCAAGCTGGGCTAGCAGCTCCTCGACGACCTCGACGGCATCACCGACAACCTTGTACTGGGCAGCACCAAAGATGGGGGCATCCGGGTCCTCGTTGATGGCGATAATGCATTCCGCCCCACCGATGCCGGCAAGATGCTGGATGGCGCCCGAAACACCGATACTCACAAGCATCTTGGGCGAAACCGATATGCCCGTCTGGCCAATCTGATGGCGATACTCCAACCAGCCGGCCTCCACGACGGGTCGCGTGCAGCCAAGCTCGGCTCCCAGAGTCTCGGCGAGCCTTCGCATCAGCGGCAGGTTTTTCTTGGAACCAATGCCGCGACCCACCACGACCAGGCGCTCGGCATCGGCGATTGAAGCCTGCTGTCCCCACTCCTCGGCGGGAATCGAGATCTCGACACGAGCCTTAGCATCATCCGCAAGTGCTATCTGGGTGATCGTGCCGGAGCGGCCGTAGTCAAAGTCGGGCGCCTTAAAGATGCCGGGGCGCACCGTTGCCATCTGGGGACGATGATTGGGGCAGACGATGGTGGCCATCAGGTTGCCGCCAAACGCCGGACGCGTCTGTTGCAGCAGCCCCGTCTCCGTATCCATCGAAAGCACGGTGCAGTCAGCCGTAAGGCCCGTCTGCAAACGCACGGCAACGCCGGGTGCCAGTTCGCGGCCAAAGGCGGTCGCTCCGTACAGAATGGCCTCGGGCTTGCGCTCTGCCACCAAATCGCAGATGAGGCGAGCGTAGACCTCCGCATCGTTCTGGCGCAGACGCTCGTCGCGACAGATCAGGACCTCGTCTGCACCGGCACAAACCAGATGCCCCAGGTCACCGAGAGAACCCTCGGGGCCCATGCCGACCAGCGCCACCAGGCGACAGCCGCGTGTATCCGCAAGCTCGCGGCCCTTGCCCATGAGCTCGAAGGCAACGGGAGCCACCGTATCGTGCTCGTCGGTCTGCGCGAATACCCAAATGTCTCGATATGCATCGAGGTCAACCGCGCCGGCGGCCTCGTCGCGCTCGATCGAAATGGCATTGACGGGGCAAGCGTCGACGCACCCGCCGCATAGGATGCAGCCGTCGGTTACGCGGGCGCAACGGTTGGGCCGCTCTCCTTCCACTACGATGCCGCCCGAGGCACAGGCGCGAACGCAGCGACCACAGCCGATACAGGCTTCGCTATCGATAATCAGTCCGCTCATCTATGCCATCCCCTCGATAATCTTGGCAAGTTTCGCCGCCTGCTCGGACGCCGTTCCGTCAACGGCCTCGCACGTTTGGTCGCGGTCGGGCACAAACGATCGCACGACCTGTGTCGGCGAGCCGGCAAGACCGCAGCGCGCGGGGTCGGCGTTCACGTCGGCAGCGTTGACCACGCGCACGTCCGCCTCCTCGGCCGCACGAATACCGGCGATGCTCGGCATACGCAGTTGGCCAATCTCCTTGGCAGTCGTCATCGCGCACGGCATCTCAAGATAGACCGTCTCCTCGCCGGCATCGCAGCCGTGAACAAGCGCCAGTGAACCACAGGTCGTAAAGCCCGCACTCTGCACGCAGCTCACGTCGGTCACGCAGGGAATCTCGAAGGCACCGGCAAGCTCGGGACCAATCTGGGCCGTATCGCCGTCCACCGCCATCTTGCCGCAGATGAGCAGGTCGAAGTCCTCGTCGAGCGCCTCGATGCCACACTTGAGGGCATAGGTGGTTGCCAGGGTATCGGCACCTGCAAAGGCGCGATCGGTTAGCAGCAGTGCGTCATCGGCGCCTCGGGCGATACAGTCGCGCAATAGCGATTCAGTCGCGGGGATGCCCATCGACACCACCGTTACGCGCACGTCCATGCCAAAGCCGATAAAGTCGTCCTTCAGCGCCAGCGCGCATTCCAAAGCGCTCGCGTCAAAGGGATTAATGACCGCCTGCTTGCCATCGCGCACGATGGTATTGGTCTTGGGGTCCATCTTGACCTCGGTGCTGCCCGGCACCGCCTTGACGCACACCACCATATGGAAATCGCTCATCTTCACGCGCCCCCTTTCTGGACGAGCTCATCCAAGAGCTTCTCCGAAAACAGGTTACCGCGGCCCAACTGCCCGGCAGGATCGAGCTGGAGCTTGAGCCGCGCCGACTCGACCATGGCCTCGTGACCGTACATCGTCTCCAAGAAGCCCGCCTTGATCTTGCCGACGCCGTGTTCGGCGGAGACGGCGCCGCCCATGGCCGTGACCTCGGAAGCCCACTGGGCAAAGAGCTCTCCGCCGCGGCGGTAATCCTGCGCATCGCGCGGCAGAATGTTCACATGCAGATGGTTGTTACCGATGTGCCCCCAGGCGGCAGATTCAAGCCCACTTTCGGCCAACGTGCGGCGATAAAGGGCGATGACATCGGCCAAGTGTGCGTTGGGCACCGACATATCCGACCCCAGCTTGGTAATGGTGGGGTCCGTGCGGCGACGCTCGTCGATGAGCATGTTGACGCTCTCGGGCACCGCATGGCGGAAGAATCGCTGACACTCGCGATCGACCTCGGTGCGCGCGACCCATGTCGCATCGTCGCTGCCGCCCGCAAGCTCCAGTACCCACCCCAAGTGATACAGCTCCTCAGTCGCCTGGGCTTCGTCGTCGCAGTCGAGCTCCACGTAGACACAGACCTTGGCGTCTTTGTCGAGCGCCGGCAGCGAGGCGAACGCGGTCGACTGCTCGCGCTGACGACGCAGGATATCCAGGGCACCCGCATCGAAATATTCGATGGCAGCCGCGTGGGACAGGACGGGACGTACAGAATCGGTGAAGGACACGGCCTTGTCTTCGCTGTCAAAGAAGCAGCTCACGCCCCAAACGACCGCAGGCGCCGCCTGCAGGGCAATCTCGAGCTCGGTGATGACGCCGAGTGTGCCACACGCACCGATAAACAGATCGATGGCATCCATATCGTCAGCAACGAAATAGCCCGAAGCATTTTTGGTCTTGGGCATGGTGTAGTCGGGAAGGTCGAGCTCGAGCGTGCGGCCCTGCACCGTGACGAGCGAAAGGCGACGACCCTGTGCAAAAACCTCGCCACGGTGAAGCTCGAGCAGGTCGCCATCGGTCAGCACGACATGAAGGCCCGTGACGTGAGGGCGCATGGGGCCGTAAGCGTAGCTACGGGCGCCGGAAGCGTTGCATGCCGCCATACCGCCCAGGCAGGCAGATGCCTCGGTGGGATCGGTAGGAAAGAATTGCTCGGGAGCTTCCTGGAACTCCTCGTAGGCCTCAAGCGATGCCTGGTCCCAGCCGGCAGTCGGCAGCACTTTCTTGCCCAGTTGCTTGCGCAGCTCAGACAGCACGACGCCGGGCGCCACGCGCAAAAGAAAGCGGCCCTGCTCATCGCGGCGAATGCCTAGGTAGCGATTCATGCGGGAAGTATTGAGAATGTGACCGCCATGAGGCACGGCGCCGGCGGCAAGACCGGTCCGGGCGCCCTGAACCGTCACCGGGACACGCTCGGCATGGAGCTTTTCCATAATGGCGCGGACCTCGTCCTCCGTTGTCGGAAACGAGATGCTCGAGGCCTCGCCCGATGTGCGAGACTCATCGCGACCATACTCTTCGAACTCGTCGGTGAAGGGTTTGATGGTTGCAGACACGCGAACTCCCCCTTTAGCTAACTACAGTGTTTGCAGGGAAATGTTACCGCATCGTTTCACCGACATGTTCGAGACCGTCTCCATAATTGACGTTTTTAACGTTCGCGCAATTCGGCGAACGGTGGGATTTTCGAGACAAGCGACACTTTTGCCACACGTTGCCGCGCAGCCACAACATGTGCATTTATCAGTCAAAAATAGTTGAGATTTTTTTCACATGCTTTTACCTGCGGAGATATCGGCTCGTCAAGCAATTGGTTAGTTATTGGGCAAGTTGCGGCTGATACGGTCGGCATCGACAGCCAAACCAATAGTAGTTTTGGCCCCAGAGCAGGGAGGTTTCCATGGCATATTACTGGCCCCAATACGGTTTCGCCATCGAAGTCGATGACGACCCCTATCTCTTGCCTTTCGACGAAGATGCATTTCCAGGTACGGAGGTCTACCACGTCACCACCGATGTGATCTGCGACCCCGAGTCGTTCTCGGCGCTCGCCCACCACATCGCGCGTATCCACAACATCGAGCTCCCTCACGACTTCGACGAGCTCATCTACTCGCGCCGCCTGATGCTTCACATGCTCTTTGGAGCGGACCCGTCCACGTTCGCACGTGTCTACTCCACCAAGGACGCCGCATGAGTGCGAAGAAGCCGCCCCGCCTTGCAGGACTGGGGCGTCGCAAGAAACTCGTCGTTGTCTGCCTGGCTGTCGTCTGCGCCCTCATCGCCGTAGGGCTATACGCCTGGCAGTCGCAGCCCGTGCCCGAAGCGGGCGCCTCAGTCACGACGGCAGAAGGTAAATCGCGCCAAGAAATCCAGGATGAGCTCGACGCCATCGTCCGCGACAACATGATGACGATCTCGGTCGCGCCGGTCGCACAGTTGCAGGAAGGCGGCAAGTTGCGCGTCAACGTGCAAAACGTCCAAGACAACAAGTTTCCCCAGCGCTTCCGCGTGATTCAAAACGACGAGACCATCTATGAGTCCGGTGTGGTCGAAGCCGGCAAGACGGTTGAGACCTGCCCCGCCGGCGATATCCAAGAAGGCGAGGCATATATCGAGATTCAGGCACTCGATGCCAAGACCTACGACACCCACGGCAATCCGACGCGCGTCAAAGTGCGGGTGGCACAGGCAGAAGGCTAGTGGCCGACGCGCTCGCAGGGGCAGCACCCTGTCCCCATTCGTCCAACCATCACGGAAACAGTCCGTGACGAGCAGAAAGGATCGATTATGAACACACCCATGAACCTGAGCGGAGCCAGGGCACTCGCCGTGGGCGCAGGGCTTACGCTCGCACTTGCGATGGGCGCCGCGCCAACGGCGGCCATGGCAGAGGTGCGCGTTGGAACCACCGATGTGACGGTGAAGGCCGATATTAGCAATGTTTCGTTTAAGGCGCCAACGGTCATCCCCTTTGCCGCCAAAGCCGACGGAACGCTTGTAGGACCCTCCGACGAGACGATTACCATCGACAACCTCTCGGCATATGGCATCCACGTCACCAACATGAAGGTCACGGCCCAGAACGACTGGACAATCGTTGCAGACGCAAAGACGGGCTCGGCCCAGAACTCCATCGATTTTAAGGTTGGCCCCGATACGGCAGAAAAGGATGCCAGCTCGGCGACTCAGACTACGGGCCTCGATCTTTCCAAAGACGCAAGCTTCGACATGAAGTACAAGGACATTGGCGACGGAACGGACAAAATTAGGCTCAATGTGAGTGGCCACGTCGCCCGCGTCACGCGTGACATCTACCACGCCACCGGTACGGGAGATCAAGTGGCAAGCATCACCTGGACGGTCGAGCCCGGTGCGCACGCCACGTCCTAAGGCGATTGCACTGGCCGCCATCGTCAGCATCTTAGCGTCCGCACCCGCAATGGCCTTTGCTCAACAAGAGCAAGCGCAAGCGGCCACAGAAGTGACCGTCGATCTTTCGGGCCTTAATCGCGGCAGCCGTCACGAGCCGCTCGTCCAGACGAGCGACACCCGGCAACTCATTGCGGTAGGCGTCGCCACGGTGGGAGCAGGACTGACGTGCCTTGGCCTGCACATCAAACGCAACCAATAGCCAAGCACGACCGGAGTACGCGGAATAGATAGGAGAACCATGGCACCCAAAAACCTTTTGCCCGTTGCCGCACTCTGCAGCGCACTGGCGAGCGGTACGCCTCTCGCCGCTTGGGCGACGCCCGCCACGGCAAGCTCCTTACCGCAAGCTCTGAACCCCGCGGCGAATTCGTCGGGTATCGTCGCCTGCCAACGTTTTTCGCTCGCACATGCCACGGTCCGAACCTCGGGATGCCTTCACCGCAATGCGGTCGACTCGATAGTCGTGGATATCAAGCGACCGGACAAGGAGAACGGCCCCCAGACAGGTTGCGCCATCTGCACATGGAAATCGGCTGCAGTCGACGCCGATGGCGATCCATGCGACTTAGAGCTGCGCATCGATATTGCCTCGGTCGATGACTCGGCGAACGGGGCAAAGGTCGTCTTCGACAGCGCGGCCCATGAAGAAGAAGGGGGTGTATGCCTGGGCTGCGTTCCCTCGAATGTCGATGGCGCGCAGCCCATCATCTCCTTTACGGCGTCGCTGCGGCTGACCAAGGCGGACACCGAAGCCATCGCAACGGGAGATGCGCCTTTGCTGTTCTACGCTGGCGACGCGGACGACCAAAAGGCTCAAAGCACCAGGCAGAAGGGCTCGCTTAACCTCACGCGCGGATCAGAACCCGCCCCCATCAATATCGATGCCCAGGAGCCGGGCGTGCAGCGCATTCTCGCCGATCCGGCGCTGCTCCAAATGACATGGCACGGAGTGGGGTCCGTCGAGATTGCCGCTCCTATATCGAGCGATAATGACAAATCCCCCAAAGACGAGGTCGCAGACGCACCGGCACATGTTGACGATGCATCATCAGAAGACAACGCTGCGGTTCCTCTCGAGAAGCCAAGCGGCAGCGCCACCGAACTAGGCGATTCCCAACCGAAAGACGGCCTGGACTTTGCCGCTCCCCCAGGTGTCGACGAAGGCAACTGTTGCATGATGGTCGCGCTCGACCACACGGAAACCGTCGATGCTGCAAGCATTGAGCCAGTCGCTGCCAATGCGCCCCGCCGCAAAAATATCCTCATCGCATTCCCCAACACCGTCGAGCTCGTCTTTTTGCCTTCGGGAGAAGTCGTCGCGCCTACGGCACTTACAGCAGTGGGAGCTAAGAGCGCATCGAACGATATCCAAGCCATCTCGGCACTTGATGCCACAACGACCGCCAAGTTACACCTTTATTCCGTTGCAGCAGACGGAACGCGAACCGAAGAATTCGACGGAACCAAGCTTTTGGTTCCTCGTCGCATCGGTATCCAAGAAGACGTCCCCTATCAAATGGAACTTGAAGGGTTCGATCGCGCACGAGATGCCGACATCATTGCCGCAGCCATCGAATCCCCACAGCACCTCATGACGCTGCGCTTCGACTTTAGCCCCATCCTGTCCTAGACCGCTAACCGCCGCTTGGCTCGGATACTGAGCGCCCCCTCCCCGTTCTGCTACGATTGCCGCGTTGGCATCAATTACAGGAGGGTTCATGCCGGGTTTAGGAACGATCATCAACGTCGCGCTTTTGATCGCGGGCGGTCTGCTTGGCCTTATGGGTGGGCGCTTCATTACGCCTCGCATCCAAGACACGCTCATGAAGGCGTCGGGGTTGTGTGTTCTGTTTATCGGCCTGGGCGGCACCATGCAAAAGATGCTCGTTATCGATGGAGAGGCGTTGGCGACCACCGGCACCACCATGCTTATCGTCTCATTTGCCCTCGGTTCGCTCATCGGCGAGGCCATCAACCTGGAGGCCGCCATCGAGAACCTCGGCGAATGGCTCAAGCGCAAAACCGGCAGCGAAGGCGACAACGAGTTCACCAACGCCTTTGTCTCGGCATCGCTCACCGTGTGTATCGGTGCCATGGCCATCGTAGGATCGATTCAGGACGGTCTGCTCGGCGACTGGTCCACGCTTGCCCTGAAGGGCGCGCTGGACTGCATCATCGTCTGCACCATGACGGCCTCGCTTGGCCGCGGCTGCATCTTCTCGGCCCTGCCCGTTGCCGTATTCCAGGGCACGATCACGCTTTTTGCCGGCGCACTCTCCCCCATCATGACCACCGCAGCCCTCGACAGCCTTTCGCTTGTGGGC
Organism: Collinsella sp. LCP21S3_A3; assembly: GCF_052118905.1. Taxonomy (NCBI): domain Bacteria; kingdom Bacillati; phylum Actinomycetota; class Coriobacteriia; order Coriobacteriales; family Coriobacteriaceae; genus Collinsella; species Collinsella sp. LCP21S3_A3. The sequence continues at coordinate 1,238 of NZ_JBQKGH010000019.1, read as the reverse complement.
TCTATGCTCATCTTCTGTGTTGGGGTTAACCTTATTCGACCTCAGACCTTCCGCACGGCCAACATGCTCCCCTCCGTCGTCGTGGCGGTCATCTACGCCCTCTTGTTCTAAATCTGGTTGATTTCCGATCTCAACCGAACACATTGAGCTGATGGCTCGCTCCCGCAGTTAACCGAACGCCCCCGAGGTCCTATCCGGGACCCGGGGGCGGCATTTTCCCAGTTGAAGGAATGGTGGAGATGTGTTTCGATGGGTCCGGTGGCCATGCTCCGCCCGCCGCCCGGCACCTCTTCCCAGACTCAGCCGGACGGTCGGTCCGTCTATTCCGTTTTTTCTTCTAGGCTAGGCCAGCGGGGCATCGCCCCTCTCTGCGCGCGCCCTCTCGATGAGCCCCGGCGTCAGGTCGAGATCGCCGAGCGGCACGTCCTCCACGCCGTAGGCGTCCAGCAGCGCCGCCGCGTCCTCCCCGAGCATCGCCCTGAAGGCGCGCGCGGGCGTCGCGAAGCCGAGCGCGCCGCGGGGCTCGGAGTTCACGTGCGACATGGCCAGCGCCAGGTCGGCCGGGGCGAGCCGGTCGAACCTGATTCCGGCGCCCTTGGGCAGCAGCTTCCTGATCTCGACGTGGTTGCGCTCGCAGGCGCCCTTCTGGTCGCTGCGCCTGGGGTCGCAGTAGAACAGCCTCGTCTCGCCCGGCCCCTCGCCGAGCAGCGCCGCGATCGCCGCCTCGTCGGAGAACTCGGCGCCGTTGTCGGTGAGGACGGCGCGGAACACGCGGCGCGTCCCGTCGGCGCCGAGGATGGCCCGGACGCCCTCCAGGGCGTCCGCGACGCACCCGGCGGTCTTCTCCTCCAGCGGCAGCGCGAGCTGGAGCCTGCTGGGGCGGTGCAGCAGCGTGAGCAGGCAGGCGGAGTCCTCCCGGGCCCCCTCGACGGTGTCCATCTCCCAGGCCGCGGCGCACGCGTCCTCCCCGAGGGCGAGGAACGCGGCATGCGACCTGCGGGCGGAGTGGCGGGTCGCCGCCCGGCCCGCGGCGCGCTTCCTCGGCCTGTAGCCGACCTTGCGCCTGAGCTCCATGTTGGTCATGCCGTCGTAGCCCGCCGAGACCCAGCGGTAGATGGTCGACGGCGACAGGTCCACCGGGCCGCCGTTGCGCGCCGCCATCTGCTCGGGCGACAGCCCCCGGCGCAGGCAGTCCCTTATCGCCTCCAGCCTGGCCGCCGCGGCGGGCTCGTCGGCGT
>NZ_JBQKGH010000018.1:0-24417 GCF_052118905.1 Collinsella sp. LCP21S3_A3 | reverse complement strand
CTTGCGAAAAACGAATCCAAGTCAGACCATTTCAAATGGTTCGATGTCTGCCCGGATGCGACACATCTGGTGTGTCCATCCTCGCAGTATCCGGTTCTCAAGGTGCACGCCTGCGCCGGTTCCCGGTCCGACCGGGCCGCGCGGCAAGGAGATATATTGCCAGACCGCGAAGCGATGTGGGACGTCAATTCCACTCTTCATAAGTCCTACACAATATATCGCTTCCTATATAAGTAATAGAAAGGCTGGTGCAGAAATACTGCACGTATCAGATGATGACCCTTCGGTTAAGAGATATATAAAGATCGGTCACCTGTAAGTGTCTATCTACCCGCGCTTTTGCTATATAAACCAGCGCCTTAGATAAAAAGAGGGAGCGCCGCGCACAGCGCGACACTCCCCTAGCGATTCAAGAGAATCAATTAGGCCTCGAGAGCCTTCTTGGCGATGGTAGCCAGCTCGTTGAAAGACTCGATGTCCTCGTAAGCCATCTGAGCCAGGACCTTGCGGTCGAGCTCGATACCGGCGACCTTCAGGCCGTGCATGAACTGAGAGTAAGAGATGTCGTTCAGGCGAGCAGCAGCGTTGATACGGGTGATCCAGAGAGAGCGAATCTCGCGCTTCTTATTGCGGCGGTCACGGTACTGATACTGCAGAGAGTGCTGGACCTGCTCTTTAGCATGCTTGTAAGTACGCGAAGCGGCACCGTAGTAACCCTTCGCACGGTGCATAACGGTACGGCGCTTCTTCTTGGCGGCAACAGCGCGCTTAATACGTGCCATGTTCTATCAACTCCTAGACGGTTAAACGAAAAACGGGAACGCTAACTTAGGCGAGACGCGACTTGATGACCTTGCGGTCGGCAGCGGCGATCTCGGTCTCCTGACGGAAGCCACGCTTACGCTTGGTGGACTTCTTGCTCAGGATGTGGCTCTTGAAAGCCTTGGCGCGCATAAGCTTGCCGGTACCAGTCTTGCGGAAACGCTTCTTGGTGCCGCTGTGGGACTTCATCTTAGGCATGAAATACTCCTTAATCGGTTACAGAACACTAGTTACTTAGTATCACTTGCCGCTTTATCCTCATCAAAGGCGCCCTTAATTGGGGCGAGCAGCATAAGCATGTTACGGCCTTCCATCTTAGGCTTGGACTCGACCGTAGCGTAAGGCTTAAGATCCTCGGCGAGACGCTCGAGAACGTTAAGACCCTGCTCCGGGTGAGCCATCTCACGGCCGCGGAACATGATGGTGATCTTAACGCGTGCGCCCTTCTTGAGGAAACGCAGAACGTGGCCCTTCTTGGTCTCGTAGTCGCCAACGTCGATCTTGGGTCGGAACTTCATTTCCTTAACCTCGACCTTGGACTGGTTCTTACGAGCAGCCTTGGCCTTCATGGCCTGCTGGTACTTGAACTTACCGTAGTCCATGACCTTGCAGACCGGCGGCTCCGCGTTGGGAGCGATCTCGACAAGGTCGAGACCCTGATCGTCGGCGACGCGCTGGGCATCGCGGATGGCGAACAGGCCGAGCTGAGAGCCATCGACGCCAATCAAACGGCACGAAGATGCAGTGATCTCGTCGTTGATGCGGGTGTCATCAGACTTAGCTATTTTCCCTACCTCCATTCATAAAAAAATAACCCGGCGCTTTTTTGCAACCAGGTCGTACACATAGACATCCTCGATATGAGGAAGAGAATCTAAGTTGTATGACCAGTCAGCTGCTCATTGGCGCCAAAAGGTGGGAACCCTCGGGTTCCTCTTTAGGGCATTGCGGAAACAACGCCTTGGCGATAATAACACGTACCGCTCGTTATCACATTACATACACGAAAAAGGGGGCCTCGACCCCCTTGAACGCTCTTTTGCATGTATGGTGCCCGAGGCGAGACTCGAAGGGCCTTCGCTTCGCGAAGCCCCGGGCTTCGGGCGCATGGCGCCCTCGCCACGCTCCGCTACAAACAGGCCACAGGCCTGTTTGCTTAACGCTCCGCGCGCTCACGCGAGTTCGGCACGAAAAAGGGGGCCTTAACCCCCTTGAACGCTCTTTTGCATGTATGGTGCCCGAGGCGAGACTCGAACTCGCACGTTGTTGCCAACGGTGGATTTTGAGTCCACTGCGTCTGCCAATTCCGCCACTCGGGCACGTATTGCGTGAGTTAGTTTATCACAGCTTTCCGTAGATTAGTCCGAAAATGGAACTTCGAGCATTTCGATGAGTTCGACCGTGCGGAGCATCTCGCGCTGGCGGCATCCGCGACCGTCGACCGAGGCCTCGCCCATCTGGTTATCGTAGGGGTCCTCACGCATACCGTCAAAGACGGGTTCAAACTCTGCCTGGAACCGACAGTTTGCCACCATGCGCCATGGATCGAGGTTGCCAAAGTAGTGGCGGCGGCGCCATTCCTCCCCCATCCTGCGTGCCGAGGATCCAAACGAGACATCGGCGTTAAGCCAACCCGTCTGCGGTGTATAGAACTCCGCCCAGTCATGCGAGCCCACCGAGTCGGGCGCAACGTACAGGCCGCTCTGCCAACGTGCGGGCACGCCGGCGATGCGGCACATGGTGATAAACGTGAGTGCCATAACACCGCAATCACCGCGAAGCGAATGCGCGCAGTCATCGGCGATAGAGCCCAGAAGCAGATACGGTGGCTGGTATCGATAGTCGATATGATGCGTCAAATAATCATAGATAGCCCGAGCGCGGTCGAGCTGATCCTCGAGACCATCGATAACATGTTCGGTCAGCTGCTGCAGATACGGCGTGAATGCAATATGCGGTCGGTCCTCGGAAATATCCTTGGGCAGCGGCGCGTCCATACACGGATGCGCCGGAAGCGCTCCCCCGTAGATATCGCAATAAGCGGCATCAATCAGATAACGATAGGTCACTGAGAACGATCGATCAGCCGAGGAAACCCACGAGGCGGTACGCGCCAAAGCGTTCGCGGGAGCAAGGACCCCCTCCGGCGTCATATCGAGAATCTCGATATGAGACTGCTGGCGGCAGGCTGCGGCAACGGGAAGCCACGCGCGAACGGTCTCCCCCTCCAGAGCACCGGGAACAGACACGGATGCTTTAAGCGTAATGGCATGAGACAGCCCGCCCTGTGATTCCATCTTCTTAAGCATCTGGTTGCGCAGCGCAGTTCCATCCGTAGAATCGGGACGCAGGCCCGGAACCTCCTTGGGATACACACGCAAAGAATCAAGGAAGTTGTCGAGAACGAACAGTTCACCATCGATAAAGCGCCAGTCGATGCGCTTGCGATCGATCAGGTCGTCAAACTGATCCTCGGTAAACTCCGGCCACTCCTCGCGGATCATCGCAATAGCCTGATCGTGCGACACCGAAAAATGAAACGACGTCTCGATCATGCGATACCGCTCGGCACGAACGCAAGCGGCCAACGAGGGATCAGGGCCCTGCTCCAAAAGACGGTCGCAAGCCGCAACAGCCTGCGCCAGGTACCCGGCGTCCTTGAGACGAAGGATCTCAGGTGGCAATCCAATGTCGAGATGACGAAAATCATCGCAACAAACATCAACAGAGCAACCAACGGGGCCCTCGGCAACAACCTTTCCATCGGCAGGCAAAACATTAACGACAGCCATAACCACTCCCACGCAGAACAACAACCCGAGACCATTGTACCGACATAAAAAGAAAGCCCCAACAAGGGAGCCATCAACACCGCTGAGCGGTAGTCAAATAAATAATTCAGCCCAGTAACCCCGTAGCGAGTTAACGAAGGAGGCCCCGTTTCCCCGGAGCTGATTCCATCGCGCGACTTCTGGCGAAGCCAGGTGAGCGCGAGGGAAACAGCGTAGGGGAAACGGGGCCTCCGGCGGGAAGTTAAACCGCTACTTACGCCTTGTTGACGGAGCCAAACTCCTCCATGAGCTCCTTGGTGCGGGCAACGATGGCCTCGCGACCGGGCTTCAGGAGCTTGCGGGGGTCATAGCCCTTGCCCTGCTGATCCTTGCCAGCCTCAACGTACTCACGCGTGGCGGCAGCGAAGACAAGCTGCAGGTCGGTGTTGACGTTGATCTTGGAGATGCCCAGGGAGATGGCCTTCTTGATCTGATCCTCGGGGATGCCGGTACCACCGTGCAGAACGAGGGGCAGGTCGCCGGTCTGAGCCTTGATCTCGCTCAGACGCTCGAAGGAAAGACCGGCCCAGTCGGCGGGATACACGCCGTGGATGTTGCCGATGCCGCAGGCGAGGAAGTCGACGCCCAGGTCAGCAATCTGCTTGCACTCAGCGGGGTCAGCGAGCTCGCCGTTGGAGGTCACACCGTCCTCGGTGCCGCCGATGCCGCCGACCTCGGCCTCGATGGACATGCCCTTGGAATGGGCAAGCTCAACGAGCTCCTTGGTGCGATCGAGGTTAAGCTGGAAGGTTTCCTCGTGAGAGCCGTCATACATGATGGACGTGAAGCCGGCCTCGATGCATTTGAAGCAGTCCTCGTAAGAACCGTGATCGAGGTGAAGGGCGACGGGAACGGTAACACCCGTGGCCTCGACGGCAGCCTTGACCATGTCGGCGCAGACCTTGAAACCGCCCATCCACTTAGCGGCACCAGCGGTGCACTGAAGGATCAGCGGAGACTTGGCCTCCTCGGCGGCCTGGAGAATAGCCAGAGTCCACTCGAGGTTGTTGGTGTTGAAGGCACCGAGAGCATACTTGCCGGCCTCGGCCTTCTTGAGCATGTCTGCTGCGTTGACGAGCATAAAAGAAACCTCCTGTAAGGTTGCTCCGATAACGCATGAGATTTTACCACGGCGTACCCGAGCGTAAACGTTCGTTTGTTCACGAATATCGTCCAAACAGACTTTTTTTGACCGTTTGCCCTACGGAATCGGCCCGTTGGGGAAAATATCTTGACGTTTGGACACTTCTCGTGCTTAAGCAGCTGACTACAAAGCTACATCTGCATGAAAGGGTTCTGCATGAGCTCGCGCGCCATAGTGGTCGAATCACCATGCCCCGTTAAACAAACGGTATCGGCTGGAAGCAGCTGGGCGAGCTTGGAGAGCGAGCGCAGAATCGCCGCCTCGTCTCCACCGGCGAGATCGGTGCGGCCGTGGCTGCCCGGGAACAGGGTGTCGCCAACAAAGGCGATGCTTCCCTGCTCGGTGGCGGCGAACAAGACAATGCCACCCGGTGTGTGACCGGGCGTCTCGATCACCTGCAGGCAGATATCACCCAATTCAATCGTATCGCCCTCAGCAAGCAATCGCGTCGGCTCGCCCGGATCGGGCGTATCGATGCCCCACATCGCTCGCTGCTCCTCGATATTCTCACGAGATACCAACACGTCCTTCGCACCTAACTCATATAGGAAACCCTTACCGACGGCGGCTCGCACTCCGGCAACGCCACCTACGTGATCGGCATGGCCGTGGGTGCAAACAGCGCCTAGCACGCGCGCGTCAGGATGCTTGGCATAGATATGTTCCACAAGACGCTCACCTTCCCAGGCCGGATCGATAATCAGGCATTCGCCGCTCGAGATTACGGCGTAACTGTTGGTCTGAATGGGGCCGTTTACAAGCGCCTCAATCGAAGCCGTACCCCGAGGGGTTAAGTCCAAAGCCGCAGTGACCATGAGCACGTCCTCCTTCTACAAGCGTCGAGGCATCAAACGATGCCTCGAACGTAGCCAATATCATTACCGTTGTGCGTTCGTCACGCCTATACGCGACGCTTAAGCTGAGCCCCACCCTCGCCAGGCATCAGACGGCGTGCGTCATAGACCGAGTCGACACTGCTGATGGATGCCAGCAGCGGATCCAGACCGCTCGCGTCCGAAATCTCGACCATAAAGCGCAGGGTCGCAATGCCCTCGCGGTTGGTCGAGGTAGCGGCGGAAAGGATATTTCCGCCTGCATCGCCAATGGCGATGGTGACATCCTTGAGCAAGCCCATACGATCCAAGCACTCGACAACGATCTCGACCTGGAAAAGCGTATCGGCAGCACCATCCCACTCCACGTCAATCATGCGCTCGGGGTGTTCCATGAGACCCTTGACGTTGGGGCAGTTGGCACGATGCACCGAGACGCCTCGACCGCGCGTGATAAAGCCCACGATGTCGTCGCCCGTCACCGGATTGCAGCAATGCGCCAGACGAACCAGCAGGCCGCTGTTGCTCTCGCCCTTGACGATAATGCCGTTACTTGCACTCTTGCCACGCTTTTGCGGTTTGCGGTTGGAACCGCGGGCAGGCTGCTTGACGACCTCAGCGATGGCTTCGGCCTTGGTGAGCTGCTCCTCGGGCTTGGGATCCAAGATTTGCTCGACCTTATTGCCCACAGCGCGCGGGGCGACCTTGCCCGCGCCAACGGCTGCGAACAGGTCCTCGAGTTGCTTGAAGTTAAACTGCTCCGCCACGGCATTGAGTGCACGCGTGGATCGCGGCGTAGAGATGCCGTACCCGCGCTTGCGCAGGTCCTTGGCCAGCATATCGCGACCGGCAGCAGCGTCATCGTCTTTGGTCGCAGCGGCGAAGTAACGGCGAATCTTTGACTTGGCCGAAGGCGTCTTGACGATCTTGAGCCAATCGCGCGACGGCTTGGAGCTCTTGTTAGTCAGGATCTCGACACGGTCACCCGTCTTGATTTCGTGCGTGAGCGGAGCCACCGCACCGTTGATTTTGGCGCCGACGCAGTGGTTGCCGACCTCGGTATGAACAGCGTAGGCAAAGTCGAGCGGTGTAGAGCCCGCACGAAGCGCCATGACCTCACCCTTGGGCGTAAAGACAAAAATCTCCTGGTCAAACAGGTCGACCTTCAGTGAGTGCAGATATTCTTTGGCATCGGTGATCTCGTCAGAGGCTGCCCAATCGAGCGAGTGCTTGAGCCAGTTAATCTGATCGTCCAGACGCTGTGCGTCGTTGGTCTTGGAGGCAGACGATCCGCCCGATTTCTTATATAGCCAGTGGGCGGCGATGCCGTACTCGGCCTGCTCGTGCATCTCGTAGGTTCGAATCTGAATCTCGAGCGGACGGGCCGTGGGGCCGATAACCGTCGTATGGAGCGATTGGTAGTTATTGACCTTGGGCATGGCGATATAGTCTTTAAAACGACCGGGCATGGGATGCCACAAAGTATGCACGGCACCAAGCGTGGAATAGCAATCGCGCACCGAATGGGTGATGACGCGCAGCGCCACCAGATCATAAATCTCGGAGAACTCCTTGCCCTTGCGCTTCATCTTTTGATAGATGGACCAATAGTGCTTGGAACGACCGTTGATCTGAAAACCCTCAAGGCCAATGCGGTCGAGCTCATCGGTAAGCGTCTTGATAGTCTCGGCCAGAAAGCGTTCGCGAACCTCGCGTGACTCTGCCACCATGCGGGCGATGCGCTGGTAAGCGTCGGGTTCAAGGTAGAAGAAGGACAGATCCTCGAGTTCCCACTTGATAGAGCTCATGCCCAGGCGGTCGGCCAGGGGCGCATACACATCCATGGTCTCGCGCGCCTTAAACAGGCGGCGGTCCTCGCGCAGGGCGGCAAGCGTGCGCATATTATGCAGGCGGTCGGCGAGTTTGACGATGATGACGCGAATGTCCTTGGACATGGCGAGGAACATCTTGCGCAGCGTAAGCGCCTGCTTTTCGTCCATGTTGTCGACTTCGATGTTGGTGAGCTTGGTCACGCCGTCGACGAGCTCTGCCACGGTTTCGCCAAACAGACCCGAAACATCGGCAAGCGAGGTATCGGTATCCTCGACGGTATCGTGCAGCAATGCAGCGCACACCACATCGCAGTCCATCTTAAGGTCGGCCAAAATGATAGCCACCTCGACGGGATGGTTAATGTACATCTCACCCGAGCGCCGCTTTTGGTTGCAGTGCTTCTCGGCAGCAAAGCAGTAGGCCTGCTCCACCTTGGAGAAGTCATCCTCACTCATATATTTAAGGCACAGGCGCTCCAGCTTGTCGTAGCTGTCCGCCATAATCTCGGGCGGCAGATCATCGGCATGCGTATAGTGCTCCATCTCCGAAAAGGGCTGGAGGGCGGAATCATGGGCGGTACGGGCTGCGGCATCCATCGAGGTCCCCTTCCCTAGGCCCGCGGTACGATCGGGCGGTTAATTTTGGTAAGCATATCAGAAGCGCACGAATCGAGTGCCCAACTCCGGAAAGCCGAGAACTCCATGCGCGAGCGCAAGCCCTCCAAATAGCGGATCGACCTGCTCAACTGCACGCGCCCGGGGTTTTCGGTCATCGCGATGCGACGGGTATCGTCAAACCCCGAAACGTGACAGAAACCGAGCTCTTCGAAGATTCCCAAGCCGCTTGCCACCGAACGCTCATCGACCGGCGTGCGCGCGTCGATTGCAAGGCACATCTGCGCAATGTCGATATCGCTTGCGCAGAATGAATCGTCCCCCGTCTTGCCACGATTGGAGCGCCACATGGTCTGCAGCGCCCGATAGAGCGTGACAAGCTCATCGCGCTCGGGCGCGTAACAATCGAGCAGGCGCTCATTAATACGAGCGTCACGAGACGAATAGAGCAGGTGAATCACGGCAGGCTGCCCATCGCGGCCGGCACGGCCACTCATCTGGTTAAACTCAATCGCGCCAAACGGCATGTGGTAGAGCACGACATGGCGGATATCGGGCAGGTTGACGCCCTCACCGAAGGCCGAGGTTGAAACGATGCAGCTCAGGCTGCCATCTCGAAACGCCTCCTCGACGCGTCGACGATCGGAACGCGCAAGCCCGGCGTTATAGAACGCGATATGGGTCGCGCAGTCGGGCACACGTTTGCGCAACGTCTTGGCAAGCGCCACGGACTGGTCGCGCGAGTTCACGTAGATGACGGTCTTCTCCCCCGTCGCAACGATCGAAACCAGGCGATTTTCACGGCTCGCAAGGTCACGATCGTCCTCGAGTTGTAGGTTCTCGCGAACGGTCTCGTCGACCACCGTGCTGGTAATCGGCAGTACGCGAGCAAGCTCTGCCACAACTGGAGCCGTCGCGGTAGCCGTTGCCGCCATGACAACGGGGTCGCCCAGGGCTTTAAGAATATCGGGCATATCGAGGTATGCACTCCGGTCACCACCCTTAGCAAGACCGGCATGGTGCGCCTCATCGATAACAACGAAGCCAATACGTCCAGAACGCGCAAATCGATCGCGGTGGATAGACAAGAACTCGGGCGTCGTGAGAACGATACCGGTGCGACCCGAAGCAAGGCCGGCGAACACGTCATCGCGTACGGCCTCCACGGTCTCGCCAGTCAGCACGCCGACACCAATGCCGAGCGCGGCCATCGTCGAGGAAAGGTGATAGGCCTGATCAGCAACGAGCGAACGCAGAGGATAGACAAAAATGCTCGCACGCCCGCGAAGAACCGCCTCGCGCGCGGCATGCACATGGAAAATCAGAGACTTGCCACGCCCCGTCCCCATAACGGCCAAAACGCTCTGATGGTCGGCAAGCGCGTCGAGTGCCTCGACCTGCGCGCGATGCGGCTGGTTCGAGCCGATAAAGCTATGGATAAGCGAGCGCGTGAGCTCGGTATAAGAAAGCTGGGCGAGCGTCTCGCGTTTACGCGACTCCAGGCGCAGACCAGAATCCGCCGGTTGCACGCCGCGGCGGAGCTCACATGCCGGATCGTCGATATTGGGCGCCGCGGTATCGCGCACCAAGACATCTTTGATCATGAGCTTGGGCTTCACACGTCCCTGCCAATGCTCGGCCACGGCCTCGAACACCAAGTCGACGGCGCTGTCGCAATTGATGAGCCTATCGATCTGCGGCACGCGGAACATGATGGCCGGCACACTCGCGGCACCATCGGTCGCCACAAAGCGCATGTGCTCGCCGGTTTTGCCCACCACGGCGCGATCGCACATCGTCACGCCCTCGGCGGCCAGAAGCGGCACCTTATTGCCCTGGCCAAACGGCTCAAGACGGGAAATTTGCTCGATGGTCTCGATATTTAGCTCGGAGAGATCAACGGTGGCGGCAACCTCGTCAGTGTCCTCAAAGTCCTCGGCGGGAAGCTCCGATAGCACGGCCGAAAGGCGACGGCGGAACTCATCGAGCTTGGATGCCTCGATGGTCACACCCACCGCACCGGCATGCCCGCCGCGACGAATCAGCAGGTCGGAGCAACGCTCGACGGCATCGAACAAGTTGATCTTGCCCACCGAGCGGCCCGATCCGCGCGCAACGCCACCCTCGATCGAGAAGAGCAGCGCCGGCACGTGATAGCGATTGGTCAAGCGGCTCGCCACGATGCCCTTGACGCCCTCGTGCCAGCCCTCGCCGCCCACGACGATTGCGCGCCCGCCGTCATAAGTCTCCTCGACCTTCTCCATGGCATCGCGCGTAAGCTCGGCCTCGATCTCGCGGCGTTGGCGATTGATTTCCTCGAGCTCGGCGGCAAGCGCGCTCGCTTCGATGGGGTCGCGGGCAAGCAGCAGGTCGAGCGCCAGCTTGGGATCGGCCATGCGGCCGGCAGCATTCAGACGGGGGATGAGCGAAAACGACAGGCCGTCGGCCGTAATGGTAGAAAGGTCGGCCTTGGCAAGTGCGGCAAGCGCGATATAGCCGGGACGGGCCGTCACGCGCATCTGCTGGATGCCCTCGGCGACCAGTGCGCGATTCTCGGGCGTAAGCGGCATCATGTCGGACACGGTGCCCAGCGCCGCGACCTCTATCAGCGAACGCCAATACGACGGCTTGCCCAAACGCTCGCCCAGGACCTGCACCAGCTTGAGTGCCACGCCGGCACCGGCAAGCTCGCGCGAGGGACCCTTGTCCTCGAGCTTGGGGTCGGTCAGGGGCACGCCCTGCGGCACCTGGTCGGACGGCTCGTGATGGTCCGTGACCACCAAATCGATCCCCAGGCTCTCCAGATAGGAGGCCTCTTCCTTGGCGGCAATGCCGTTATCGACGGTCACGATCAGCTGGGGGCGAGCGAGCTCGTTAACGCGGTCGAGCGCCGCACGCGACAGACCGTAGCCCTCGTCAAAACGATGCGGAATAAACGGCGTGACGTTGGCGCCAAACGAACGCAGCGCCTCGGTCAACAGACAAGTCGACGTAATGCCGTCGACGTCAAAATCGCCAAAGACGGCGATGCGCTCGTGGCTGCGAATAGCACGCTCAACGCGGTCGACGACGACCGCCATACCCGGAATAACGAGCGGGTCCGCCCAGTCGCGATCGAGCGAAGGCGTCAGAAAAAGCTGGCCTTCCTCGATGGATGTAATGCCGTGCGCAACCATAATGCGCGCCACCAGCCCGGGTATGCCCAGGCCAGCCGAAAGCTCCTTTTCGAGCTCGGGGTTTTGCTGAGCGACCGCCCAGCGATGCGTTGTCTTAAGCGATGACATAGGCGCCCACCCCCGATAGGGGCAGGTCGCCGCGATACCTCTCACGGTTCATAGCGATGAGTCCTCTGTGTATGCCCGCTTCGGCAGGCAGATCTGTTGAACGGATTTATTATACCGTGCGGCGCGGACGCACAACGTCCAGCACGCCGTGGTTTCGATAAACGAGGGCGGTAATAGCCTCGAAATAATCGGGCGTTTCAGCCACACGGACGCATGCGAGCGTCTAGCATATCCATTCAAAACGGATTCACGAGCAAAGGGAGTCACAAGCGCATATGAAGCAATGGGTTGGACTGGGTAAGTTCCTCGCGGGGCATATGCAGATCATCGTTCCGATTTGCGTGACGCTTGGCGTGCTCTTTCCCCAGCAGATCGGCGTACTCAAGCCCATCGTCCCCACCCTGTTTGCCTTTATGACGTTCCAAGGTGCCCTCAGCAACACCTTCCATCAGGTAGCCGAAGTATTCCGCCGTCCGCTGCACCTGATTTTGGCGCTGCTGGTCTCGGCGGTGCTTATTCCCATAACAGCCTATGCCATGGGGTCGCTGTTCTTTGGCTCCAACCCCAACCTCGTCTGCGGTATCGTGCTCGAGTACAGCGTACCTGTGGCAGTCACTGCCTTTATGTGGATTAGCATGTTCGGCGGCAACGGCCCGCTCGCGCTCACCATCATCCTGACGTCCTCGGTTATCTCTCCCGTTACGATTCCGCTCACGCTTAAGCTCTTGCTGGGCGCCACCGTCTCGATCGACGTGCCGGGCATGATGCAGAACATGGCCTTCATGATCGCTATCCCCGCCCTGCTCGGCATCGTGATTAACGAACTCACGCGCGGATGGGGACACGAGAAGCTCTCCCCCGCGCTCTCGCCCGCCTGCAAGTTCATGATGATGGGTGTTATCGCGTCGAACTCCACCGCCATGAGCGAGTACGTGCTGCACATGAACGCGGTGCGCTTGGAAGTCGCCCTCTTTATTTTGATCTTCGCCATCAGCGGCTTTGTCGTCGGTATTCTGGTCGCCCGCGCACTGCATCTGCCGTATAGCGAAACGACTACCATGTGCTTTACCTGCGGCATGCGCAACATCTCTTCGGGCGCCGTCATCGCCACGCAATACTTTCCGGGCGAAGTCGTATTTCCCGTCATGTGCGGAACGCTGTTTCAGCAGGTACTTGCCTCGCTTATCGGGCATCTCTTTGAGCGTCTAACCGGCGAGGAGCGCGCTGCCCAGCGCAAGCGCGTCGAGGCCGGCCGCGACGCCATGGCACGCTAGGCTGTCCACATTACGCGGGTGTTAGTCTTGCTATACGAGCGTTTCCAGATGTGCGCGCAGGCGCTCAGCATCGATATCGAGCGTCGTCTCGGCATTGACCTGGGCCAAACGATAGCCGACAAAGTAGGGCGAAACCACCCAACGCGGCAGCGCCTTGGCAATGGTCCGACCGCCCAGGTGATAGAAGAACAAGTTGTACGACTCTGCACGGCCACCGTGGTGCTCGTTTAGGATATAACGCAGAGCTACCTGGATCGCATCGGCGAAGAGATCCGCCTCGGCTTGGTCCCGCGTGTCATCGCTGGCGGCGATTCCCCGCGGAGCTGAAACGTTGACCTCAAAGAACCCCATAATCGGTTCGGTTGAGATGTTGACCGCAATTCTCCCCTGTTGCCAGACATTGATGCCTTCGAAATTGGCGGAAGTCAGCGAAGCATAGCCATCTTCCTGCTCCAAACCCACAATCTGCATGTGCGGATGAACGAGACTACCGCCCGAGAGCGGACCCTTGTTCTTGTACATGAGCACGCTTCGATACTGCCGTGAATCGATCATCTGCTGCCAGCAACCCAGGGCAAACCGCATCACATGATGCAGCTCGTCCGGCGCATAGGTCACCAGGTCTGCGTCATGGTCGGCCGACTCGATCAGCACGGTTTGACGGGTGGCGCGCAGGGTCTTGAACTTATTCTCGAGCCAGATACAGTCACCGTCGCGCCGGATGATATTGGCGAGTTCCTCGGTATCGCAAAAGGGGCACGCGGTGCCAGGGCGCCGGTTGTCGTCGGGCTTCCCGCTCGCCTGCTGAACGTCAAATACCAGGGGCACGGGTTATACCTCCAGCGGCACGATCTTGGTGCCATGGAGCTCGGAGACGCCCAGTGCCGCAGCCACGGTATCGCGGTTGGCCGTGGAAATGCCGCCGCCGGGAAGGATGGTCAGGCGATCGTCCGCGTAGTCGATAAGGTGCGACAGATGCTCCAGGTTGTCCTCAATCGGCGTGCCGGCGGCACCGCCATGCGTCAGGATGCGCGTTATGCCGCAGTCGGCGAGCGTGTCAATCGCGTCGAGCTGAGCCTCGGGCGAGAGCTGGTCAAACGCCATGTGAAAGGTGATGTCGATGGGCTCGCGCTTGCACTCCTCGGTCGCGCAGCCCGCAGCCATCACAAGGGCGCCCAACGCAAGTTCATCGAGCGCCCATCCGCCGGCACAAGGCTTGCAGCAGCCAAAGACCAAGCCATCGACGCCGGCACTTACGGCAAGGCCCAAGTCCATCTCCATCATGCGCAGCTCGTCCTGGTTGTAGTGAAAGTCGCCGCCACGCGGACGGATCATGCACATCACCCGTGCATCGTGCTCGCGAGCATAGCTGGTCGTAGCGCTGATAACGCCGGCCGAGGGCGTGGTGCCACCAACCGCAAGGTTGTCGCACAGCTCAATGCGTCCCGCACCGGCCGCAATGGCCGCCGGCACCCGCTCAAAGTTCTCGGCACAAAACTCGTACAGCATAGATAGACCCCCAGATGACACTTCTATTTCCACACGGCATTGTCGCACTTTAAATACCAAGCCAACGGATCATTTCAAAAGGGGCGCTGACCGAGTTGGTCAGCGCCCCTATTACTGGATGGATTAACCACCAAGATAAGCTTTGCGGACGTTGTCGTCGTGCAGCAGCTCTTGGCCGGTGCCGGTCATGGTGATCTTGCCGGTCTCGAGCACGTAGCCGCGTGTGGCGATGGAAAGCGCCATCTGCGCGTTCTGCTCGACCAGGAGCACCGTGGTGCCGGCCTTGTGCAAATCCTCGACAATCTGGAAGATCTGCTCGATCAGGATCGGCGCCAGACCCATGGAGGGTTCGTCGAGCATGAGCAGCTTGGGGTTACTCATAAGGGCACGACCCATAACGAGCATCTGCTGCTCGCCGCCCGAAAGGGTGCCGGCCACCTGGCGACGGCGTTCCTTCAGGCGCGGGAACTGCTCGTAAACACGCTCGAGGCCCGGGGCAACCGTGGACTTGGGCTGTGTATAGGCACCCATCTCCAGGTTCTCCTCGACCGTCATCTGCAAAAAGGCACGACGCCCCTCGGGTACCTGAGACAGGCCCTTGCCAACCAGCTTGTCGGCGGGCGTATGGATAATGTCCTCGCCCATAAACTTGATGGAGCCGGTCTTGGAGCGCAGCAGGCCCGAGACAGTCTTGAGCGTCGTGGACTTGCCGGCGCCGTTCGCGCCAATCAGGGCCACGATCTCGCCCTCGTTAACGTTAAAGGAGATGTCCTTAATGGCGTGGATGGCGCCGTACCAGACGTTGATGTTGTAGACGGAAAGCATCGGCTCTGCCATTTAGTTCTCCCCCTTATCCTGCTTGCCCAGATAAGCCTCAATAACGGCTTCGTTGTTCTGGATTTCCTCGGCCGTGCCCTTGGCGATGACCTTGCCAAAGTTAAGCACGCAGATACCCTCGCAAATATTCATGACAAGCGACATGTCGTGCTCGATGAGCATGATGGCAATGCCAAAGGTGTCGCGAATCTTGACGATGTTCGCCATGAGCTCCGCAGTCTCGGACGGGTTCATGCCGGCGGCAGGCTCGTCGAGCAGTAGTAGCTTGGGATTGGTGGCAAGCGCGCGGACGATCTCCAAACGACGCTGAGCGCCGTAAGGTAGCGAGCCGGCCTGCTCGTTTGCCAGATGTTCCATATCAAAGATAGACAGAAGCTCCATGGCGCGCTCATGGGCGGCCTTCTCGTGCTTCCAATACGTCGGCAGGCGCAGCACGCCCTCAAAGCCGGAGTAGCGCTCCTGGTTGTGCAGGCCGACCTTTACGTTGTCCTCCACCGTCATGGTGTTGAACAGGCGGATGTTTTGGAAGGTACGAGCGATACCCATGCGGTTGACCTGGTAGACGGACTTGCCCGAGGTGTCCTCACCGTCGAGCAGGATGGTGCCGTGCGTGGGCTGGTACACCTTGGTGAGCAGGTTGAAGACCGTGGTCTTGCCGGCTCCGTTGGGGCCGATGAGACCGGCGATCTCGGTCTTACCGATGGTCAGGCTAAAGTCGTCGACCGCCTTGAGGCCGCCGAACTCAATGCCCAGGTGGATGCACTCGAGCGCCGGGCGCTCGCCCAGGTCGCGGTCGGGAACGATGGCGCCAGAAGGATACGGGACCATCTTGCCCTTGTTGAACTCAAACTTACTGGGCATCGGTTGCCACCTCCTTCTTGGAAGCAAAGCGGTCCTTAATGCGCGCGAAGAACGCCTTGAGCTGCGGGTTGTTAGTAAAGACCATGACCAGAATCAACACGATGGCGTAGATGAGCATGCGGTAGTCCGAGAACTGACGGAGCAGCTCGGGGAGCACCGTGAGCAGCGCCGCCGCGATGACGGAACCGCGCATGTTGCCCAGACCGCCCAGGACCACGAACACCAGAATGAGAATCGACGTGTTGAAGTCGAACTTAGTAGCGGAGAGCTGCGAGAAGTTACCGCCGAAGAGGGCTCCGGCAGCACCGGCGAGAGCGGCGGAGACCACGAAGGCGATCATGCGGTACTGGGTGACGGAGATACCCACGGACTCGGCAGCGATCTTGTTATCGCGCACGGCCATGATGGCACGACCGGTGCGGCTGCGGACCAAGTTGAGCACAATCACGAGCGCAACCATAACCAGGATGGCGCCAGCAAGGAACGTCGAGTAGGTCGAAACACCAGATGCGCCCTGGGCACCCTTGATGATAGCGGTGCCGTCTTCGAGCAGGTGTAGGTCGTCGATCGTGGAATTGCCCGTGATGTTAAAGATCACGTGCAGGCCGCGGGAATCGACGCCCACAATGAGGCAGGTAACGATCTCTTTGATGATCTCGCCAAAGGCCAACGTTACGATGGCCAGGTAGTCACCGCTCAGGCGAAGGACCGGAATACCGATCAGGAAGCCCAGAATGGCAGCGGCGATAGCGCCGACCACAATGCTGATGATCAGACGCACCGGGTCGGACGGAATGGCGCTCTCCAGCGCGACGGCGGTGACGATTCCCGTATAGGCGCCGACGCTCATAAAACCCGCGTGGCCTAGCGACAAGTCGCCCGCGATGCCGACGACGAGGTTGAGCGAGATGGCCATGACGATATAGGCCGTGATGGGAACCAGCTGACCGACAATCATGCGCGGAATCATGTGGTTAGACTGCATAAAGAACACGATGGCGAACGCCACAACGCACATGGCGTACGTGACAAAGTCGTGACGCGTCTGCTTGTCTGTAAGAAACTTCATAACGCTCACCTACACCTTCTCGGGTACGTACTTGCCCAAGAGGCCGGCAGGCTTGACGAGCAGGACGATGATCAAAACGCCAAAGACGATGGAGTTGGCAAGGCTCGTGGAAATGTAAGCCTGCGCCATCGCCTCGATGATGCCGATGAGAATGCCGCCGACAAAGGCACCGGGGATGGAGCCGATGCCGCCGAAAACGGCAGCGTCGAAGGCCTTGATGCCAGGCATGGCGCCCGTGGTGGGCTGCAGAACCGGCGAGTAGGAGCACAGGAGCACACCGGCGATGGCGGCAAGGGCGGAGCCGATGGCGAACGTCATCGAGATGGTGCGGTTGACGTTGATGCCCATGAGCTGGGCGGCGGCCTTGTCCTCGGACACGGCGCGCATGGCCTTGCCCATCTTGGTCTTACCTGTAAAGATCATCAGACCGGCCATGATAACCAGGCAGGCGACGATGGTGACGAGCGAGACGGCACTTACGTTGAACTTGGCCAAGAACTCCGGCACCGGGAAGGTGACGAGCGAAGTGAAGTTCTTGGGCGTGGCGCCCCACAGAAGCTGCGCGGCATTCTGCAGGAAGTAGGACACACCGATGGCCGTGATCAGAACGGCCAGCGGGCCTGCTTGGCGCAGCGGCCTATAGGCCAGACCCTCAATGAGAACACCGAGAACCGTGCAGACCACACAAGAGAGAACTACAGATGCCCAGCCCGGGAGGCCGAGATACGACGTGGCGCAGAACGAGACATAGGCACCGACCATGATGACATCGCCGTGAGCGAAGTTGAGCATCTTGGCGATACCGTAGACCATGGTGTAGCCCAACGCGATGATGGCGTAGACGCTGCCCATGGACAGGCCGTTGACCAGGTATTGGATAAAGACCGTCATGTTCCACATCCCCCTTTCGAATAGGTTTCCAGTTGATGTATGAAACAGGGACGTTACGTTGTCCCCAGATACCAAGCAAGCAGGGAAGGCGAAAACCTCCCCTGCTTGGGATCAAAACCGCTCTATGTAAGGCGGCCTATTAGGCCAGTACGTACTTGCCGTCGGTGATGACATACGCCGTAGGATCCTTCTGGACCTGGCCCTTGTCGTTCCAGGAGAGCTTGCCGGTCAGACCGTCAACGGTAATCTTGAGCATAGCCTTGGGCAGCTTCTCGGCAACCTCGGTCGGGTCGGCGTCGACACCAAGACCGGCCTCCTTGAGGGCCTCGGCCACCGCGTGCACGCCGTCGTAGGCATCGGCGGCAAACTGGTCGGGGGTATCGCCGTACTTATCCTTGTAAGCGTTGACGAAGTCGGCGTTCTTCTCGTCGTCGGCGGAGAACGGGGTCATGAGCAGCAGACCCTCGGCAAGAGAGGTGTCGAAGCCCTCGACGCCCAGGATACCGTCCATGCCGTCGCAGCCCATCATCTTGACGTCGTAGCCCATGTCCTTGGCGTTCTTGAGCAGGACGGACGCCGGCGTGTAGTAGATCGGCGCAAAGATCATGGTGGCGCCGGCCTGCTTGGCCTTGGTCAGCTGGTTGGTAAAGCTCGTAGCGGAGTCGTCCTTAAAGGTCTCCTCGTCAACAATCTCGAGCTTAGACTCAGCGGCCTGAGCCTTAAAGGAATCTGCAATGCCCGAAGAATAAGCGTCGCCGGAGTTATAGAACAGCACGAACTTCTCGTCCGCATACTTCTCTGCCAGGAACTTGGCAGCGTTGACGCCCTGGTTGGGGTCGGTAAAGCAAACCTGGAAGACGCAATCCTTTCCGTCGGTGACGTCCTCGGAGGACGCGGACGGGGTGATCATGAATGTCTTGGGGTCGTTGCTGCACTCTGCGGCAACGGCAACCGACGCACCCGTGGTGGTCGGGCCGACGAGGGCCTGCATGCCCCAGTCGAGCAGGTTATTAAAGGCGTTGACGGCCTTCTCGCCGTCGGCCTGGTCGTCCTCGGCCTTGCTGGCAAGCGGCAGCTCCTTGGTGGAGAAGTCCTTGCAGCCAAGCTCGACGCCCTGGGTAACGGACTTGCCGTAAGACGCGGCGGCACCGGTCAGCGGGCCAATGGTGCCGATCTTAAACGAAGCGTCGCTCGAAGCGGAACCGCTGTCGCCGCCGTTGGAGGAGCAGCCAGCTAGAATGGACATCGCCCCCAGACCTGCTGCGCTCGCGATAACGCTCCTGCGATTCATAACAGGGTTCAATGACTTACCGGTGAGGCTCGACATGCGGCTCTCCTCTCAAATCTCGTCGGGTTTCGGTTACCCGACAGGCCATCCTCCGCCGTCTTCGGCGTTCGCAAAATAGTAGACGCTTTAGTTGAGAAAAGTGGCGATTATTTCAACTTTTCTTTTGCCTTGTCCATTTATCCATAATTATGCGTATTTCTGTCGGTTTATACAGTTTAGCGACTTTATTGTGTGAAAGTAATGTTTCCGTTCTGTTACAAGCTTTCCTGCCCTGAATAACATGGCCCCACCGGTCTCGTTATATGCACTTAGGCGGCGATGTACTTGCCGTCCTGAATCACATAGGCCGTAGCGGGCTTCTCGACTTGGCCCTCGTCGTTCCACGTGAGCTCGCCTGTCAGGCCCTCAATCTTGATCTTGCGCATAGCCTTGGCAAGGTCGCCGGCAATGTCGGCGCCGTCGACCGTAATGTCGATGTCCGCCTCATCGATCGCCTCGACAATCGCGTGGATGCAGTCATAAGCATCGGCGGCAAACTGGTTGGGCGTCTCGTTGTAGGCGTCCTTATATGCCTTGACGAAGTCGGCGTTCTTCTCATCGTCGGCAGAGAACGGGGTCATGAGCAGCACGCCCTCGGCAAGAGAGGTGTCGAAGCCCTCAACGGAGAGCAGGCCGTCCATGCCGTCGGTGCCCATGAGGGTCATGTCGTAGCCCATGTCCTTGGCGTTCTTGAGCAGGACGGACGCCGGCGTGTAATAGATCGGGGCAAAGATAAGCGTGGCGCCGGCCTCCTTGGCCTTGGTGAGCTGGTTGGTAAAGCTCGTTGAAGAGTCGTCCTTAAAGGTCTCGGTATCGACGATATCGAGCTTGGACGCCTTGGCCTGCTCGGCAAAAGCGTCGGCAACGCCCGAGCTATACGTATCGCCGGAGTTGTAGAACAGGGCGATCTTGGCGTCTGCATACTTCTCGGCCAGGAACTTCGCGGCGCTGGCGCCCATGGTGGGATCGGTGAAGCAAACCTGAAAGACCGTGGTCTTATCCTTGGTGACGTCGAGCGACGAGGCCGAAGGCGTGACCATGAGCATATCGTCGGCGATCTCGCCCGAGACGGCGACGGCGGCACCAGTCGTGACGGGGCCGACGAGCGCCTGCATGCCCCAGTCGCACAAGGTATTGAAGGCGTTGATGGCCTTCTCGCCGTCGGCGACGTCATCCTCGGACTTAAGCGAGAGTTTGAGATCCTTGGTCGAGAAATCCTTGGCGGCGAGCTTGGCACCTTTCTCGGCCGAAACGCCATAGGTTGCCGCGGCGCCGGTCAGAGGGCCGATGACACCGATCTTGAAGGTCTTACCGTCATCGGCGGAGCCGCCGTCCGAGCCACCCGACGAGCAACCAGCGAGTGCGGCAGCGCTGCCGAGCGCCGCGGCGCCGGCGAGAAAGTTCCTACGGCTGAGCATGCTGTTGATGTTGAACATGGTGTCCCCCTTTTTTTCGCTGGCCGCGGTGCGGCCGTCTTGCGGTACGGGGCAAACCTTATGGCGCAAACGTTGACAGTTTGTTACGGAAGTTCGTTTGTAGCGAGCATGTTTCCAATGTTTCCGCAGCGTTTCGGGGGTGCCGTTTTGTGCGACTCCTGTTGCCTGGCGAGCACGCGCTCTCGGTTCACGCTAGAATGCACTCAACATTACTTGATCAATCAATCTATAAGATGCACGAAGGAGCTATCTATGAGCGAACCCCTGCGCACCGTGAACGTCGGTCTGATCGGTCTGGGAACCGTCGGCGGCGGCGTGGCCCGTCTGATCAAGAGCCACCACGATGAGTACCTGGCCGCCTACGGCATCGACCTTAAGCTGACCCGCGCCTGCGCGCTTGCCTGGGAGCAGGCCGAGGCAGCCGGTATTGAGCGCGAGGCCTTTACGAGTGACTGGCATGACGTCGTTACCGACCCCGCCGTCGATATCGTCGTCGAGCTGATCGGCGGCGAGCATCCCGCGACCGAGATCTTCACCACGGCCTTTGAGCACGGCAAGCACGTCGTCTCTGCCAACAAGGCCCTGTTGGGCCGCCACGTCGAGACGCTTGCCGAGAAGGCGCGCGCGTGCGGCGTGCAGATTAAGTGCGAGGCCAGCTGCGGCGGCGGCATCCCCATCGTGAGCACGCTCGAGCACGACCTGGTGGGCAACAAGATCCTGACCATCGCCGGCATTCTCAACGGTACCACCAACTATATCCTGTCGCGCATGGACGCCGAGGGCGCCGATTACGCCGACGTGCTTGCCGACGCGCAGGCCAAGGGCTACGCCGAGGCCGACCCGTCCGCCGACGTCGACGGCTTCGACGCCGCCAGCAAGACGGCGATCCTCGCCTCCATCGGCTTTGGCACCCGCGTGACCACCGATGATGTGTACCAGCAGGGTATCCGCACCATCGGCGCCGAGGACATCGCCCAGGCCCGCGAGCTCGGCTACACCATTAAGCTGCTCGGCATCGCCCGCAACACCGACGCCGGCGTCGACGTCCGCGTGCATCCCACGCTGATCCCCGCCGACCACATGCTTGCCAAGGTCAACGGCGCCATGAACGCCGTCTACGTGGTGGGTGACGCCGTGGGCGAGACCATGTTCTACGGCGCAGGCGCAGGCTCCTTCCCCACCGCGAGCGCCGTCGTGGGCGATATCCTGTCGCTCTCCGAGCAGATCAGCCGCGGCGTGGCTCCGCTGCCCGAGATTGAGCCCTATGGCCACAACCTCGCCTTTAAGCCCATGGACGAACTCCAGACCAAGTATTATGTGCGCCTGAAGGTCGCCGACCGCGTGGGCGCCCTGTCCGAGACGGTCGATATCTTTGCCAAGCACAACATCTCGATCTCGCTCATCAACCAGGTCGAGGACGGCAAGTCGGGCGTCAGCGATGCCTGCTCGGTCATCTTCCTGACGCACCGCGCGCTCGAGAAGGACGTCCAGGCTGCCGCCGCCGAGCTTGCCAGCGTCGACTGCGTGGCCGAGGTCGCCAACGTCCTGCGCATCGAGAACGTCGAGGCCTGGACCGAAGGCGTCATGGCCAACTAACCCAACGCTCGCCTAGCAATACGAGCTTTGAGGGCTCCCGTCCGATGTGGGACGGGAGCCCTTTTGCCTCCTGCCCTAAGCACAACGGCAGAGCACATTTGCGCGAGCCGCTCATCGGTAACGCGCGCTACCGTTCACCGATATGCAAACGCGGTCGATTCCGGCTACCGCTACGCTGGCTGAGAATGCCCGCCCGCGATGAGAGGAAGCACTATGTTGCTCGAGGGCAAGAAAGCAATCGTCACCGGAGGCACGCGCGGTATCGGCTATGCCATCGCCTGCCGTTTTATCGAAGAGGGCGCCGCCGTCACCGTCTTTGGCTCGCGCCAGGAGACTGCCGACGCGGCCGTTGAGAAGCTGGCGGCCGCCTATCCCGACGCCAAGGTCTGGGGCCGCTCCTGCGACCTCACCTCACTCGAGGCCGTGACCGAGGCTTTTACCCAGGCTGCAACCGACATGGGCGGCCTGGACACAGTCGTCAACAATGCCGGTATCTCCCAGCGCTCGCCGCTTTTGGACTACACGGCCGAGGAGTTCGCCAAAGTCATGGACCTCAACGTCGTCGCCGTCTTTAACGGTCACCAGGCGGCCGCCAAGATTATGACCGAGGCCGGCCACGGCGGCACCATCACCACCACGAGCTCGATGGTCGCCAAGTACGGTCAGCCCTCCGGCGTCGGTTACCCCACGTCCAAGTTTGCCGTCAACGGCATGGTCCAGTCGCTCTCGCGCGAGCTCGCCCCCATGGGCATTCGCGTCAATGCCGTCGCACCCGGCGTAACCAAGACCGATATGGTCGCCAACCTGCCCGAAGAGGTCATCAAGCCCATCATCGCCACCATTCCGCTGGGGCGCATGGGCGAGCCCGAGGATGTCGCCAACGCCTTTGTTTTCCTAGCGAGCGACATGTCCTCCTACGTCACGGGCGCCGTGCTCCCCGTCGACGGAGCCGCCCGCTCCTAAAGGTCGCAAGCCACGACTTCGAACCTCAACGAGGCCCAACGCAAAAGGCGCGCTGCCTGCATCAACCGCAGGCAGCGCGCCTTCTTCTGTTTGTAAGGGAAACAGCGTCCCGGTATTTCAGCTCAGAACGGGACACAGCTTCCCTCAGGGCCATGTTTCGGAAAATGCGCCCCGTTTTGAACGCCAATTCTGGGACGCGCTTTCCTCAAGGCCTTTGATTCGGAAAGCGCATCCCATTTTGAACCTTCAGACTGGGACGCGCTTTCCGGCAGGAGTCCAAAGCGGAAACCGCATCCCACTCTGGGCGTGGGACTGCGGACAAAAAGTTGGACCGTTGAGGTCCGGAACGGAGTCCTCATGGCATACAGTAGGAGAATGGTGGAGAGGGCCAGGGCGCTTCGCGGCGCCGGGCTCACCGTCATGGAGATAACCGAGATACTCGGCGGGCCCGGCAAGACGTCCGTCTGGCGCTGGATCAGGGACGTGCGCAAGCCCGCGGGAAGGGCCGGTGGAGGAATGGACCTGCCGCGACTCGTCGGGGACGGCCCCGACTACCCCGACATCGACCCGGAGGACAAGGACGCCCTGATCGAGCGGCTCAGGCTCGAGAACGCGGTGCTGAGGGCGGTGCAGGACGTTTTAAAAGCCGGGAGCCTCGACGGGATGTCGAACAGGGAGAAGACCCTGGTGATAGACCGCCTGAGGCCTGCGGGGAAGTGGTCCTTGAGAGAACTCACCGGCTTCTTGAGGATATCGAGGAGCTCCTATGACTACCAGCGCCGCGCGATCGCCAGGCCGGACCGCCTGGCGCCGCTGAGGGACGTCGTGCGGCGGGTGTTCCTGGAGGACGGCGACGGCGCGCGCGGCTACCGGTTCGTGGTGCGCAGGCTCCGCGAGCTCGACGACCCCGTGCGCGTCTCCGAGAAGGTCGTCCGGCGCATCATGCGCGAGGAGGGGCTCGTCCCGAGGTGGATGAGGAGGAGGGCCGGCGCCTACAGCTCCTACGGCGGCGAGGTGACCCCCGCCCCGCCGAACCTCGTGCGCCGCGACTTCCGCTCGGCCCTGCCGAACTTCCTGTGGCTCACCGACATAACCGAGTTCAGGCTGCCGACGGGCCGCAAGGTGTACCTGTCCGCCATCAGGGACTGCTTCGACTCCTCGATCGTCGCCTGGCGGGCGGGCTGTTAGCGTCAATCTATTTTTCACCAGTTTCGCTAAACAGGCGCGCCGTTCGCGCAAAGGCGGTTTCACCGGTTGCGCTAACGTATTTTCACCGATTCCGGTCACGGCTTG
>NZ_JBQKGH010000017.1:0-26069 GCF_052118905.1 Collinsella sp. LCP21S3_A3 | reverse complement strand
CGTCCTTCGTCTGCTCGATGAACAGGTCGAACTTGGGGAAGCAGCCGCGGCGGTTGAGCAGGCGCAGGCCGAAGCAGTCGGCGAGGTAGTAGCCCTTCTCGCAGCCGCCGGAGCCATGGTCGGAGGCCATCATGACGCAGTTCTCGGCGCCCACGGCCTGCCCGATCTTGCCCTCGGGGTTGGTCATGGCGAAGACGCGCACGCCCATCTCCCTCATCTTGCCGACGGCCTCGAGCACCTCGGGGGTGGTGCCGGACTCGGAGGCGGTCAGCACAACGGATTTGTCGGTCATGCGCTTGTGGCCCATGACGTTCCACTCGGCGGCGTGGATCAGGTAGACCTCGAGGTCGCGGTCGCCGAACTTGTTCATGAGGTACTCGAGCTGCATGAACTCGTCCCAGGTGCCGCCGACGCCCATCAGGAAGACGGCGTCGTAGCCCTCCTCGTGCACGCGGTCGGCCAGGGCGGTCATCCGCTTGCCGGCCTCGTAGACGTTCCTGCCGTCCTCGAGGTAGCCCTCCTGGTCGAAGTGCATGATCTCGATCTTCTCGGTCTCCTTCATTCCCGCTCCTTTCACGAGCAGTTCGAATTGTCGCACGGACTGACCGGGCTTGCCGCCCCGTCGCGCCGCTTAACCTTGTGGACATCTTGGCCCCAAGCTCAACAATTCAAAGGTTCTTAATACCAGTGAACGATTACAGGTTAGCCGTTTTTAATACCGATTTTTTGATTTCGTCCTCCCATCTCGGTAGACGGTCAGTTTTTGCCGCTCATCGGTCATGCGACACATGTCCGTAAAAAATGAGCACCCCGCCGTGCACGAGGATGCTCTAGACGCTAATAGTTGTAGGTATATCCGCCGGCATCGCCGCGGTTAAAAGACTTGGCATGCTCAATCGGCTGCCCACTCGAGTCATAGGTCAGGCATTCCAGTACGAGCGCCAGATCGCCCGGCTCAAGATTGAGCAAACTCGCATCGCGTGCGCCCAGCGCTTCAATATCGAGTTTCTCAATCGACTTGTCCGGCTTGCGCCCCAACATGTCATAGGTCTCGAACAGGCTGAAGACCGAAATGTCCACGTCTTCGATGCCCGGAAACAGCAGACACGGAATCAGCGTCATCTCGATCGATACGGGCTCACCATCAATGCAGTTGAGACGGCGCACCGAGTAAAGCAGATCGTCCTCGGCGATGTCAAACAGGTCGGCGTAATACGGGCCGGCGTAGCGTTTGGAGCGCGCCAGGATGCGCACCGACGGCGTCGCACCCGACGCCAGAACCGACTGACGGAAGCCGCCCTTGCGTTCGTGCTCGTCAAACCACTTGTGTCCTACAAAGGCGCCCTTGCCCTGTACCCGACGAATCTGGCCACTTTTGACCAGCTCGTCCATGGCGCTTCGGATTGTCAGGCGCGTCGTGCCAAACTCCTCGGCCAGCTCGTTTTCGGACGGAATCATCGAGCCCGTCGGGTAGTCGCCGCGCTCAATTCGCTCCGCAATGCAGCGGCGAATTTGCTTGTAAACCGGCAAGTCTTCTACTGCATCAGCCATTCGACACCCACCTTCGTCGCAACGCCGTCCGCCTCCCCGTTATCGGCAAAACGATACTTGGTCGGCAGAATCACGGACTTGCAATACTCGACAAAGCCATCGTTCTCGTCACGCTCGTGCGAAGCTTTGTAAAACACCGGCGTGCCCTCCTGGGCACCCAGCAACTTGGCCTCGTCGGCGTTCAGACGGCTGATGGAAATATACTCCTTGCCGTGCGCCACATGGACATTCCCCTCTTTAAGCAAAACGTCGTAGAGGCTTTCCTGCTCAAAATCGTGATCGGGAAGCGAGGGGCACAAAGACAGGTTGACGTGAGCCGTCTCAATCGACGCCGGGGAACCATTAACCACGCGCACACGTCGAATGCAGAAGAGCGGCGTGCCCAGGTCGATCTGGGCTTTTTGGGCCAAATCGATATCGGCGTACACGACCTTGGACCAAACCAGGCGCGCGGTCGACTTTGAGCCAACCCTCTCCACCGCCTGCGTATAGTTCCATGTTTCCTGAAAGATGTTCAGCGGTTTGGGAGGACACACATAGGTGCCCGAACCGCGGCGGCTTTCCAAAGTTCCGCACGAAATCAGACGCGTGATCGCAGCGCGCAACGCCGTGCGTGACACGCCCAGCTCTTCACAAAGCACACGCTCGGCGGGCAGCCGGTCACCACCCTGCAGGTCATAATGTTTGATATACCAAAGAATGCCCTCAAAGGCGCGATCTTTGGGCGGAATCGCATATGGTTCACTCGACATGGGCAAGGCTCCTCAACCGCTTGATGCTGCGGGCATCATTGCTCCGGACGCCCCATGGCGTCGAAGGCTTCTTTGATCTGCTCCGCAACGTTCCGATACGACCGATATAGGCCGGAGTCTCGCTTGACTTCGCCCGCGGTCACCGGAATCTCAAGCTTCGAAATCTCATCCTCGCCGGTTTGCACGGCAACGATGACACCCATACCAAGGCACATATTACGCTTGGCAGCGTTGTTTTTGGTAGCCTGAGCTGGATTAATCAAAATCTGCTGAGCTAGTTCGCGATTGCTAAGCTCCGGCACATCCTCGGGATTTCCGGTCTCGACAATCTCGCACTGCAGCACGTCCGCATAGTCAAAAATCTTCGGCTCGCCGCCGCGCTGATGCACGGCCCACTTGCGGCGCGTGGCGTCCTGGTAGATAGCCGGCAAAAGTGTAAACCGCGGTGGGTCCAAAATCGTATCCGTGATGGTAAACACATCGGGATCAAAGGCATCCTGCGGGTTTTTCTTCTTGAACAGCCCCATATCAGCCTCCCGTACTAGTATTAAACAACTCAAGTTGAATATAGCACCAATTTCAAGCCGCCGCTTTACCGCATCGGTGCGTGGTGTCCATGGCTCGCCCAGCGGAAAAGTTCACGGACGAGGCCGGGGAGGCATGCTTTGTTTTGAGAAGTGGGCTCCGCGAACTTCTCAAAACAAAGCATGCCTCCCCGGCCCCGGCAATGCAATCTTGGCTGACCATAGTTAGATGCACGGCTTCTAAGGCAGCATAAGCAAGGTCCCCATTACATAAAAAAGAATCAGCCCCCGCATATCGAAACGGTCGAGAGGGCCGCCTCCGGGCGGGTGTCTTCCTCTGAGAAGTTCGCGAAGCCCACTTCTCAGAGGAAGGCACCCGCCCGGAGGCGGCCCCAGCGCGAGACCGTCCCGGATGCTATTCGTTGTCGCCGGCAGTTAACTGCGTTGCGGAGAGTACGCCGTCAGCAGCGGTTGCGGCTGCGGCGTCGGGCCAGACCCAGTCGGTAAAGGCCGGGTGATCGAAGCCCTCGTCGCACGCGAACTCAAAGGCCTCGGTGCGGAAGGCCTCCCACTCATCAATCTGCTCGGCAAACTTATCGGCGTCGACCATGCGCAGCACGTCGGCGGCCAGGGCCCAGCGGTCCATGTTGTTCAGGCGCAGCATGTCAAACGGCGTGGTCGTGGAGCCCTTCTCCTCGTAGCCGTGAACGCGGAAGGCATCGTGGCCGGGACGGTTCCAGATCAGGCGGCGAATCGTGCCGGCATAAGCGTGGAATGCGAAGAGCACGGGCTTCTCGCCGCGGCCAAACAACTCAGCCCAGCGCTCATCGCTGATGGCTTGGTCGTTCTCGCAGACGTTCTGGATCTTGAGCAGATCGACTACGTTGACAAACCAGACCTTGATGCCCAGCCCGCGCAGCATATCGGTTGCGGCCAGTGCCTCGAGCGTCGGCACGTCACCGCAAGTAGCGACCACGACGTCGGCCTCGGCGAGCGAGTCGGCAGTCGATGCCCACTCCCAAGTCGCTACGCCCTCGGCGAGCTCAGACTTGGCCTCGTCGACCGTCTGGAAGGTGGGGGCGGGCTGCTTGCCACAGAAGATGGCATTGACGCAGTCGGTGGACTGGTAGACGCGCTCGGCCACAGCAAGGGCCATATTGGCATCGGCCGGATAATAAGCATTCACGACATGCGTGTCGTTGGCCTTGTTGAGCAGCAGGTCGATAAAGCCGGGGTCCTGGTGCGAAAAGCCGTTGTGGTCCTGGCGCCAGACATGGCTCGACAGCAAAATGTTGAGGCCGCTGATAGGAGCACGCCACGGAATCTCGCGCTTGGTTGCTTCGAGCCATTTGCAGTGCTGGTTGACCATGGAATCGACCACGTGAACAAAGCTCTCGTAGGAGCTCCACACACCGGAGCGGCCGGTGAGCACGTAGGCCTCGAGGAAGCCCTCGCACTGGTGCTCGGACAGCTGCTCGACAACCTTACCGGAACCGGCCAGTAGCTCGTCGTTGGCATCGTCCTCGTAGAAACCGGCATCCCACTGCTTCTTGGTCACCTTATAGGCAGCCTGCAGGCGGTTGGACGCGGTCTCGTCGGGACCGAAGATGCGGAAATCATCCATGTTCTTGGCCAGAACATCGGCAGTGTACTCACCAAAGACGCGGGCGGCCTCGGTGGAGCCCCAGCCGTGGCCCTTACTTGCGACGGGGATCTCGTGAGCGTGAATATCGGGAAGCTCGAGCTCGCGGCGTACCTTGCCGCCGTTCGCGTTGGGATTGGCGCCGATACGCAGCTCGCCGGTCGGCATAAAGGCCGTCACCTCGGGGCGCACCTGGCCCTCGGGCGTAAAGAGCTCCTCGGGCTTGTAGGAGCGCAGCCACTCGCGCAGCACGCGGAAGTGCTCGTGGGTATCTTTGGCGCTCGCGAGCGGCACCTGATGGGCGCGCCAGGAGTCCTCGGTCTTCTTGCCATCAATCTGCTTGGGGCAGGTCCAACCCTTGGGCGTGCGGAACACGATCATGGGATAGGCTGGACGGACCACGGTCTCGCCCGCAGTGGCCTGAGCCATAGCGGTGGCCTTGATGTCGCAGATCTCATCGAAGACCTGCTCAAACAGGGCGGCAAAACGCGCATGAATGCTCGCGTGGCTCTCGTCGTCAAAGCCGGCGACAAAGAAATGCGGCTTATAGCCCATGCCCTCAAAGAACTTGGCGAGCTCCTCGTCGGACACGCGGGCAAGAATGGTGGGGTTGGCGATCTTGTAGCCGTTGAGGTGCAGGATCGGCAGGACGATACCATCGGTTGCCGGGTTCACGAGCTTGTTAGACTGCCAAGAGGTCGCGAGCGGACCGGTCTCGGACTCGCCGTCGCCCACCACAGCCACGGCCAGCAGGCTCGGGTTATCCATGACGGCACCGTAGGCGTGGCTGAGCGTGTAGCCGAGCTCGCCGCCCTCGTGGATGGAGCCAGGCGTCTCGGGCGCAAAATGGCTCGGAATACCGCCGGGGTAGGAAAACTGGCGGAAGAACTTCTGCAGGCCGGCCTCGTCATTGGTAATGTCGGGGCGAATCTCGCGGTAGGTACCATCGAGCAACGACTGGGCGGTGCCAGCGGGACCACCGTGACCCGGGCCCATCAAGAAGATCGCGTTCTGGTTGTGATCGGCGATGAGGCGGTTGACATGACCGAACAGGAAGTTGATGCCGGGCGTGGTGCCCCAGTGACCGACCAGGCGGTGCTTAACGTCCGGGCGACCAAAGTCGCGCACCTCGCCGGTTTTCTCATCGACAAAGTCGGGGCGCATGAGCGGGTTAGAGCGAAGGTAGATCTGACCGACGGACAGATAATTCGATGCACGCCAATACAGGTCGACGCCCTCGAGCTCGGAAGCCGGCACCTCGTGGCCCAGCTTTTGCCACGGCGTCCCCAGTGTTTTAGCCATTGTTTATGTCCCTCCGCTGTGCGGTCGCCCTCCAATACGGCAACCATTCGTTGGGACTAGTATATTTGCTAAAACGTTTTATCAGGGTGAAAAAACGTTTTATCACCCTTATCAATCACATCGATCAACAAAACGCAACATTCACCTGCGGCATTGTCTGCCACAGGTGCTCCACATTCGGTCTCTGCAAATTGATAAACGTGTTTAGTTATGTTTAGTAAGCTCGAGCACGCTGCCCTTAACGATAAGCGCCGGCTCCAGGACGACCTCTTCGGCACGCCTACCGCCCCTACCGGCAAGACGCTTGGACATGCAGCCAAAAGCATGTTCCGCGAGGACACCAGGATCCTGCTCAATGGCGGTCAGCGCCGGCTCAAAGAGAACGTCGGCCGCCGAGTTGTCATAGCTCACCACCGAAATATCGCCCGGGATGCTCTTCCCCATCTCGTGCAAACGTTTGAGCAGACCGAGGGCAATGTTGTCCGAGCTCGCGAATACGGCAGTGGCATCGGTTGCGAGCACCGCCTCCGAGGCCTCGTAGGCGCTCGGAATGTAGTACTCGCTCTCAAACTCCAAACGCGCGTCGATAGGCAGGCCAACCTCGCGCAGCGCGCGCTCATAGCCGGCAAGTCGCTTGCGACCCGTATTGGAACGACGCGCATTAACCAAGCAGGCAATGCGACGGTGGCCCTGCTCGATCAGATAGCGGGTAGCCATATAGCCACCCATCTCGTGGTCGAACATCACCTTGTCGCACTCGAGCCCCTCAATGGCGCGGTCGACCATCACGGCAGGGATGGGTAGATGGCTGACCTCTTCGCGCAGGGCACGGTCGTCCGAGAACTCGTCGCCTACCACCAGGAAGACACCATCGACGCCGCGCGTCACCAGCTGGCGCAGCAGTTCCAAGTCATCGTCGGCGCTTCCGCCCGAGCTGGTAATAAAGAGCGCATAGCCGTCCTCGCGGCAGCGCTTTTCCAAGCTACCGGCAAGTGAGGCAAAAAATCGGCTCTCGATGTTGGGGACGATAAGGCCCAGGGTGCGTGACTCGCGCATGACCAGGCTGCGCGCAATCTGGTTGGGAACATAGTGGTTGCGCGCCGCGACCTCCTTGATGAGCTTGCGGTTTTCTTCCGAGATGCGACAAGGCCGATTGTTGAGAACAAGCGAGACCGACGAGGGGGAAAGCCCCACCTCCTGGGCGATCTGCTTGAGGGTGACTTTGTTGGCCATCTCGCTCCTTCCGGGTTTACGCGCAATCTCTTGAAAGTATAGCGACTGCCCCTCTACCTCGATGATAAACACTTTACCAATCCGGTAGACGGCTGTTTTATCGCCGCCAGCGCACCAAATACGTCCAGGTGGGGTATATTGCAATCGATTGATGACAACGACCACCAAAAGGCGGATATTCGGATGCACGAGAACGACTTTTTTAACGAGGACCTGTTGTGCGCGCTCGCTGGCGTTGCCGGCGAGGACAACGTGTTGATGAGCGAGCCCATGCGCGAGCACACCACGTTTAAGATTGGCGGCCCGGCCGACGTCTTTGTCACGCCCGACACCGAGCAGGGCCTCGTCGCCACGCTCGATACCTGCTATCGCTGCGATCTGCCACTCACCATCGTGGGCAACGGCTCCGACCTACTCGTCGGCGACAAGGGCATACGCGGCGTCGTCGTAGCGCTAGGCGAGGGCCTCTCCGCCATTACCGTCGACGGCACGCACGTTACGGCAGCAGCCGGTGCGCTGCTTTCGGATGTTGCGGCCGCGGCAGCCGAGGCCGGTCTCACCGGCATGGAGCCCATCTCGGGCATCCCCGGATCGGTCGGCGGCGCCTGCTACATGAACGCCGGCGCCTACGGTGCCTGCATGGCCGACGTGCTGGAGTCTGTACGCGTCTACAAGCCCGCCCGCATGCTCGACGACGGCACCCGCGGTAGCGGCAGCGTCATCGAGTTCGATGTCGACGAGCTCAATCTGGGCTATCGCAAGAGCCGCATCGCCGACGACGGCTTCATCGTGCTTTCGGCCACCTTCAATCTCGCCCCGGGCAACGCCGCGCTGATCAAGGCCGACATGGACGACTACCGCCAACGCCGCGAGGACAAGCAGCCGCTCGACATACCGAGCGCCGGCTCCACTTTCAAGCGCCCCGAGGGCCACTTTGCCGGCAAGCTCATCATGGACGCCGGGCTGCGCGGCCATGCTGTCGGCGGCGCCCAGGTGAGCGAAAAACACTGCGGCTTCATCGTCAACGCCGACCACGCCACCGCCGCCGACGTCGACGAACTCATCCGCCACATCCAAGCAACCGTCAAAGACCAATTCGGTGTAGACCTAGAACCCGAAGTCCACCGAGTAGGCGAATTTTTATAAAAAGAAGGCCCCAAAAGGGGCCTTCACTTTCTTTAATTCAGACAACCAGTCCGGTGTGTCGCGCCTTGAGCCCGGAAGGTCCGGGACTGTGGGCGGGGCATAAGGTTGATCGCGAGTTCCGCACGCAAAGAAGGCCACTTAATGTGGCCTTCGTCTTGCGCAGGACTGCCCGAGCAGGCAACCTTATGCCTCTCGGACTGTCCCGGACCAAGCCGCAGCTACGACAGCGCAATACCGCCAAGCCAGCCCCAGCGCACGCCAGAGCCAGTGCCGTAGAACCCAATGAACGAGTCAAGCGACCTCGACGTGATAGCGCCCTCGTTACTCATAACGATGCCGCCGCCAACATAGATGCCCACGTGTCCGTACAGCAGACCCGGCATACCGGTGCCACTGTGCGACGAGTCGGCCACGATCATGCCCACCTGCAGCGCCGAACGATCGGAGCTGTAGCACCAGGCGTTAAACATGTCGCACGCGTTGCCGCCAAAGTAGCCCACGCCGGCGTTGCGGAAGACGTTGGTGACCCAGGCGGCGCACCAGTTTAGGCCAGGCGAAGGCGTGGAGTAGCATGCGTTGACGACAGCCTGCTGCTTGCCCGAGCCGGCATTCTGTTGCGGATTTCCGGGCGCATACGATCCGCCACCCGAGTTTGAACCACCCGAGTAGGAATTGTTCTTGTTTGCGGCAGCCGCAGCGGCGGCAGCCTTCTTGGCAGCCTCCTCAGCCTGGGCGGCAGCGAGAATCTCGGAATCGCGCTGAGCCATGAGCTCCTTGACATCGTCGGAGAGGCCGTTCAGAACCGTCTGGACCTCTTGCTGCTTGGCCTGCATGTCCTGCATCTGGGCAGTCTGCTGGTCCTTGAGCCTCTCCAAGTCGGCTTTTTGCGACTCGAGCTCGGACTTCTGCGTATCGAGCTCTTTCTGGATGGTCTGGATATCCTCGATGGCGTCGCGGTCGCTCTTGTTGATCTTCTCAACATAGTGCGCATTGGCGACGAGCTCCTCAAACGAGCCCGAGGCGAGCAGCAGCGACAGGATGTTGGTGCCGCCCGACTTATAGCTGGCGGAAACGCGATCGGAAAGATCGCCGCGCTTCTTTTTGAGCTCGGCCTTCTTTTCGTCAATCTGCGCCTGCGTGCTGTCAATCTGGCCCTGTACGCTCTCGATATCGTTGAGGGTCTGGGCGTTCTTGTTGGCCAGCGCCGCGTATTCATTTGCGATGCTGTCGAGCTGGGCCTGGACCTCGTCAAGCTGAGCCTGGGCCGCATTGAGCTTGTCGGTGGTTTCCTTGGTGGCCTCCGCAGCATGGGCGCGAGCGGGCAGACCAAAAAGAACGGCTGCAGAAGCGGCGCCGAACAAGGCCTTGAGGGCAGTGCGACGCGAAAGCTCCTGGGAAAGGATGGAATCGCTGTTTGGTGACATATCTACTCCGTTACATGTTTATTTATATGTCGCTCAACTCATACATATTAGCGTACATCGCGCTCGTCCCAACGATTTCCACGAACGGCAGCAAACCCCATGGTCGGCGGCTCGTATGCAAACGTCAAAGTCAAGGTTATGCCCACGCCAAACATTTCCATGAGTACGTTAGCATGTTCGTCTGCTTTTCCTGCCCTGCACGTTTTGGGTGCCCCTGCCTGCGCTATACTCCCTCAGGAAGTGTTCCTGATTCGATAGGAGACTACATGTCCAAAGCACTCGACCCCAAAGACACCTGCGTCCTCGTAACCGGTGGCGCCGGCTTTATCGGCTCGCACACCGTCGTTCAGCTGCTCGAGGGTGGCTACCAGGTCGTCATCGTCGACGACCTCTCCAACTCCAGCGCCGTCGCCGTCGACCGTGTCAAGACCATCGTGGGCGACAAGGCCGCCAAGAACCTCACCTTCTACGAGGCCAACGTGCTCGACCGCGATGCCATGAACAAGATCTTCGATACCCATCAGATCGACCGCGTCATCCACTTCGCCGGCTTTAAGGCCGTCGGCGAGTCGGTGAGCAAGCCCGTCGAATACTATCACAACAACATCGAGAACACCCTGGTGCTCGTCGACGTTATGCGCAACCATGGCTGCAAGTCCATCATCTTCTCGAGCTCCTCGACCGTCTACGGCGATCCGGATAACCCGCCCGTCACCGAGGAAGACCCCAAGAAGCCTGCGACCAACCCCTATGGCTGGACCAAGTGGATGATTGAGCAGATCCTTATGGACGTTCACACCGCCGATCCCGAGTGGGACGTTGTGCTGCTCCGCTACTTCAATCCCATCGGCGCCCATCCGTCGGGCCTGATCGGCGAGGACCCCAAGGGCATCCCCAACAACCTGGTGCCCTATGTCGCGCAGGTTGCCGTGGGCAAGCTCGAGGCCGTTCAGGTCTTTGGCAACGACTACCCCACCCCCGACGGCACCGGCGTGCGCGATTACATCCATGTGTGCGACCTGGCATCGGGCCATGTGGCCGCCCTCAACTGGATGAACGGCAAGACCGGCGTTGAGATCTTCAACCTGGGCACCGGCACCGGCACCTCGGTGCTCGAGGTCGTCGCCGCCTTCTCCAAGGCCTGCGGCAAGGAGCTGCCCTACGTGATTCGCGAGCGCCGCGCCGGCGATATCGCCGCCAACTGGTGCGACGCTTCCAAGGCCGAGCGCATGATGGGTTGGAAGGCACAGTACGACATCGCGGACATGTGCCGCGACAGCTGGAACTGGCAGAGCCACAACCCCAACGGCTTCGCCGACGCCGAGTAGCAAAAACCTACATACCGTTCTTGCCCCGATCTCACGATGTGAGACCGGGGCTTTTTCATGGCATGTAACCATTCGCCGAAAATCGACCAACTTTTTTATCTTGCGTATACATGTTTAAACAACATGTATACAATAGGTGTATCGAATCAGAACATCGGAGGCGGACTGCACACCCATCGGCAGGCCGACCCCACAACAAGAAGGTTGGTGAGCGCATTCATGGAGCGTGCAAGCGGCGTCCTCATGCCCGTCTCATCTCTGCCCGGACCATACGGAATCGGCGGCTTTGGCTGGAATGCCTACGACTTCGTCGATTTTCTCGCCTCGTGCAAACAACATTACTGGCAAATCCTGCCCCTTACGACGACCAGCTATGGCGATTCGCCCTATCAGTCGTTCTCGGCCCGCGCAGGCAACCCCAACTTGATCGACTTTGCCGAGCTTATCGAAGCCGGCTATCTGGAGCAGCGTGACATCGACGGCGTCTTCCTTGGTTCCGACCCCAGCAACGTCGACTACGGCGCCATCTTTGTTGGCCGCCGTCAGATTCTCGATCGAGCCGCTGAGCGCTTTGCTGCCGACAAGCCGGCCGATTTCGACGACTTTATCCAGGCAAACGAGGACTGGCTCCTTCCCTACTGCGAGTTTATGACCGTGAAGGAGGAGTGCGGACTCAAAGCCTTTTGGGAGTGGCCCGAGGAGCTCCGCCGCCGCGGCGAGGCATCCAGCAAGGTCTGCGCCACCCATCCCGAGCGCATGCTCTACCACCAGATGACGCAGTATTTCTTCGATCGCCAGTGGAGCCGCCTCAAGGCCTATGCCAACGAGCACGACATCCTGATCATCGGCGACCTGCCCATCTATGTCTCGCGCGACTCCGTCGAGATGTGGGCCATGCCCGAGCTCTTTAAGATCGACGCCGCCGGCAATCCCGTCAGCGTCGCGGGAACGCCGCCTGATCAGTTCTCGGCCACCGGCCAGTACTGGGGCAACCCCATCTATGACTGGGATGCTATGGAAGCAGACGGCTTCTCCTGGTGGGAAGACCGCGTCCGAGCCGCCCTCGACATGTACGACATCATCCGTCTGGACCACTTCCGCGGCTTTGAAGCCTTTTGGGAGGTGCCGTTCTCCTCTCCCGATTCGTCATATGGTTCATGGACGCAGGGACCCGGCCTCAAGCTCTTCAAGGTGCTCAAGGAAAAGCTCGGCACGCTTCCCATCATTGCCGAAGACCTGGGCTTTCTTACCCCCGGCGTCATCGACATGCGCGACACCACGGGCTTCCCCGGCATGAAGATCCTGCAGTTTGCCTTTGAGGGCAGCAACTCCTACTATCTGCCGCACAACTACATTGCCAACACCGTCGCCTACGTCGGAACGCATGACAACGAAACGGCACGCGGCTGGTATGAGGGAACGGCCACCCCGCGTCAGCGCGAGCAGGCGGCCCTGTATACCCACCAGCAGGCAGGCGAGTCCATGGCCGACGCGCTCAACCGCACCATCGCCGCCAGCGTGAGTGACACCTGTATCTACACCATGCAGGACCTGCTCAATCTGGGCAACGAGGCGCGCATTAACACCCCCGCCACCCTGGGCGGTAACTGGACGTGGCGCATGCTTGATGGCGCCATCACCCGCGAACTCGAGCGCAAGCTCACCGACTGGACCGAGACCTACTTCCGCATCCCGTCGGAAGCCGAAATCGAGCTTCCCCAATAGGAGCCACCGCGCCCGACCCCACCCCACCGTGTGGACGCGACCGCTTTTCCCGCGCGAGGCCATCCCAATCCCTCGCGCGGGCTTCTTTTGAATTTCTGACATGTAGTCGACTCACCACAGGAGGAAACATGCCCCGTATAAGCCTCGCAGAACTCGCCGAGCAGTCCTTTGGCACCTCGCTCGAGCAGCTCGATGACCGTCGTATTTATAAGCTGCTGGTCAAGCTCGTGCAGGAGCGCTCTGCCGCCTGTCCGCTCAACAACGGCAAGAAAAAGCTCTACTACATCTCTGCCGAGTTTTTGATCGGCAAGCTGCTCATCAACAATATGATCGACCTCGGCATCTATGACGAGGTTAAGGACCAGCTCGTCGCCGCCGGCCACGACCTCAACAAGATCGAGGAGTTTGAGGTCGAGCCTTCGCTCGGCAACGGCGGCCTGGGCCGCCTGGCCGCATGCTTCCTGGATTCCATTGCCACGCTGGGCCTTACCGGCGACGGCGTGGGCCTCAACTACCATTACGGCCTGTTCCGCCAGCGCTTTGCCGACAACCAGCAGAAGGCCGTCCCTGACGAGTGGCTCGGCGAGCAGGACATCCTGATCGATGACAACCGCTCCTACACCGTCGAGTTCGGTGATTTTGCCGTCACCTCCAAGCTCGTCAACATCGATGTGCCCGGTTATGGCCAGCCCACCAAGAACCGCCTGCGCCTGTTTGACCTGGCAAGTGTCGACGAGGGCCTGGTCCCCGGCAGCTCCATCGACTTCGACAAGACCAAGATCGCCAAGAACCTCACCCTGTTCCTCTATCCGGATGATTCCGATGAGCAGGGCCGCCTGCTTCGCATCTACCAGGAGTACTTCATGGTGAGCAATGCCGCCCAGCTCCTGATCGACGAGGCCGTAGAACGCGGCAGCAACCTGCACGATCTGGCCGACTACGCCGTGGTCCAGATCAACGATACGCACCCCACCATGGTCATTCCCGAGCTCATCCGCCTACTCACCACCGAGCACGACATCGAGTTTGACGAAGCCGTTACCATCGTGCGATCCATGGTCGCCTACACCAACCACACGATCCTTGCCGAGGCGCTCGAGAAATGGCCGCTCACCAGCCTGCAGAAG
This sequence comes from Collinsella sp. LCP21S3_A3, assembly GCF_052118905.1. NCBI lineage: Bacteria > Bacillati > Actinomycetota > Coriobacteriia > Coriobacteriales > Coriobacteriaceae > Collinsella > Collinsella sp. LCP21S3_A3. Next base: position 12,315 of record NZ_JBQKGH010000017.1, on the reverse strand, counting down.
GTCTCCCCTGCCATCGCCGACATCATCGTCAAGCTCGATGAGATTGCCAAGGCCGAGCATGGCGACCCACGCGTCGCCATCATCGACGAATACGACACCGTACACATGGCCCACATGGACATCCACTTTGGCTTCTCCATCAACGGCGTCGCCGCCCTCCACACCAAGATCCTGGAGGACACCGAGCTTCGCCCGTTCTACGAGATCTATCCCGAAAAGTTCTCCAACAAGACCAACGGCATCACCTTCCGCCGCTGGATCCAGGGAGCCAACCCCGCACTTGCCAGCCTGCTCGACGATGTAATCGGTACCGATTGGCGCAGCACCGGCGACCTGAGCAAGCTCGCCGAATTCGCCGACGACAAGGACGTTCTTGAGCGCCTGGCCGCCACCAAGGTCGAGGCCAAGGCCATCATGCGCCAGTTCATGGCGCTCGAGCAGGGCGTGACCATTCCCTCCAACGCGATCATCGATGTTCAGGTCAAGCGTATCCACGAGTACAAGCGCCAGCAGATGCTCGCGCTCTACATCATCTGGAAGTACCTCGACATCAAGAACGGCAATAGACCTAAGCACCCCGTCACCATCATCTTTGGCGGCAAGGCAGCACCTGCCTACACTATCGCGCAGGACATCATCCATCTGATCCTGACGTTGTCGCAGTGGATCGCAAACGATCCCGACGTGGCTCCCTACCTGCAAGTTGTCATGATCGAGAACTATAACGTCACCGCTGCCGAGCGCGTGATTCCCGCCGCCGACATCTCCGAGCAGATCAGCCTGGCCTCCAAGGAGGCGAGCGGCACCTCCAACATGAAGTTCATGCTCAACGGTGCTTTGACCCTGTGCACGCTCGACGGCGCCAATGTCGAGATCGCCGAACTCGTGGGCGACGAGAACATCTACACCTTTGGCGCCTCGTCCAAACAGGTCGAGCAGCTCTACGCCGACGGCAGCTATAACGCCGGCGCGCTCTACCGCAAGCCCGGTATTAAGCTGCTGGTGGACTTTATCACCAACCCCGCCTTTATGGCAACGGGCAATGCCGAGCGTTTGCAGCGTCTGCACGACGACATTAAGGGCAAGGACTGGTTTATGGCCCTGCTCGACATTGAGGAGTACATCCAGACCAAGGAGCGCGTGCTAACAGACTACGAGGACCGGGACACCTGGATGCGCAAGGCGCTAATCAACATCGCCAACGCCGGCACCTTCTCGTCCGACCGCACGATCTCCCAGTACAACGACGAGATCTGGCACCTGAGCTAATTTCGTTTCCTTTACCCATCCTCTTGAAAGCGGAGTCGTGGCAACACGGCTCCGTTTTTTGTGCCGATACGCCGGCCTGTGATTTGTCTCGACCAAATAATCTCGGCCTGTAACACCTAGACGGCAAAACTGGGTCTATCTGTTACAGATCAAGACAAGCAGAATTGTCCCGATGAACTGTCTCGATCTGTAACATCTGGCATCCAAAATTGGCTCTTCCTGTTACAGATCAAGACATACCGGACCTCCCACGGGGGTTTGTCTCAACCTGTAACAGTTAGACCCTGATTGACCTTCCAGATGTTACAGATTGAGACAAACGGAATCGTCCTGCAGCAATATCTCAATCTGTAACATCTAGCAGCTGAAATTCGCCTCTGGTGTTACAGATTTAGATGAAATGGTTAGCTCAGTGGAACCGTCTCGATCTGTAACATCTAACGTCCGGAATCGGCCCTACCTGTTACAGATCGAGACAAACGACCGGCCAGACAGCCCCAGCACAAAGAAAGGCTCCCCTCTCGCTCAGCGGACGAGAGGGGAGCCTTATATGTGACTGCGGCAAAAGGATGGCAAAGCCGCAGTCGCCCAAAAGGAGGGCCTGATTGAATCGGGCCTAGATAAGGTTCTTGCCAGAGACCTTATCGAAAAGGTGGGTCGCATTCTTCTCGAACTTGAACCAGATGGGGTCGCCGGCCTTGAGCGAACCCCTGGCCTCGAGGTCGACGACAGGGATGATCAGGACAAACTGGCCGTCGGGAGACGTCACATGAACGTGCTCGGTCGAACCCATGAGCTCGGTGACCTCGATGGTGCCCTGAAGCGCACCCTCCTCGCCCTTGTCGGCAAGCAGAATCTGCTCGGGACGCACGCCGGCCGTGATCTCCTTCATATCCCCGCCGTCCCAGTTAAGCGCAAGCTGAGCGCAGGTCTCGGGGGCCAGCGCGACATTCATGTCGTCGGTCTTGACGGTAAAGCCCTCGCCCGAGCGCACCAGCTGGGCATCGAAGAAGTTCATCTGCGGCACGCCGATGAAGCCGGCGACAAAGATGTTCGCGGGATGGTTGAAGACCTCCTGCGGCGTGGCGATCTGCTGAACAACGCCGTCCTTCATGACCACGATGCGGTCGCCGAGGGTCATAGCCTCGGTCTGGTCGTGGGTAACATAGATGAATGTGCCTTTGATCTCGTGGCGAAGCTTAATGAGCTCGGCACGCATCTGGTTACGAAGCTTGGCGTCCAGATTGGACAGCGGCTCGTCCATCAGGAATACCTTGGGGTCACGCACGATGGCGCGGCCGATGGCGACGCGCTGACGCTGGCCGCCCGAAAGCGCCTTAGGCTTACGGTCGAGGTACTCGGTGATACCCAAAATCTCGGCAGCGGAGCGAACCTTGCGGTCAATCTCGTCTTTGGGGACCTTCTTGAGCTCAAGCGTAAACGCCATGTTCTCGTACACCGTCATGTTGGGGTACAGAGCGTAGCTCTGGAACACCATGGCAATGTCACGGTCCTTGGGTGCCACATCGTTGACGCGCTTGCCGTCGATGAGCACGTCGCCCGAGGTAATGTCCTCCAGGCCGGCAACCATGCGCATCGTCGTGGACTTACCGCAGCCAGAGGGACCAACGAGGACGATAAACTCCTGGTCGTGAACAGTGAGGTTGAAGTCCTCTACAGCGAGCACGCCATCCTCGGTAACCTTGAGGTTGTGCTTCTTCTCCTCGGTCTTCTTCCTTTTGCCAAAGAAGCCCTTCTTTTTGGACTCGTTGTTGGGATACACCTTCTGAACATGCTTGAGAACGATCTCGGCCATGTCTCTACCTTTCGATACGCGGCGCCACGCTGAGGGGCGCCGCAGAAACTTGCAAAACGGTTACGGCATCAGCCCTTGACGGCACCTGCCACCACACCGTCGATGATGTACTTCTGGCAGAGGATGTACATGAGGACGATGGGGACAACGACCATCATGATGCAGGCCATCATGGGGCCGAGCTCGACGTGACCGTAGCCGCCGCGGAAGTACTGGATCAAGATAGGAATGGTCTTGTACTTGGTGGAGTCGAGGGTGAGGTAGGGCAGCAGATAGTCGTTCCAGACCCACATGGTCTCGAGAATGCCGACCGAAAGATAGGTGGGCTTCATGATGGGAAGGACAATCTTAAAGAACACCTGGACCGGGTTGCAGCCATCGATCATGGCCGCCTCTTCGATCTCGAGCGGGATGTTCTTTACAAAGCCGGCGAACATAAAGACCGCTAGGCCCGCGCCAAATCCAAGGTAGATAAAGCAGATGTTGAACGGCGTGTTGAAGCCGATGCGGTCCGCCAAATTGGACAGCGTGAACATGAGCATCTGGAACGGTACGACCATCGAGAACACGAACAGGTAATAGAAGAAGTTCGAGATCTTGCTGTTGACGCGCACCACATACCAAGCGCACATGGAGCAGCACACCAAGATCAGCACGACCGACGTGACCGTGATGATGAGCGAGTACATAAACGCCGAGGCAAAGCCCTGCTCGTTAAGGGCGTGCACGTAGTTTGCAAGGCCGTTGAACGTCTCGGGCGTGAGCAGATCGAATGCCGTGGTGGTGCTGATTGCGGTCCCTTTCTTAAAGGAATTGAGCGCAATCATGAACACGGGGTAAATCCATGCGAGCGACAGGATCGTAAAGAAAATCGAGAGCGCACGGTTGATAACCTTATCGCGTTTCATTACTGCTGCACCTCCTTGGACTTCGTGGCCTTAAGCTGGATCATGGAGATTGCTACGACCAGGATGCAGAAGATAACCGCCTTGGCCTGACCGATGCCCTGCCATGCGATACCGGCACGCGAATAGAACGTGTTGTAGATGTTCAGGGCGAGCATCTCGGTGGAGTGCGCCGGGGCGCCACCGGTAAGGGCGAGGTTCTGGTCGAACAGCTTAAAGCCGTTGGTGATGGACAGAAACAGGCAGATGGTGATCGTCGGCATCAGGTTGGGGATCTTAACCTTCCAAAACGTCTGCCATGCCGTAGCGCCGTCGACCTTGGCGGCCTCGATGTAGTCGGACGGAATGGACTGCAGACCGGCGATGTAGATGATCATCATGTAGCCGACCTGCTGCCACAGGGTCAGGATGATAAGGCCCCAGAAGCCAGCAGCAGAGTTAAGGGCGATAAGGTCGGCGCCGATGTTGGAGAGCAGGCAGTTGATCAGAATCTGCCAAATGTAGCCCAGCACGATGCCGCCGATCAGGTTAGGCATAAAGAAAATCGTACGGAAGATGTTGGTGCCCTTGAGTGCCTTGCGGGTGAGCGCCTGCGCGATGGCGAGGGCGATCACGTTGATGAGCACCGTCGACAGGAAGGCAAACGCCACCGTAAAGAAGAACGACGTGGCAAACTGCGGATCGGACAGTGCACGCACGTAGTTCTCGATACCGACGAAGTGCGTGTTGTTAATGGTAATAAACTGGCAGAACGAGAGATAGAAACCCTGGATAAAGGGGATCACGAACCCGATCATAAACGCCAGGCACGTGGGCAGCATAAAGAGCGGCCACCAGCGCTTGAGTGCTTTGCCCATAGAAGGGTCCTTTCAATATGCAGGGGGCGGGCAAACCGACGTCTGCCCGCCCCCTGTCGCTAGTCAGATAGCTTGGGCAGCAACTGCTTACTCGGAAGCAGCCTTCTCGGTCTTCCAGCCATCGACGAAGGCGTTCTTGACGCCGTCCCACTTGGTGTTATCGGCAGCATAGGCAATCAGAGCCTGCTTGAGGTTCTTCTTCCACTCCTCAGAGGGGATGTAAACGAAGTCCCAAGCGACGGTCTTCTTGCCGTCCTTAGCCATGGCAACAGCCTGCTGCGAGAAGACGTTGGTGGTGTCCTTGGCGCTCTTGAACGGGGCAGTCAGACCCATCTTGTCAGCGATGATGCTGGTGGCAGTCTCAGAAGTGACGCACCAATACATGAAGTCCTCGGTAGCCTTCTGGGCATCCTCGGAGGCCTGGGAGCTCACGCACCAGTAGTTCTCGCCGCCGGAGCACAGGCCCTGGTTCTCCTCGCCGTCGACACCGATGTAGATGGGCATCATGCCAATCTGATCGTCGGTCATACCGGCCTTGATGAGGTCGGCGTAGGCCCAAGAGCCGTTCTGATAGAAGACGGCCTTGCCGGTTGCGAACTCGTTGGTGGCGTCGTCGCCGGTCTTGGAGGCAAGCTGCGAAGGATCGCAGGTGGAGTCGGTGATGTACAGGTCGAAGATCTGCTTAAAGTTGTCGAGATACTCGCCCTTAATCTCGTCATCCTCCTGGTTGTGCTCCTTCTCGAACTCGTAGTAGAGCGGGAGGTTGGCGAGGTGGGTGGTGTAGCGCCAGCTGGAGGAGTCATCCATGCCGGCGGAAGTGAAGGCACCGTCAACGCCAAGCTCGTCCTTGCGGGCCTGAATGTCATCGGCGCAAGCCTTCAGCTTGTCGAAGGAGTTGATGTCCTCGGCCTTGTAGCCAGCCTTCTCGAGGAGCTCCTTGTTGTAAATGATGCCGTAGCTCTCCTGGACCCAGTCGATACCTAGATCCTTGCCGTCGGACTGCAGAGCCAGGGAGTCGTCGACGAGCTCACCGCGGACCTTGGTATCGGACAGGTCGGCGCAGTAGTCCTTCCAGTTCTTAAGACCGGTGGGGCCGTTGACCTGGAACAAGGTCGGAGCGGAGCTCTTGGACATCTCGGACTTGAGCTTCTCCTCGTAGGTGTTGGAGGCGGCAGTCACGATCTTGACCTCGACGCCCTTCTCCTCCTTGTACGCCTTGGCGATCTCCTTCCACTCCTTGTCGACCTCGGGCTTGAATTGGAGGAAGTAGACCTCGGCAGCGTCACCAGAAGCAGAGGAGCCGGAGCCGGCGGAGCCACCGCAGCCCACGAGACCCAGGCCAAAGACCGTGGCCGCGGAGCCAGCGAAGCCCAGGAACTGCCTTCTGCTCATTTCGTTCTTCATTACAATCCACCCTTTCACACCGTGGCGGCACCCTTTGCCGCCGCCTTCGGAGATTGGCTCGAGGACTTTGCCCCTTTTTCTGATTTGTACAATACGCTATTTGGCCAGTTGTTTGAACAAGTATTACTAGAGCGGTAGAAAAACTTCGGTGAACGGTTCTTGATACATTCGTACTTGACAAATATTGTCTAAACAATTAAAGCGCCCCGTGCGGCCGATATCCCATCGACCGCATGGGGCGCTTCATATCGAAACGCAAGCTTATGCGTCTGTTACCTATCGCTTGGAATTGATGCGGTAATGGAAGATCTCGGGGTGTGTGCGAGCATGCGTCACCTCGAACAAGATGCCGTCCGAGGTGTACGACTGACTCTCCATGACGGCGACGCAGTTGTATTTGCCGAGGTCAAGATAGCTGCAGTCTTCATCGTTGGCGAGCTCGACACTCACCGTACGGCGACTTGCCATCACTTTGATGCCGCGCTTGTGCTCCAGATAGTCGTAGATAGATTCTGCCGCGATCTCGGGGGTCAGACCCTTGGCGATCGACTCCAAAAAGTAGCCATGGTCCACTTGGCGCGCGCTGCCGTTGAGGCTTCGGACACGCACTACGCGAATCAGCTCCTCGCCCATCTTAAAGCCCAGGCGACGAGAGAGCTGCTCGGTGCAGACCAGATGTTCAAAGGACTTAACGTCCGTCGATGCAACGGCATTGTTGCGCTTTGCAAATTCGCCAAACGACTCGACTTCCTCGAGCGCGCCCAGCATGTCGGTTTCGCCCTTGAGCCAAATAACGCGCACGCCCTTGCCGTGTATGGGCTGCACAAACATCTCGTCGGCCAGCATGCTCAAGGCGCGGCGGACGGTATTGCGCGTGCAGTCGAACTCTGCGGTCAGCTCGGCTTCGGTTGGCAGCATCTCCTGAAACGCATAGGTCCCGTTAATGATGCGCGAACGGATCTCGCGGTAGATTCCTTCGTAAATCGCTTTTGGCATGGCTTCACCTCTAATGAATATGTATGGCTAGGCACGATAGCATTTCTTGGGGTTGTTTAAACCGTCTATCGGCAAAGCACGGATTATTTACCGTCGACGGTTCCCCCGGCACCCAAATCGGACCGAATCAAAACCGTCAATGCGGCAGGCAGCCAGTCCTCTACAATGAGTTCATTGTTTAAACGTTCTTGCTCGCACAGCATGTTGCATCCGGAAGGCATATTATGCTGCAGAAAATCCAACGCTTTGGCGGGGCAATGTTCGCGCCCGCCATGCTGTTTTCCATATCGGGCCTTATGGTCGGCGTCTCCGCCCTCGCAACGTCTGCGGACATCGTCGGCGACCTCGCCGTATACGGAACCCCTTGGTATGTTTTTTGGGCTATCATCCAGCGCGGCTCGTGGACGGTCTTTAAACGCCTCCCACTGCTTTTTGCCGTAGCGCTGCCCATCGGCCTTGCTCAAAAGCAACCGGCGCGCTGCTGCTTCGAGGCACTCGTGGCCTATTTTGCCTATTGCTTCTTTTTGAGCGAGATCATTAAGCTGAGCGGCGACAACCTTGGACTTAAGTACCCGTCGTCTTTGACCTCCGCCAGCGGCATCACCGTCATCGACGGCATCAAGACGCTCGACACCGGCATTATCGGCCCGCTGGCGGTATCGGCCACCGTCGTCGCCATCCATGACCGCTTCTACGATGCCAAGGTTCCCGATTGGCTCGGTACTTTCTCGGGCTCCTCGTTGGTCTACCTCATTAGCTTTTTTGCCGTATTCGCCCTTGCCGCTATCTCGGCCGCCATCGTGCCCATCGTATACGCAATGACCGAAACACTGCGCCATGCACTTACGGGCGTCGGTCCCTTCGGCGTGGGCGCCTTCGTGTTTTTAGAGCGAGCACTCGAGCCCGTGGGGCTGCATCACCTGCTCTACATGCCAATCTACTACGACAATCTGGTTATTACCGATGGCATCTACGCCACGTGGACCAACTTGCTTCCCATCCTCTCGCACAGCACGCGCCCCCTCAACGAGCTAGCGCCCTGGGCTGGTTTCACCGCCACCGGTTGGGTTAAGCTCTTTGGTCTTCCCGCCATCGCCGTAGCGTTCTACACCACGGCCAAGCCCGAACGCCGTGCCAGCCTCAAGACCATCCTTCTGCCCGCCATCGTCGCCTCGATGGTCTGCGGCGTCACCGAGCCGCTCGAGTTTCTCTTTATGTTCACCTATCCCGGACTCTTTTTGCTCTACGCCGTCCTATCCTCCTGCCTTGCCATGGCCATGAACTTCTTTGGCGTCGTCGGCATCTTCTCGGGTGGCCTTATGGAGATGGCTGCCTTCAACTTTATCCCGCTCATGCGGACGCATGCCGGCTCCTACCTTTTGGCACTCGGAATCGGACTCGTCTTTAGCGTCATCTTCTTTCTGAGCTTTCGAGGTCTTATCCTGACCTTTGACCTTAAAACCCCGGGACGCGAGGACTACATTGCCGGCAACACGGCGCTCTCGCGCTTGACGGGAAACGACGTTGACGAAAAGCGCTTATCCGAAGCCGGCGCTTCCGACTGCCAGGCATCACAAGATCGTCTGCTCGCCGAGCAGGTTGTGGCGCTTCTGGGCGGCGTCTCCAACATTGTGGGCGCAACCAACTGCGCCACGCGGCTGCGCGTCGAAGTTGCGGACCCTTCTATCGTCGCGGGCAACGCAACCTTTGTCGCAGCGGGCGCCAAAGGCCTCATCGTCACCGGCAAGACCGCCCAGGTAATCATCGGCGTCTCGGTCCCCCGCGTCAAAGAGCACTTTGATCAGATTATGGGACTCGAATCGGGTTTTGCATTTGCCACCCCGCTTTCTCATGCCGCCGATGACGCCAAAAAGCATGGCAATATCTGCTTCTTCGACATCGACGGTACGCTTGCCTGGCAAGATCCCAAACTTGCCCAAGAGCTCCCCGAGGGCGAGCGAGACCTTTCCCCCTATCCCAACGAAACGGTTGCACAGGCAATTCGCACGTTTGTCGCCAACGGCAACAAAGCCTTTATCTGCACGGGGCGCACCCTCAGCTGCATCCATCCCAAGCTGCTCGAGCTGCCGTGGGCGGGCATCGTATGTCTCGCGGGCGGCTACGCCGAACTCGAGGGACGCATCGTGCGAAATGCGGCCATAAACCCCGGTCTGCTACAGCGCCTCGCCCCCTATCTCGAACAATCGGGTGAGGTCATTCGCTTTGAGGGCATCGATCGCGTCGTGCGCATGAGCGCAGATGCCCCCGAGACGTACGGATACGCGCGCACCGTGGGCGACGCCGTCACGCAACTCAAGCACTACAACGCTTATAAAATTCTTATGTCCACACCGCTCGCCAACCGCATCGCCCAAGATGAAGAGCTTGGGCCTCTGCTCTGCCTCAACGAGCTCGAACTCGAGGTCACGGAAATCTCGCCTCGCGAGTGCACCAAACGGGCCGGAATCAAGGCCGTGCTTGACGCCCTGGGGCCAGATCACGGCACTGTGTACGGCATCGGCGACGCAAGCAACGACATCGCCCTCATGGAGGCGGTCGATGTTGGCGTCGCCATGGGCAACGCGCCGGACTTCCTCAAGGAAAAGGCCGACTACGTCACCGACAGCTTCGACCACGACGGCGTCGTCACCGCGCTCGAGCACTTTGGACTTATCTAGCCGCGCCTCTTGCCGCATTTGCGACAACATGGCTCAATCGTCTTCAACCGCCGCGCTCGATGCCCTAATGTGGCAATATGTTGTCTGCATAACGCAACGATGCAACCTAAGAAAGAATGCGAGAACCCGTGTCCAGTCCGTTTACCAGCTTTTTAGCCCAGCATTTTGACCAGATTAACGACTATCTGGCCACATTCTTTGACGGACAGGCGACCTCTGCCGATATCGAGCGCTACCTGTACGCGCCGCTCTCGGCATTTACGGCCAATGCCGGCAAGCGCCACCGCCCGCTCATCTGCATGCTCGCCGCCACCGCGGTAGGCGGCAGCTTTGAGAGCGCCCGAAGCGCGGCGGCGGCCATCGAGCACTTTCAGTCGGGAGCACTTATCCATGACGACATCGCCGACAACGGCCAGCTGCGCCGCGGCAAGCCCTGTATGCACCTTACCGAGGGTACGGGACTTGCCATCAACTGCGGCGACCTAGCGCTCACCATGGTTACCAAGACGGTTCTCGACGACCCCACGCTCGAGGCAGACGTGAAGCTCCGCGTGCTCCACGAGCTCACCGAGATGATCGTTCGCACCATCGAGGGTCAGGCGCTCGACCTGGGCTGGGTCCGCGATGGGCGCTTTGACATCTCGGTCGACGATTATCTGGACATGGCGACGCACAAGACCGCGTACTACAGCGGAGCCACGCCACTTGCCGCCGGAGCCATTATCGGTGGCGGCAGCGAAGACCAGATTGAGGCGCTGCGTGCCTTTGGCCTGCACACGGGCCTTGCCTTTCAGATCCAAGATGATCTGCTCAACCTTATTGGCACCAAGGAGGCCGCCAACAAGGACTTCCGCACCGATATCACAGAGGGCAAGCGCACGCTCGTCGCCGTGCATGCCCTGTCAGACGAGCGTTATCACGACGAAGTCGAGGCAATCCTTTCCTCGGGCACCGAGGACCCCGCGCAACTCGCACGCGCCGTGGAGATCTTCCAGCAGACCGGCTCTGTCGATTTCGCCCACACTTACGCACTCAACCTGACTGCCAAGGCCAAGGCCGCTATCGAAGGTGTCGAGCTCGACCCGCATGCACGCGAGCTGTTCGACTCCATGGCAGATTTCTTTGTGGAGCGCCTTAACTAGCGGGGGTTATAAAATCTGTCAGCAGCGCATTTGGGTACAACTTGCTACACTGTTGAGTGCATGTTTATGCAACCCTTTGCGTTGTCTATCCGACACACGCTCAAATAGTACGAATGGTACGCCGAAAGGGGTTCGTTCATGGAACCTATCACAACGGGCATGCAGGGAGCAGCCGTCGAGGACGTCCAGTCCCGCCTTCTGCAGCTCGGCTATACAATCGATGACGCCGAGGTCGCCGACAAGCGCTTTGGCACCACCACCGAGCAGGCTGTTGGCACCTTTAGGCTCGACAGCGGCCTTGCCGCTGGCTACGCCGTCGATATCCCCTGTTGGAGCGCCCTGGTAGACGCCTCGTATAAGCTGGGCGACCGCACGCTTTATCTGCGCATGCCCAATTTCCATGGTGCCGACGTTCGGGCCCTGCAGAGGGCACTCAACGTTTTGGGTTTTGCCTGCGGTGAGGACGACGGCTACTTTGGCCCGCACACCGAGGCGGCCTTGCAGCAGTTCCAAGAAAATGTCGGCCTGTTTGCCGACGGCATGGCATTCCAGGATACCTACGCCTATATCAACCGTCTGCATCACGTGTGGGAGGGCAAACCCTCGGTTACCGAGGCCGAGTCGCGCATCGGCTTTGCCCGCGCCGCCAACGTGCTCGAGCGCTTCCAGATTGCCGTCATCGGTGAGGACCCCATCGCACGCAGCGTTGCATCGCGCATGTGGAACATCGCCACGGCGACGACCGACAACAGCGGCATGATGCTTTGCGATTCCGAGGTTCCGACCGACGTGGACCTGGTACTCGAGATCGCAAGCGATGAGCTGCCCGCAGATGCAGCGCCGCGCGCCACGATTGCCCTTGCCGAATGTCACAACCTGGCGCAGCGCATCCGCACTGCCAATATCGCCGCGCAACAAAAGCCTGCACGTATCCGCATTGAGCTCACGGGCATGACGCGCTACAACGGAACCTTCACCGCAAGCGATGCCCAGACACTCGCCGTACGCCTGCTCGATGGCGTTTGCGATGCCCTCGCAGATTAGGTAAACTAGACGAGCTGCTTTTGGGCAGCACCACACATTGGGACGTAGTTCAACGGTAGAACTCCGGTTTTTGGTGCCGGCTGTTGGGGGTTCGAATCCCTCCGTCCCAGCCAAGGTAACTGAGCGCCCCGGGCTTTCATCAGCCCGGGGCGCTTTCTTGTGGGCATGCGGAGGGATTCGAACCCGCAAGGGTGCGGAGCTGAG